>NZ_JBEZIH010000020.1:0-176729 GCF_040650935.1 Streptomyces sp. NPDC048565
CCGGGTCCTCGACCGCCTTGTCCAGGCAGACCGTGACGCCGCCGACGGCCGTGGAGAGTGTCTTGACCGCGTTGAAGTCGACCATCATGAAGTGGCCGACACGTCACCCGCACCTCCACCAGCAACCCGGCCTCGCGCGCGGCGTTCGGCGAGCCGCTTGTCGTCCGGGCGAGTCGTGGCAGGGGGGTTGAGGACGCGGGAAACGGACAATACGCCCTGGAACCGGTCCGCAACTTCCCCCGCGCCCGGGGGCAGTGTGGGGGGGTGAGGGGGGTGCCGTGGGGCCGCATCTTGCGGTAGATCGTTGTGCGGGAGATGCCCAGGCGTTGGGCTGCCAGCAGTTTGTTGCCGCCGGCCTCCAGCAGGGCCTGGACCAGGGTGTCGCGCTCCGATGCCTCCCAGGCGCTCGGCGAGTTGGCGGTCGGGGAGGACTGACGCGGGTCGTGCGGCGGATTCCGCTTCGGCGCAGGCAGTCGTGGTCGGTGTGGACCGGTGGGCCCGCTCCGCGCGGCACCCGACTCGGTCGACAGCGCGGTCAGGACGGGTTCACCTGCCGACGATGCTCCATGTGCCGTCGCCTGCCGCAGCGGCGTCGTTGAGGGCGGCCCACGCGGCGTCGTCGAGCTTGAAGGCGTCGTGGAAGTAGGCGGAGATCGCGTCGGCGACGAGGGCGACGCGGGCGGGGTCCTCGTCGGTGGTCTCGGCGACCGTCTCACCGGCGAGGCCGCCCAGGGTGTGCTCGCCCTCGGTGATGGTGAGCAGGCTCTTCGGGGACGGGCTGAGGTGGTAGGCGTCGGTGAACCACTCCGGTCCCCGGGTGGAAAGCTGGGACTGGTCCTTGCCGCCCGCGATGACCAGGGCCGGGGTGGTCATGGTGGAGTAGTCCGGCCTCATGAACGGAAGGTGTTCGGCAGCGAACGGGGTGAGCGTGTCGCCGGTTCCGGTCGCGGCGATCAGCGCGCCGGCCGAGACCGCGGGGTGGGAGAAGTCCTCTCCGGAGATGCCGTCGGCGTCGAGCACGCGCGCGCCCAGGATCGCGCCGGCGGTCTGGGCGCCCCAGGAGTGGCCGACGACCGCGATGCGCTCATGGTCGGCACGGGCCTCCAGGCCGCCGGCCTGGCGAAGGATGTCACCGAGGCCGTCGAGGACCGCGTGGAGGTCGGAGATCCGGACGCGCCAGATGGTGGCGAAGCGCGGGTCGTCCCACCCGATGCCGTTGCGGCGGGAGTCCAGGTGGGTGGGCTGCACGACGATGAAGCCGGCGGCTGCCCACCGGTCGGCGAGGGGTTCGTATCCGTCCAGGGACCATGCGTTGCCATGGGAGAACACGATGACGGGAAGGTTGTGGCCCGACAGCGGGGCGGTGACCTTCACCTGGAGGTCGCCACCGCGGCCGGGCGCGGGAACGGTGATGGGCTTGACCGCGACGATCCGCTGGTCGGGGTGACTGGAAGACATGGGGGGTCCTGCGCTTTCTCCATGGGATCGCTCTGCCATACTTTGGCGGAGCACCGTTCCGCCAATCTAGCGGAACATTGTTCCGCGAGCAAAGGGAAAGTCTCATGCCCGAATCGGGCGGGGTACGTCAAGCACAGGCACAGCGCACCCGCAGCGGCGTGCTGGCGGCCGCATCGGCGGTCTTCGTGGCCCAGGGCGTCCAAGCTCCCATCCGTGACATCGCCGAACGCGCCGGCGTCGGCGTCGGCACGATCTACCGGAACTTCCCGACCCGGGCGGACCTCGTCACCGCCGTCTACCGGCACCAGATCGACACCTGCACCGCACTCGCGCCCAAGCTCCTGGAGGACTCGGCCTCCCCGTTCACCGCCCTGACCCGCTGGGCGGACGCGTTCGTGGAGTTCCTGGTGACCAAGCACGGCCTCGGTGCCGCCCTGGGGTCCGGCGATCCAGGGCTGGAGAACCTCCACGCCCTCATGCTCGACACCCTGGTCCCGGCCTGCGCAACGCTGCTCGACGCCTGCATCGCCGCCGACGAACTCAGCCCCGGCTTCACCGCCTACACACTCATGCGCGCCATCGGGAACCTCTGCATCACCGGCCCCGACTACGACCAGGCCGATGCCAAGCACATGGTCGCAACCCTCCTCCTCGGATGCCGCAAGGCATAGCGACAGGACCCGGCCGGCCGCCCCGCCGTCGACACCGACACCGCCGGCGGCGGCGGCTGCACGCGGACTGCTTGCCGCTGCACCGGCCGCCAACAAACCGACCATGCCTGCTACTTCGACAGCTGGACGGCGGCGTACCTAAAGTGCCCCCATGATCGATCATTGGAACACCGACCGAGTCCATCACTTCCGCACCGAGGCGGCTTCCCGTGAACTGCCGACGGAGGAGGTGGAGGAGTGGTTGAAGACCATCAAGCCTGCGGTCTTCTGGACGTACAAGGGTGACGGGCCCGTCGCTGCGCGGTTGGGCGGCGACGCGCTGCTGCCCGAAGAAGCGCCGACCCCGACCGCCCCCCTCGCCGCCACCATCGACTGCTCACTGCTGCCGTCGGACACCGGGCTCCCCTTGCCCGCCGACGGCCACCTGCTGTTCTTCGCCCAGCCGAACATAAGCTTCCACGGCTTGAAGGACGACATCGTGCGTTACATCCCCGCCGGCACTCGGACGACCGCCCGTCCTGCCGACTCCTGGTACGACGCGTACCCGTCGCATGACCTGCGCATGGCGTGGTTCGGTTCCTCCACACCGGACACGGATACTTACGCCTCGGCGAAGTGGGGCGACGACCTGGACGAGGAGGAGCTCGACCGCGTCACGCAACTCGTGGAAGAGATGGACGACGCCTGGACGAGCGTCGGCGGCCTGTGGCCCATGTGGACCTTCGCGCTCGGCGGCAACACGATCGCCCTGAACTACGACCCGCTGCAGAGCGTCCGGGAGGACGAGCCGGAGGACGCCGAGGACTGGGTGCTGCTGGCCACCTGGCGCTGCGACGAGGAGATCAAGGAACTGGACCAGGGCATCATGAGCTGGCTGATCCGCCGCAAGGACCTGGCCTCTCTCCGCTTCGACCGCGCCTATTTCTGGGTCGACATGTGACATCGCGGCAACGCGCCCGAGGTGCGGCTCGTGCGAAGGTGCCCGAGGAGGACGCGTTCCGCCCCGGTCCGGAACCGACGCACCGGGGCCCCATGGGGGCCCGGCCCCAGGCCTGGAAGCGCCGGCGTCTGTCGGAGCTCGGCTTCGGCGTCCCGGACCGGCTGCGTCTGGTCCCCGTGGACTTCGAGGCGGACGAGTCCTGGTGGGACCGGCCCGCGAAGCCGGTTTCGACGGCCCCCGGCATGTGTCGGCGGGCATGCTCGACGAGCCCTGCTTCGCGGGCCGGACGGATGGCCTGGGCACCTCGGGCGGAGAAGAGTTCCTGGTGGCGCACGTCTCGTAGGGCGGGGCTCCTGGGGGAGGCGGCTACTTCATCTTCTCCGCGAAGAGCGGGACGACCTTGTCGATGGCGTAGCCGGTGGACAGGATCGAGTCGGTGGCGAACGCCGAGCTGACGACCTCGTCGTCGAAGACGAGGGAGTGTCCGGCCTTCACCGACGGGATCGCCTTGTACAGCGGGTCGTTGCTGATGTCGGTGGCCGGGATGCCGATGGGGGCCATGACCGTCAGGTCGGCGTCGAGGAGGTCGAGGTTCTCCTTGGACACGGAGATCGAGAAGCCGTCGCCCGCCTTGGCCTCGACGGCCGGGTTGTTCTTGAAACCGAGGCGCTCGACGAAGTCGACGCGGCCGGTGCCGGAGACGTAAGCGCCGTAGCCCTCGGAGGTGCGGGAGCCGAGCGTGACCGTGCTGCCCTTGAACTCGGGGTGCGCCTTCGCGGCGGCGGCGAACTTGGTCTCGGTCTGTGCGATCAGCTTCTTCCCCTTCTCGGGGACGCCCATGGCTGCGGCGACCATCTGGGTCTGCTTCTCCCACGAGACCTTGTACTGGTCTCCGCCCTTCGGCACGCCCACGGTCGGGGCGATCTTGCTCAGGGTGTCGTAACGCGTCTTGTCCCCGCTGGACTTGGTGTCGAGGATCAGGTCGGGCTGGAGGGAGGCGATCTTCTCGTACTCGGGCTCCAGCGTGCCGATCATCTGCGGGCTCTTGTCGTACATGCCCTTGGCCCACGGTCCGACGCCCTCGCCGCCGAAGGCCAGCCAGTCGCTCGCTCCGACGGGCTGCCCGCCGAGCGCGAGGACCGTCTCGGCGTCGCCCCAGCCGAGCGCGAGGATGCGCTCGGGTGCCTTGTCGACGGTGATCTCGCCGAACTTCGTCGCGACCTTCGCGGGGAAGGCGCCCTCGGCCGCCCCGCCCGAGGAGGAGGCGGAGTCGGAGCCTGTGTCCTCGTCGGAGGAGCCGCAGGCGGCGAGGCCGACCAGGAGGGCCGCGACGACGCCGGCCATCAGAGCCGGGGTGCGGCGGGTTCGGCGGGGGCGGCGGGGGCGGCGGGGGCGGCGGGTCCAGCGGGAACATGGAGCGGAATCGTTCATGGCGATTAGGCTAGCCTAACCTTATGGATGATCATGGCGCGGGGCTGGCCGAAGGGCCCCGTACGTGGTGGCGGCCCAGCGGTACGACCATCGGAGTGGCCGACGCCGGATCCTCCATCACCGAGCAGCGCATGCCGAACACTTCGCTGACCAGGGACTCCGTCACGATGTCGGAGGGCCGGCCCTCCGCGACGATCCGGCCGTCCTTCATGGCGATCATGTGGTCCGCGTAGCGGCAGGCCAGATTCAGGTCGTGCAGCACCGCCACCATGGTGACGCCGTGTTCGTGGTTGAGGTCGGTCAGCAGGTCCAGGACGTCCAGCTGGTGGCTGGCGTCGAGGAAGGTCGTCGGCTCGTCCAGCAGCAGGATGTCCGTGCGCTGCGAGAGCGCCATCGCGATCCACACCCGCTGGCGCTGCCCGCCCGAGAGCTCGTCCACCGGGCGGTCGGCGAGCTCCAGGGTGCTGGTCGAGAGCAGTGCCTGGGCGACCGCCTCGTCGTCCTCGGGGCCCCAGCGCCGGAACCAGCCCTGGTGCGGGTAGCGGCCGCGCCCGACGAGGTCGGAGACCGTGATCCCCTCCGGTGCGGACGGGCTCTGCGGGAGAATGCCGAGCACGGCGGCGACCTCCTTCGTCGGCATCTCCTGGATGCTCCGGCCGTCCAGCAGAACGGCGCCGTCCGAGGGGGCGAGCAGCCGCGCCATCGCCCGCAGCAGGGTCGACTTGCCGCAGGCGTTGGGGCCGACGATGACCGTGATGCGGCCGGGCGGTACGCCGACCGTGAGGCCGGAGACGATCTCCCGGTCGCCGTAGCCGAGGCGGACGTCCTGGGCTCGAAGAGTGTGCTCAGCCACGACGCGGCCACGCCTTTCCTTGGTGTCGTACGTCTGTGGGTCAGCCACCGCTGCCCCCTCGGTTGGCGCGGGCCAGGAGCAGCAGCAGATACGGGGCGCCGATGATGCTGGTCACCGCGCCCACCGGCAGCTGGACCGAGGGCAGCGCGTGCTGGGCGGCGAAGTCGGCGACCAGGACGACCAGGGCACCGGTCAGCGCCGCGTGCGGCAGTGCGGCGCCCCGGCCGGGGACCAGACGGCGGGCGATCGGCGCGGAGACGAAGGCCACGAAGCCGACCGGGCCCGCCGCCGCGGTCGCGACTCCGGCGAGTGCGGTCGCGCAGCCGAGCAGGGCGAGCCGGCCGGGTTCGACACGGGCGCCGAGGCCGGCCGCCGCGTCGTCGCCGAGCTGGAGGGGGCCCAGGGTGCGGGAGGCGAGGACGGTGAGCGGCACCAGCACGGCGAGGGCGCTCAGCAGGGGCCACGCCTGGCTCCAGGAGCGGCCGTTGAGGGTGCCGGCCAGCCAGAGGTAGGCCTCCTGCGCGTCGGCGGTGTCCGAGCGGGCCATCACGTACCAGACGACGCTGCTCAGCCCGGTGCCGAAGCCCACCCCGACCAGCACGAGGCGCTGGCCGACGACGCCCTGGCGCCAGGCGAGCAGATAGATGGCAGCGCCCGCCGCCAGCGACCCGGCCAGCGCGCTGCCGGACAGGGCGAGGCCGCTGACCTGGAAGAGCAGCGACGCGGTGACGGCGACGGCACTCGCACCCGCGCTGATGCCGATGATGTCGGGGGCGGCCAGCGGATTGCGCAGGACGGACTGGAAGACGGCCCCGGAGAGCCCGAAGCCGATGCCGACCAGGAGCGCGAGCAGGGCGCGGGGCAGGCGGAGCTCCAGGACGACGAACTGCGAGCCGCCGTCGCCTCCGCCGAGCAGGGTGTCCACGACCTTGCCGAGCGGCATCACCATGTCGCCGACGCAGAGCGAGAGCGCGAACGCCGCCACCACGGCGACCAGCAGACCGGCCGCCACCAGCACGGAGCGCCGGCGTCCACGGTTGCGGACGCGTCTCACCGTGCGTACGGCGTCGGCGATGCGGGCGTCGCCGGTGCCTGTACCGGTGGACTTGTCCTGGAGGCGGGTCGCGGTCACAGTTCCACCTGCTTCCTGCGCCGGACGAGCCAGATGAAGGGGACGCAGCCGATCGCGGCGGTGACCACGCCCACCTGGACCTCTCCTGGCGGGGCGATGACCCTGCCGACGATGTCGGCGACGAGCAGCATGACCGGGGCGAGCACCATGCTGTACGGCAGCACCCAGCGGTAGTCGGGTCCTGTGATGAGCCGGGCCGCGTGCGGCACGGCGAGGCCGACGAAGCCGATCGGGCCGGCCACGACGGTGGCCGCTCCGCACAGCAGCACCACGGCGAGCGCCGAGACCAGCCGTGCGACACCGACCCGCTGGCCGAGGCCACGTGCCAGGTCGTCGCCGAGGGACAGGGCGTTGAGCTGCGGGCCGAGCAGCAGCGCGAGGACGGCTCCGGCCGCGATGAACGGGGACGCCTGCCACAGCACGTCCGTGTCCCGGGCGGTGAGCGCGCCGAGCTGCCAGAAGCGGTAGCGGTCGTAGCCCTCGCGGTCCTGGAGGAGGATCACGCTGGTCAGGGATGTGAGTACGGCGCTGGTCGCCGCGCCCGCCAGGGCGAGCTTCACCGGGGTGGCGCCCTCACGGCCGAGCGAGCCGACGCCGTACACGAGGAGGGCGGCGAGGAGCGCGCCGAGGAAGCCGAACCAGATGTACTGCGTGGCCAGGGTGAATCCGAAGAAGGTGATCGAGCACACCACGGCGACGGAGGCGCCCGCGTTGATGCCGAGGAGCTGGGGATCGGCGAGCGGGTTGCGGGCGACCCCCTGCATCACCGTGCCCGCGAGACCGAGGGCCGCACCGGCCAGCAGTCCGGCCACGGTGCGGGGTATGCGGACCTCCTGGACGATGAGCTGGCCCTTGACCCCGAGGTCCGGGTCGAAGACACCGTTCAGTACGTCGCCGAAGGCCACGTCTCCGGAGCCGATCGCGAGGCTCGCCAGGACCGTCAGCAGGAGAACGGCCAGGGCTGCGAGCAGCCCGAGGGCCAGCACGGGGCGGCTGCGCGTGCTGCGCCGCTCGGGGGTCCTGGCCTTCCGTTCCTGCGCTCCCTGGAGAACCGAGCCGCTCACAGCCGGTGCACCCGGGGCGGCGACATGCGGTTGCGCACTGTTCCTCACCCTTGCTTGTCGCCCCCGGGACGGGGCGCACCCGTGAGCATAAGTAAGGTTAGCCTAACAGTGTGCCAGGTCAGCGGTAGGCTGTGAGCCCCCACGAGGTACGGAGAACCCCTTGTCGAACGCCGCGCCCGTGGCCGCCACCGCCGACGTGCTCCCCTCCGGCGGCGACTCGCCGGCCGGGGCCGATCCGCTGGCCGGAGCGGTGCCGCTGCGGTCGGCGGATGAGCTGCGGGAGATTCTCGGGACGCCGTGGCCGATCGTCATCGACAAGGTCCACGACGAGCTCACCGAGGCGGACCTGGATCTCCTGGCCCGTGCGCCGTTCTGCGCCGTCTCGACCTCCGACGCCGAGGGCAACTGCGACACCTCTCCGCGCGGCGGGGCGCCGGGCTTCACCCACGTCCTGGACGCGCGGACGCTGGCCCTGCCCGATCTGCCGGGCAACCGGCGCGGCGACAGCTTCCACAACATCCTGTCCAACCCGCACGTCGGCCTGCTCTATCTGCTCCCCGGTGTGATGACCGTCCTGCGGATCAACGGCCGCGCCCGCGTCCTGACGGACGCGCCCTTCTTCGACGCGATGGCGGTGAAGGGCAAGCGCCCCGACCTGGCCCTGGTCGTGGAGATCGACGAGATCTATCTGCACTGCCCCGCGTCGCTGAAGCGCTCGGGCATGTGGGCCCCGGACACCTGGGAGAACGCGGCCGGGAAGGCCTGACCGGGGCGGCGTGCCCGCAGAAGCCGGGGCGGCCTGTCCCTCAGAAGCCGCCTCCGTCGAAGCCGCCGCCTCCCCCGAAACCACCGCCGTCGCCGAAGCCGCCGCCTCCGAAGCCGGAGGAGTCGAAGTCGGAGCCTGAGACGTCACCGCCGCCCCAGTCGCCGCCCGCGCCCCCGCCGAAGTCACCGCCGCCGTACTCCGCCGCGTACGCCGGGGTGGAGAGCATCGAGCCGAGCATGGTGCCGACCAGCAGTCCGGGGAGCAGACCGCCGCCGAAGTATCCGCCGGCCCAGGGGCCGTAGGCCGGGCCCGCCTCCCAGTAGGGGCGGCGCCGGCCGTCGCCGACGTCGACGGTACGGCTCATCGGGTCGTGTCCCTCGCGCAGCCTGACCTCGTCGGCGCCGCAGACCGGGACCTCACGGGCCGCGCCGCCGGACGGTGTCCACAGGACGTCCGCGACGGCCGGTCCATGACGCGGGTCGAAGAAGCAGGGCGGGCGGCGGGCCGGGAGCTCGCGGCCCTTCCGGCGGGCATCGAGGACGGCGAGGGAGAAGCGGCCGTCCTCCAGTGCCTTGGTGACCCCGCGTACGTCCGAGGGGTGGCGGGCGTTGCCCATGCGGGACTTGGCGTCCTCGTAGGAGTCGAGCGCGCGCTCGTAGTCGGTGCGCATCGCCTCGTCCGCGCCCTTCTCGGCCGGGTGGAAGTCCAGCCGGTCCAGGGTTTCGCCGTACGCGGTGATGTCCTCGTCGACCACGACCCTGAGCTTCTCCAGGGACGCCTGCTCTTCCTCCTCCTTGCGCTTCCTGCCGCGCCGGGCGACCGCCAGGGCGGTGCCTCCGCCGAGCAGGACCACGCCTCCGAGGACGATCAGGCCGGCCACCGGCGCGCCGTTGCGGCCGCCGCCGTCGTCCGCCCCGCCGCCGGACCAGGAGGCGGGGGCGCTGCCCTTGGCCTGTTCGACGGCGCGGTCGACGAAGGCGTTGAGCTGGGTCGCCGCGTTGTCGCCCGTGCCGGGTGCCTTCACCGCCGTGGTGAGGTTCTCGACGGCCCGGGTCGGCATCACCTGCGGGTCGGCGCCCGCGTCGAAGCCGTCGCCGAGGCGGACCGCGTAGACGCCGGTGACTCCGGTGTCGGTGCGCAGATTCTGCAGGAGGTTGTCGGGCGGGTACTCGGACGTCGCGGGCAGCACGGCCACGAAGACCGGCTTGTCGGCGTCCTTGATCTTCTTCTCCAGGGCGGCCTCCTGCGAGGCCGAGAGCTGACCTGACGCCGCCGGGTCGACGTACACGGGGTCCTGGCGCAGGGCGCGGGCCGCGTCGTCGACGGAGGACGGGGCGGCCTGGGCAGCGGGGGTCATCGCCAGCACCGCCGCCGAGAGGATCAGCAGCAGACAGGCCCACAGGGGAGCGAACAGCCTCTTCCTCATACTCCGAAAGTAACCCGGCCGGGCGACAAACGCGTCGCCCGGCCTGGGTCACGCACATGCTGTTACACGGGGCGGCCCTCCTGGGGGGCGGCGTCCCGGGTGAGGCGGATCGTGTCGCGGTACCACTTCGCGCTGTCCTTGAGTGTCCGCTCCTGGGTGTCGTAGTCGACGCGCACGATGCCGAACCGCTTGTCGTAGCCGTAGGCCCATTCGAAGTTGTCCATCAGCGACCAGGCGAAGTAGCCACGGACATCGGCGCCCTGCGAGCGGGCCTCGGACGTGGCCGCGATGTGGTCGGCGAGGTAGGCGGTGCGGTCGGTGTCGGGGACGGACCCGTCGGCGGCGACGGTGTCGTCGAAGGCGGCCCCGTTCTCCGTGATGACGGTCGGCAGCGCGTAGTCGCGCTGGATCCGCAGCAGCAGCGCGGTGAGCTCGGCCGGGGTGATCTCCCAGTCCATGGCGGTCCTGGGCAGGTCCCGCTCCACACCGCGTACGACGGGCAGGCCGTCGGTGTCGGTCGGCGAACCGTCCTCGGTGACTCCGGAGAACAGGGCGCCCCGGTAGAAGTTGACGCCGAGGACGTCCAGCGGGGTGGCGATGGCTGCCAGGTCTCCGTCCTGCACCGGCAGTGCGATGCCTTGGGCTGCGAGGTCGTCGACGACGTCCTGCGGGTATCTGCCGTGGACGATCGGGTCGAGATAGAGGCGGGTGCCCATGCCGTCGGCGCGGCGGCAGGCCTCCCGATCGGCCTCGCTGTCGGTCTCCGGGGTCGCTGTGCCGAGGTTGAGGGTGATGCCGAGCTCCAGCGGGCTGCTGCCCGCCGCCTCACGCATCTGCCGGGCGGCGATTCCGTGGCCCAGGAGCAGGTGGTGGACGGCGCCCATGGCGTCGCCCAGGTCGGTGCGGCCGGGCGCGTGCGCCCCGTAGGCGTAACCGAGCATCGCCGAGCACCACGGTTCGTTCAGGGTCGTCCAGTGCTCGACCCGGTCGCCGAGTGCCTCGTAGGCGAGCATGGCGTAGTCCGCGAAGCGGTGTGCGGTGTCGCGGGCCGGCCAGCCGCCCGCGTCCTCGAGCTCCTGGGGCAGGTCCCAGTGGTACAGGGTGATCCAGGGGGCGACGCCCCTGTCCTGGAGCTCGTCGACCAGCCGCTTGTAGAAGTCCAGGCCCTTGGCGTTGCCCGGGCCCCGGCCGCCCGGCTGGATGCGCGGCCAGGCGAGCGAGAAGCGGTAGGTGTCGACCCCGAGGCCCGCGATCAGCTCCACGTCCTGGGGCATCCGGTGGTAGTGGTCGCAGGCGACATCGCCATGCTCCGCGTTGTGCACGGCGCCCGGGACCCGGCAGAAGGTGTCCCAGATGGACGGGGTGCGGCCGTCCTCCAGGGCGGCGCCCTCGATCTGGTACGAGGAAGTGGCCACGCCCCAGCGGAAGTCGGCAGGGAGTCCCTGGACGGCGGCGGGCTGCAGGCTGCTGCGGGGCGTGACGAGGTTCATGGGTCTCCGTAACTCCGGGTTTCCTGTGGGGCGGTGGCAAGGTCTTGATCGGTCAGTGGTGGTGCAGCCAGCAGGCGACCTCGCGGTCCTCTCCCGCCTCCGGCGCGGCGAGGACCGGCACCCGCTCGGCGCACGGCTCGAAGGCCTTGCCGCAGCGGGGGTGGAAGGCACAGCCGGTGGGCATCGCCGAGAGGTGCGGGGGCGAGCCCGGGATGCCGGTGAGCTCGCGCCTGGGGCCGTGCAGCGCGGGGAAGGAGTGCAGCAGACCGTCGCTGTAGGGGTGGCGGGGGTCGCGGTAGATCTCGGCGGCGCCCGCCTGCTCCACGATCCGGCCGCCGTACATGATGGCGATGCGGTCGGAGAATTCGATCAGCAGGGAGATGTCGTGGGTGATGAACACGACGGAGAAGGAGAGCTGCTCCCTGAGCTGGACTAGCCTGCGCAGAATCTGACGCTGCATCACTACGTCGAGCGCGGTGGTGGGTTCGTCCATGATGACGATCTCGGGCTCCAGCGCGAGAGCCATCGCGATCATCACGCGCTGGCGCATGCCGCCGGACAGCTGGTGCGGGAAGGCGGCGAGCCGGTCGGACGAGATCCCGACCAGGCTGAGCAGTTCCTCCGCGCGGGCGGTGCGTTCGCCCTGGCGCATGTCGGGGCGATGCGCCTTGAGTACGTCGGTCAGCTGGCTGTGGACGGTGTGCACCGGGTTCAGCGAGTTCATCGCCCCCTGGAACACGATCGACAGCTCCTGCCAGCGGAAGGCGCGCAGCTCGTCCGGGGTGAGCGAGAGGATGTCGACGGGCCCTGCGCCCGGCCGGTGGTAGTGGACGTCACCGCCGGTGATCACCCCGGGCGGGGAGAGCAGCCGGGTGACGGCGTACGCCAGCGTGGATTTGCCCGATCCCGACTCCCCCGCGAGGCCGAGGACTTCACCGCGGTTCAGAGTGAGGTCGATGTCCCGCAGGGCGTGGACGCCGTTCGTGCCGGTGCCGTAGTCGACGTTCAGGCCGCTGATGGTGAGGATCGGCTCGGCGGTCATGCGCTGTGCTCCTTGCTGGGCTTTCCGGGCGTGCCCGGCGTCTCGGGCGTGCCGGGCGACTCAGGGGTGCCGGACGGCGTGGTGGTGCCCGTACGGGCGACGGGGGTGAAGCCGACCCGCATCTTGACCTTCCGCGAGGCGCCGGTCGCGGTGCGCAGCCGCGGGTTGACGAACTCGTCGATGCCGAAGTTGATCAGCGCGAGCGCGGTGCCCAGCAGGGCGATGCACAGGCCGGCTGGGACGAACCACCACCAGGCGCCCTGGGCCAGTGCCTGGTTGGACTGGGCCCAGAAGAGCACGGTGCCCCAGTTCCAGTGGGAGATGTCGGCGACACCGATGAAGGCGAGCGTGATCTCCGAGAGGACGGCGAAGATGACGGTGCCGACGAAGCCGGACGCGATGACGGCCGTGAGGTTCGGCATGACCTCGAAGAGGATGATGCGCCAGGTCGACTCGCCGGTGGCGCGGGCCGCCTCCACGTAGTCGCGCCGCCTGAGGGACAGCGTCTGGGCGCGCAGGACGCGGGCGCCCCAGGCCCAGGAGGTGAGAGCGATGACGGCGGCGATCAGCAGGTCCGTGGTGTCGTCGACGAAGCTCGCGATGATGATGATCAGCGGCAGTCCCGGGATGACCAGGAAGACGTTGGAGAGCATGGACAGGAGCTCGTCGGCGGCTCCGCCGAGGAATCCGGCGCTGACCCCGATGACCACGGACAGCACGGTCGCGATGACACCGGCGATGAAACCGACCAGGAGCACGCCCCGGGTCCCGACGAGGATCTGGGAGAGGACGTCCTGCCCGGTGTGGGTGGTGCCGAACCAGTGGTCGCCGGACGGCGGTTGCAGCAGCTGATCGCTCATCGCGTCGGGGTCGTACGGTGCGATCCAGGGGCCTATGACGGCGAGGACCAGGAAGAACGCGAGGATGAGCAGCCCGGTGCGGGTCTTCCCGCCCCGCAGGAAGCGAAGCCTGGCCCGGCCGGGCGCGGCGGGCGCGGGGACGTCGTCGAGGACGGCGGTGTCGGTGGCGGCGACGGACATACCTGTCATGCCTCCTTACGGGTACGGGGGTCCAGGAGGGCGTAGGCCATGTCGGCGAGCAGGTTCGCCGCGAGCACGGAGAGCGTGATGATCAGGAAGACGCCCTGCATGAGCGGGTAGTCCTTCGCGCCGACCGCCTGGAGGAGCCGGAAGCCGATGCCCGGATAGTTGAAGACCATCTCGACGAGCAGCGTGCCGCTCACGATGAAGCCGAGGGAGAGCGCGAAACCCGAGATGTTGGGCAGGACCGCGTTGCGGGCGGCGTAGGCGAACATCACGCGACGCTCGGAGAGCCCCTTGGCCTGCGCCACCATGACGTAGTCCTCGGAGGAGACGGTCACCATCATGTTCCGCATGCCGAGGATCCAGCCGGCGACGGCGCTGAGCACGATCGTCACCCCGGGCAGAATCCCGTGGTACAGGGCGCTGGAGATGAACGGCCAGTCGAAGGCCGGGACCAGGGAGCTGTCGTAGCCGCCCTCGAAGGGGAACAGCGGCCACTTCACCGCGAACAGCGCGATGGCGATGAGTCCGAGCCAGAAGTAGGGGACGGACGAGATGAAGGTGGTGACGGGGAGCAGCCCGTCCAGCCAGGACCCCCGCCGCCAGCCGCTGTAGACGCCGATGCCGGTGCCGAGCAGGAAGCTGATCAGGGTGGTGATCCCGACGAGCGCGAGCGTCCAGGGCAGCGCGTCGGAGAGCACCTCGCCCACCGGGGTCGGGAAGTAGGTGAAGGACATGCCCAGGTCACCGTCGAGCAGGCTCGACCAGTAGCTGGTGTACTGCGACCAGAGCGACTGGTTCTCGTCGAGCCCGAACAGCGCCTTCAGGGACGCGATGGCGCTGGTGTCGAGCTGGCCCTGGTATTTGCTCATCAGAGCTTCGACGGGGTCGCCGGGCATCAGGCGCGGGATCAGGAAGTTGATGGTGATCGCGGCCCACGCGGTGACGGCGTAGAAGGCGATGCGCTGGAGGATGTACTTCACTTCGCCCCCTCCTTCGCGGGCGCGCCCTCGGCCTGGGCGTCGTCGTACAGCCAGCAGGCAGCCCACTGCCCGTCGGCGAGGTCGAAGCGCGGCGGGAGCTCGGTGCGGCAGCGCTCCATCGCCTTGGGGCAGCGGGGGTGGAAGCGGCAGCCGGCCGGCGGGGTGATCAGGGACGGCGGCTCGCCGCTCCCGGTCTCCTCCTGGTCGGACTCGTCCGCGATCCGGTCCGGGTCGGGTGCGGAGGCGATCAGCAGCTGGGTGTAGGGGTGCGCGGGGTGCTGGGTGACCTGCTCGCTGTCGCCGCCCTCGACGATGCGGCCGGCGTACATCACCAGGGTGGTGTCGGCGAAGTAGCGTGCGGACGCGATGTCGTGGGTGATGTAGAGGATCGCGAGGCGGAGCCGCTCCTTGAGGTCGCGGAGCAGGTTGAGGACGCCGAGCCGGATCGACACGTCGAGCATCGAGACCGGTTCGTCGGCGAGCAGCACCTGAGGGTCGGCGCCGAGCGCGCGCGCTATCGCGACACGCTGGCGCTGCCCTCCCGACAGCTCGTGCGGGAACTTGTCCAGGAACTGATGAGGTGGAGTCAGCTGGACGCGTTCCAGCAGGGCCGCCAGATTCGTCTCCAGCTCCGCCTCCCCGCTCCCCGCCCGGCCGTGGATCTTCAGGGCGCGGGTCAGGTGGTAGCGCACGGTGTGCACCGGGTTGAGCGAGGCGAACGGGTCCTGGAAGATCAGCTGGACCTGTTTGACGTAGGTACGGAAGGACCGGCCACGCCCGGCCTTCACCGCCTTGCCGCCCAGCTGGATCTCGCCCGCGGTGAGCGGGTACAGCTGGGCGAGCAGCCGGGCGACGGTGGACTTCCCGGAACCCGACTCCCCCACCAGGGCCGTGACGGTGCCGCGCCTGAGCTTCAGCGAGACGTCGTCGACGGCGTGGACGGTGCGGCGTCTGCGGGCGACGAGGTCGCCCGAGGTGCGCCGTACGGGGAAGTGTTTGGTGACTCCGCGCGCTTCGAGCACCACGTCGGTCTCGGTGCGCACGTCTGCGGACTGTTCGGTGGTCATGGGCGGTTCTTCCCCGTACTTAGAGGGTCCGGCGATTGGGGGGTGGGAGAAGGAGCGGGGTTGGGTGCGTGCAGCTGCAAGGCGGAGGAGGGAGGCAACGCGGAGCGTTGTTGACTGACGACAACGCCGCAGATGTGCGTGCCCAACCCCGCGACGCCGCCCCCCAATCGCCGGACCCTCTCACTTGGCGGGCTTGAGGTTCAGCACGACTTCCAGGGCGTCGGGCTGGGTGTGCTGCGGGGCTGCGTACGGGTCTTCCTCGGTGGGCCAGCCCACCCAGTTCTTCGTGGAGTACTCGGCACCGATCGGGGCCGCGGCCGTCGGGATGACCGGCGCCTCCTCGACCATGATCTTCTGAAGCGTGTTCATGGCCTTGGTCCGCGCGGAGTCCTCCGTCGCGTTGGCGTACTCCTTCAGCGCGGCGGTGGCCTCGGGGCTCTTGAAGCGGCCGAAGTTGCCCAGCTGGGAGGTCTTGCCGACGGGCTGGAGGATCTCGCCGTCCATGATGTTCTGGTACATGTCGTAGGGCGTGGGGCCGCTGTTGGTCCAGTGCAGGGTGGCGTCGAAGTTACCGGTGGCCACGTCGGTGCCCCAGGCCTCGGCGGTCTGGGTCTTGACCTTGGCGTCGATGCCCAGCTGCTTGATGTTGTCCTTGATGATCGAGAGCCCGGTGATGTAGTCGTTCCAGCCGGCCGGGTCGGTGAAGGTCAGCTTCACCGGCTTGCCGCTCGGGTCCTTCAGCACACCGCCGCTGAGCTTGAAGCCCGCCTCGGCGAGGATCTTCTTGGCGCCGGCCACATCGGGCTCGGTGGTGGCGCTCTTGTACTCGGGCGCGAGGAAGGAGTCACCGGCGGGCAGCGGAATGCCGGTCGGGTTGGTGATCTCCGGGTAGAGGGTCGCCTCCGCCTGCACGTGGATGGCGTTACGGTCGACGACCATGGCCATCGCCTTGCGCAGGGCCGGGTTGTCGAACGGCTTGCGCGCGGTGTTGAACCACAGGCCGTGGACGCCGAGCCCGGAGGGGAACCAGAGCTTGTGGTTCTTCGGGTCCTTGGCGACGTACAGCTGCTTGTAGTTCGGCATGAAGACGAACGACCACTCGACCTTGCCGTTCGCCAGGGCCGTGGTCGCCGCGCTGTTGTCGTTGTACGCGGTGTAGCGCAGCTCCTTGACCTTGGTCTCGCCCTTCCAGTAGGTGGGCGTGGCGGTCAGGGTGGTGGTCTGCGGGGTGAAGGTCTTCAGCTTGTACGGTCCCGAGCCGACCGGGGTGCGGTTGGGCCAGGTCTCCGGGTTCTTGACCTTCTCCCAGATGTGCTTGGGCACCACGTACGTCGTGATGATCTTGTTCTGGTTGACGAACTGGGACTCCTTGAAGGTCAGCACGACCTTCTTGCCCTCGACCTTGATGCCGTCGTACGGAATGCCGTTGCCGTTGAGCGCGGGGTGCTTCTTGAGCAGCTCGAAGGTGAACGCGACGTCCTCGGCGGTGAGCGGCTTGCCGTCGGCCCACTTGGCGCGCTCGTCGAGCGTGAAGGTGAGCTTGGTGAAGTTGGACTCCCAGTCCCAGGCGGTCGCCAGCCACGGGTCGCCCTTGTCGGTGGGGCGGATCTGGTTGGTCATCACCAGCGGCTCGTAGATCATGAAGCGGTAGCCGAGGGTGGCGCCCGCCGAGGTCGCGAGGAACGGGTTGCTGTTGTTCGTCTGCGGCCCGTCGGGCTTGCCCAGGGTCAGCACACCGGAGGCACCGGCTCCACCGCCCCCCTTGTTGGCACCCGAGTTGGCGGACGAGCAGCCGGCGGCGAGCGCGACCACGGCTGTGGCGACTGAGAGCGCTCTCAGGGTGTGACGGCGACGTACGGACATGGCGACTCCAGGAGGACTGCGGGTCTGGGAGGACTGCGGGTCTGGGAGATTCTCGGGGATGCGGACGGGTGACCGGCGGGGCCGGGTCCGTTACGGCGCCGAGTGGCGCACGACCAGTTCGGTGGGCAGCACGACCGGTCCGTCCGGTACGGCGGTGCCGCCGAGGTGGGAGAGCAGCAGGCGGGCCGCAGCCTCGCCCATCTGCCGCGTGGGCTGGTGCACGGTGGTCAGCGGCGGTTCGGTGTGTTCGGCCATCGGGATGTCGTCGAAGCCGACCACCGCGATGTCATCGGGTACGCGGCGGCCCGCGGCCCGCAGGGCACGCAGGACCCCGGTCGCGGTGATGTCGTTGTGGGCGAAGACCGAGTCGAACTCCGTTCCCGCCGCGAGGTGTTCCTCCACGGCGAGCCGCCCACGGCGTTCGGTGAAGTCCCCGTGCACGACCAGCTCGGTGGGCAGGACCTGCACGAAGCCCGCGAGCCGTTCCTGTACGCAGCCGAAGTGTCCGGGACCGGTGACGACCATGGGTCTGGTGCGGCCGGCGGCCCGCAGATGGCGGGCGGCGGACGCGCCTCCCTCGTGATTGGTGGTCACGACGGAGGGGAATTCCGGGTGATGGCCCCTGTCGTCGATCAGGACGATCGGCAGACCGGACCGGTGGAGCGCGGTGAGCTGGTCGAGCGTGTTCTCCGGTTCGACGACGACGAGCCCGTCGAAGGCGCGCGCCGACACCTGGGTGGTGAAGCGCTCGACGGACTCCGCACCGCGGTTGCAGGTGAAGAGCAGCAGCCCGTAGTCGGCGGCCTCGACCGTGTCGACGACCCCCTGGAGCAGTTCGCCCATCCATGGCCAGGTGAGCGACGGCACCAGCATGCCGACCGTACGGCTGCTGCCGCGCGCCAGACCGACGGCCCCCGAGCTGGGGACGTAGCCGAGGTCCGCGATCACCCCACGGACCCGGGCGGCCGTCGAACCGTCCACCTCACCCTTGAAGTTGATGACCCGTGAGACGGTCGTCTTGCTGACGCCGGCCTCGCGGGCGACATCGGCGATGGTGACACGCAACGGGCCTCCAGGGACAAGGCAGGACAGGGCGGTGTGCCGAGGCTTCGGTACCGGTTCCGCAACCGGTACCGGAACCGGTACCGGCGTTGCGGCTGGAGTTAACCCCGCCGGAACAGAGGCGTCAATACTTCACACCAACATTGGTCCGTACCCATTTTCGCAGCAGGTCCGAAGCAGATCCGCCGCGCCTTTTGTTCACCTCTTGAAGGCACGAAACCCTTGACGCGGGCACGTAAGGGCAGTTTCACTTACGCCGACGGGGCTTCCGCCGTCCTACATCCGCGTCGGCCCCGCCGGCCCCCGTGCCGGAGCCTTCGGCCCGAAGGCGCGGCCCCGGCAGGGTCCCGTGTCAGTCCGTCGGCTCGACGCCCGCCCGGAGCAGCCCGTAGGTGTACGCGTCCTCAAGTGCCTGCCAGGACGCGGCGATGACGTTCTCGGCCACGCCGACCGTCGCCCAGTCCCCTGATCCGTCACCCGTGGTGACCAGGACCCTGGTGGTGGACTCGGTGCCGGTGCGGCCTTCCAGGATGCGCACCTTGTAGTCGATCAGCTCCAGCTTGGCGAGCTGCGGGTAGATCCGCTCCAGGCCGACGCGCAGCGCCCGGTCCAGGGCGTTGACCGGGCCGTTGCCTTCGGCGGTGGCGACGATGCGCTCGCCCTTGGCCCAGAGCTTCACGGTCGCCTCGTTGGCGTGGGTGCCGTCGGGGCGGTCCTCGACGATGGCCCGCCAGGACTCGACGCGGAAGTAGCGCCTGGGCCTGCCGTCGACCTCGGCGCGCAGCAGCAGTTCGAAGGAGGCGTCGGCGGCCTCGTAGGTGTAGCCCCTGAGCTCGCGCTCCTTGACCCGCTCCACGACCCGCTGGACGAGTGCGCGGTCGCCTCCCAGGTCGATGCCGAGCTCCTTGCCCTTGAGCTCGATGGAGGCGCGGCCCGCCATGTCGGACACCAGCATCCGCATGGTGTTGCCGACGCGTTCGGGGTCGATGTGCTGGTAGAGGTCCGGGTCGACCTTGATCGCGGAGGCGTGCAGCCCGGCCTTGTGCGCGAAGGCGGAGACCCCGACGTACGGCTGGTGGGTGGAGGGCGTGAGGTTGACGACCTCGGCGATGGCGTGGGAGATACGGGTCATCTCGGCGAGCGCGCCCTCGTGCAGGACGGTCTTGCCGTACTTGAGCTCCAGCGCGGCGACGACGGGGAAGAGGTTGGCGTTGCCGACCCGCTCGCCGTAGCCGTTGGCGGTGCACTGCACATGCGTGGCGCCCGCGTCCACGGCGGCCAGGGTGTTGGCCACGGCGCAGCCGGTGTCGTCCTGGGCGTGGATGCCGAGCCGCGCACCGGTGTCGGCGAGGACGGTGGAGACGACGGCCTGGACCTGGGCGGGGAGCATCCCGCCGTTGGTGTCGCAGAGGATGACGACATCGGCGCCCGCCTCGTGGGCGGTGCGTACGACCGCCTTGGCGTACTCGTGGTTGGCGCGGTAGCCGTCGAAGAAGTGCTCGCAGTCGACGAAGACCCGGCGGCCCTGCTCGCGGAGGTGGGTGACGGTGTCGCGGACCATCTCCAGGTTCTCGTCCAGGGTGGTGCGCAGGGCGAGTTCGACGTGGCGGTCGTGGGACTTGGCGACCAGCGTGATCACCGGGGCGCCCGAGTCCAGGAGCGCCTGGACCTGCGGGTCGTCGGCGGCCCTGCCGCCGGCCCTGCGGGTGGCGCCGAACGCGACGAGCTGGGCGTGCTCGAAGTCGATCTCCTGCTGGGCGCGGGCGAAGAACTCGGTGTCGCGGGGGTTGGCGCCGGGCCAGCCGCCCTCGATGAAGCCCACCCCGAAGTCGTCCAGATGCCGGGCAATGGTCAGCTTGTCCGCGACCGTCAGGTTGATGCCTTCACGCTGCGCGCCGTCGCGCAGGGTGGTGTCGAAGACATGGAAGATGTCGTCGGGGACCGTGGCCTCTGTGGTCATGCTGATCTGACTCCTGTCGGGTGAGCGGATCCGGACGAATCGGCTCCACTTGCCCCCATCCTCTCGCGTGCCTCGTCCCGGCCGTGGTGTGGGCCGGAAAACGAAAAAACCCCTCGCGGGTGCGAGAGGTCTGCGCGCGGGTCTGGGGCACGATGCCCGTTCCGTACGTGGTGATACGGGACGGTCACTGCGGACCGGCGCGCCTGCTGCCGATAATCATGGCGAACGAGGACACCCCCGCAGTCTGGCACAGCGGGGCTCCGGGGTCCCTGGGTGTCTCAGGATGCGGGCGTGACGTCCGTCGCACGGGACCCGCGACCCACACCACGGCCCACGACCGGCGAAGGCCGCGCCCGGGTGGGGCGCGGCCTTCGCCGGACTGCCGGCGGAGCGTACGGCCGGTGAACGTATCGGCCGGTGAGCGTGTGGCCTGCGGAACGTGCGGCCGGTGACCTTACGGCAGGCGGAACGTGCGGCCGTGATCAACCGAGCTCGTGCATCCAGCCGTGGGTGTCCTTCGCGACGCCGCGCTGGATGTCCAGCAGGCGCTCGCGCAGCTTGAGGGTGACCTCGCCAGGGGTGCCGTCGCCCTGGGTCCACTCGCCGTCCGCGGACTTCACGGTGCCGACGGGCGTGATGACGGCGGCGGTGCCACAGGCGAAGACCTCGGTGAGGGTGCCGTTCTCGGTGTCCCCGCGCCACTGGTCGATGGAGACCCGGCCCTCCTCGGAGGTGTAGCCGAGGTCACGGGCCACGGTGAGCAGGGAGTCACGGGTGACGCCGGCGAGCAGCGAGCCGCTGAGGGTCGGGGTGACGATCCGCTTGCCGCCGTCCTCCTGCCCGTACACGAAGTAGAGGTTCATGCCGCCGAGCTCCTCGACCCACTTGTGCTCGACGGCGTCGAGGTAGGCGACCTGGTCGCAGCCCTGCTCGGCCGCCTCCGCCTGGGCGAGGAGGGAGGCCGCGTAGTTGCCGCCGGTCTTGGCGTCGCCGACACCACCGGGGACGGCGCGCACCCGGTCCTGGGACAGCCAGATCGAGACCGGCCGCACACCGCCGGGGAAGTAGGCGCCGGCGGGCGACGCGATGACGATGAAGAGGTACTCGTTGGCCGGCCGGACACCGAGGCCCACCTCTGCGGCGATCATGAACGGGCGCAGGTAGAGGGACTCCTCGCCGCCGTGCGGCGGAACCCAGGCCTGGTCCTGCTGGACCAGCACGTCACAGGCCTCGATGAAGGTCTCGATGGGCAGCTCCGGCATCGCGAGCCGGGCGGCGGACCGCTGGAAGCGGGCGGCGTTGGCCTCGGGGCGGAAGGTGGCCACCGTGCCGTCGGGCTGCCGGTAGGCCTTGAGCCCCTCGAAGATCTCCTGCGCGTAGTGCAGCGTCATGTTGGCCGGGTCGAGCGACAGCGGGCCGTACGGCACGAGCTGCGCGTCGTGCCATCCGCGGCCCTCGGTCCAGCTGATCGTCACCATGTGGTCGGTGAAGTGCCGGCCGAATCCGGGGTTGGCCATCGCGGCCTCGCGCTCCGCGTCGGACAGCGGGTGCGAGGAGGGCTTGAGCTCGATCGTGGGCGTCGTCATGAGTGCGTGTCCTTCACGGTCTTGTCGTCTGATGGACCGCGCTCACGCCCGCTCCGCACGGCGGTCGCCGTGCGGGTAGTAGGACGTCCGAGCTCTACCGCGAGCCGCGGCCCCGCGTTCGATTATCTCCCGGGGGCGGCTCTGCACGAAATGATGCGATTGCGGTGACGTTCACGGTGACGCTGTGCGCGACGCGAAAACGCGGTCCGAGGTCGATGGTGGCACCCGGAGACCGCAAGGTGAAGCCGCCGGGTGCGGTTGCGACCCGGCGGCTTCGAAGTGGAGACGTCGGGTCAGCTCGCTACGCGTACCGCGAGCGCGTCGCCGATCTCGTCGGTGGTGCGTGCGTGCTTTCCGTCACGCTCCGCGAGGTCGGCGGAGACGGCATCCTCGATGCGCACGGCCTCGGCCTCGTAGCCGAGGTGGCGCAGCAGGAGGGCGACGGAGAGGATCGTGGCCGTCGGGTCGGCCTTGCCCTGGCCCGCGATGTCGGGCGCGGTGCCGTGCACCGGCTCGAACATGGACGGGAAGGCGCCCGTCGGGTTGATGTTGCCGGACGCGGCCAGGCCGATGCCGCCGGTCACGGCTGCGGCCAGGTCGGTGAGGATGTCACCGAAGAGGTTGTCGGTGACGATGACGTCGAAGCGCTCCGGCTGTGTGACGAAGAAGATCGTCGCGGCGTCGACGTGCAGGTAGTCGGTGCTGACCTCGGGGAACTCGGCCGCGACCTTGTCGAAGGTGTTCTTCCACAGGTGGCCGGCGTGCACGAGGACGTTGTTCTTGTGGACCAGCGTCAGCTTCTTGCGCGGGCGGGCGGCGGCACGCGCGAAGGCGTCACGCACGACGCGCTCGACGCCGTAGGCGGTGTTGACGCTGACCTCGGTGGCGACCTCGTGCTCCGTGCCCGTGCGCAGCGAACCGCCGTTGCCCGTGTACGGGCCCTCGGTGCCCTCGCGGACGACGACGAAGTCGATCTCGGGGCGGCCGGCCAGCGGGGTCGCGGTGTTCGGGAAGAGCTTCGACGGCCGCAGGTTGATGAAGTGGTCGAAGGCGAAGCGCAGCTTCAGCAGCAGCCCGCGCTCCAGCACACCCGACGGCACGGACGGGTCGCCGATGGCGCCGAGCAGGATGGCGTCGTGGCCCTTGAGGGCTTCGAGCTCCGCGTCGGGAAGGGTCTCACCGGTGCGGTGCCATCGCTGGGCGCCCAGGTCGTACTTCCTGGTCTCCAGCTTCACATCCTGCGGGAGAACAGCGTTGAGAACCTTGAGGCCCTGGGTGACGACCTCCTGGCCGATACCGTCGCCGGGGATCACTGCGAGATCGATGCTGCGAGACATGGCGGCACTCTAGCCCTCCGTCCCACCCCATGACACGCGGCGTCCACGATGCGGACGGTCGCGGACTCGCGGGGGTGGGCGCCGGGAGGCGGGGGTGCGGGGCCTCAGTGGCCCGTCGAGCCGCCGTTGTCCCGGCGGTCGAGGGCGCGCTGCAGGGCTGCGGCGGCGTTCTTGCGCTCCGACTCGGCGGAGTGCGAGGTGTGTCGGACACGGCGGCGGGCGGTGGTCTCGGCCATGAGGGATCGACTCCTTGAGATCGCGTGGATTTCGAGGCGCCTACGGGGGCGGGGAGCGGATGCCGCAGGGGTTACCTGCTCGGGGGCACGCTCACACACGCCGGTCGCCGGATCAGCGATTCGTTCGGCTTCTACAAAGTTAGGACAGCTCGGGCCTTCTGTCTCTACAGATACTCGGACTTCCTACTATCTGAGACGGCGACGCGAGCGGAGTGTGCATCGGGGCCCGGGTCGCGGCCTCAGAGACGCACGGTGAGCTGTGCCTCGACATGCGCGCGCAGGACGCCCGCCATGTCCGTGGCGCCGTCGCCGAGCAGCCACTGCACCTGGAGCCCGTCCATCAGGGCGATCAGCTGCCGGCCCGCGTCACCCGGATCGATGCCGGCGCGCAGCGCGCCCTCGACGCGGGCCTCTTCGTAGGCGAGCACGGCGCCCGCGACGGAGTTCTCGTAGCGGCGTACGAAGTATCCGTGGGCGGGGTGGTCGGCGGCCGTGGCCTCGGCGGAGACCACCGAGAACAGCTCGACGATCCCGCGCCGTGCGGCGTTCAGCGCGGCCAGCTCGACGAACCTCCGCAGCAGTTCCACGCCGGCGGGGCCGCCGAGCGAGAGCCAGGCGTCGTCCACGTCGTCGCGGTGCTCCAGCACGGCGAGCAGCAGCGCCTCCTTGGTCGGGAAGTGGTGCAGCAGGCCGGTGTGCGAGATGCCGCTGCGGGTGGCGATGACCCGCAGCGACGCGCCCCGGTAACCGGCCTCGCCGAACAGGGACATGGCCTGTTCGAGGATCTCGTGCCGCTTCGCACGGCCCTTCGCGTAGCCGCGCCGCGTCTCGGCCGTCACTCGTCACTCCCCGGGTCCGCGGGCTTCGGCCGGCCCGGCATCTCGGTGCGTGCAGTTCCCATTCATGCCTCCGGAGGAGCCGATCACCGGAGATTCGGCCCAAAGATACCTACCAGGTGGTCGGGATTGACTCTATGGTGAAGGGGAACCGTGTCGCGAAAGGACCCCCCGTGGCCCCCTCCCTGCCCTATCTCGACCCCGCGCTCCCCGTCGCCGAGCGGGTCGACGACCTTGTCGGCCGTATGACCCTGGCCGAGAAGACCGGTCAGATGCTCCAGCTGAACGCCAAGGACGGGGTGCGGTCCCTCATCGAGGACCTGCACGCGGGTTCGATCCTCCACGCCTCGCCCGAGCGCGTCCTCGAAGCGGCGGCGCTGACCGAGCGGACGCGGCTGCGCATCCCGCTGCTGGTCGCGGAGGACTGCATCCACGGCCACTCCTTCTGGGAGGGGGCCACGATCTATCCCACGCAGCTGGGCCTGGCGGCGACCTGGGACCCGGATCTCCTGGAGCGCGTCGCCCGGGCCACCGCCGTCGAGGTCGCGGCGACCGGCGTCCACTGGACGTTCTCGCCGGTGCTCTGCATCACCAGGGACCTGCGGTGGGGCCGGGTCAGCGAGACCTTCGGCGAGGACCCCTTCCTGATCGGCGAGCTGGCCTCGGCGATGGTCCGCGGCTATCAGGGCGAGGGGCTGTCCGATCCGACGGCGATCCTGGCGTGCGCCAAGCACTTCGCGGGCTACTCCGAGACGCAGGGCGGCCGGGACGCGAGCGAGGCGGACATCTCCAGGCGCAAGCTGCGCTCCTGGTTCCTGCCCCCGTTCGAGCGGGTCGCCCGCGAGGGCTGCCGTACGTTCATGCTCGGCTACCAGTCCATGGACGGCGTGCCGATCACGGTCAACGGCTGGCTGCTCAACGAGGTGCTGCGCGGCGAGTGGGGGTACACGGGCACTCTGGTGACCGACTGGGACAACGTCGGCCGCATGGTCTGGGAGCAGAAGATCTACGCCGACCACACCCAGGCCGCGGCGGCGGCGGTCCGGGCGGGCAACGACATGGTGATGACCACCCGCCAGTTCTTCGAGGGAGCGCAGAGCGCGGTCGCCCAGGGCACGCTGGACGAGTCGGAGATCGACGCGGCGGTACGCCGTGTGCTGACCCTGAAGTTCGAGCTCGGCCTGTTCGAGAACCCCCGCCATCCCGACGCCGCCCGGCAGGCCGCGGTCATCGGCAGCTCCGCGCACGCCGTGCTGAATCTGGAGTCCGCCCGGCGCTCACTGGTCCTGCTCAGCAATGACGGCACCCTGCCGCTGGCCGGCGGGCTGGTGCCGGGCGAGGACGGCCGCGCCGTCGCCCCCGCGGGTGCAACTCCCCTCAAGGTCGCGGTCGTCGGGCCCAACGCCGACGACGCGCAGACACAGCTGGGCGACTGGGCGGGTTCGTCCGGCCAGACGGACTGGCTGCCGGACGGGCAACCGCGCGCCATGATCCGTACCGTGCTCGACGGCTTCCGCGAGCACGCCCCGGCCGACTGGGACATCAGCTACGCGCGGGGCGCCGAGATCCTCGCCGTGGGCCCTGACCCGGAGGGCGCGTTCTTCCCCGACGGGCAGCCCCGCCCCGAGGTCGTCGTACCGGCCGAGCCCTCCGAGGCCCTGATCGCCGAGGCCGTCGCCGCCGCCGAGGCCGCGGACCACGTCGTCGCCGTGGTGGGCGACCGTATCGAGCTGGTCGGTGAGGGACGCTCGACCGCGACCCTGGAGCTCTTCGGCGACCAGGTCGCGCTGCTCGACGCGCTGGCCGCGACCGGCAAGCCGCTCGTCGTCGTGGTCATCAGCTCGAAGCCGCTGGTGCTGCCGCCGTCCGCACTCGGCGCCGCTGCGGTCCTGCACGCCTTCAACCCGGGCATGGAGGGCGGCCGGGCGGTGGCCGAGGTCCTGATGGGCCTCGTCGAGCCGTCGGGGCGGCTGCCCGTCTCCTTCGCCCGGCACGCGGGTCAGCAGCCGACGTACTACAACCAGATCCGCGGCCAGCACGGCTCCCGGTACGCCGACCTCACCCAGCGTCCCGCCTTCGTGTTCGGCGAGGGCCTGAGCTACACCACCGTCGCCTACTCCGGTCTCGAGGTCCTCACGGCGAGCGTCGGGGAGAGCGACACGCTGCGGGCGCGCGTCACCGTGCACAACACCGGTGAGCGGCCGGCCCTGGAGACCGTGCAGGTGTACATCAGCGACACCGTGACGTCAGTGACCTGGGCCGAGAAGGAGCTCAAGGCCTACCGGCAGGTGGCACTCGCCCCGGGTGAGTCTCGCGAGGTGCCGCTGGAGCTGCCGGTCTCCGAGTGCACCCTCGTGGACGCGGCCGGCCGGCGGGTCGTCGAGCCCGGCGCCTTCGAGCTGCTCGTCGGCCCGTCCTCGTCGGACGACGCCCTCCTGCGGGTCGGCTTCACCGTGAAGGGCTGAGGCAGACCTCCTGCCGGCGGACATGGAAACCGCCTCCCGGCCGGCGGGGGGAGCCGGTCGGGAGGCGGAGTGCGGGGGCGGGGCGCCCGTGGCGGGCGCCCCTGGGGCGGAGGGGCAGGTGGCCGCTCAGCCCTGGTGGGGGCTCTCAGCCCTGGTGGGGGCTCTCAGCCCTGGTGGGGGCTCTCAGCCCTGGTGGGGGTAGGTGTAGTCGGTCGGCGGGACCAGCGTCTCCTTGATGGCGCGGGTCAGCGTCCAGCGCTGCAGGTTCTGCGGGGCGCCCGCCTTGTCGTTGGTGCCGGAGCCACGGCCGCCGCCGAAGGGCTGCTGGCCGACGACAGCACCGGTCGACTTGTCGTTGATGTAGAAGTTGCCCGCGGCGTAGCGGAGCTTGTCCATCGTGTACGCGGCGGCCGCACGGTCGTTGGAGATGACCGCGCCGGTCAGCGCGTAGTCGGACACCGACTCCATCTGCTCCAGCATCGCGTCGTACTTCTCGTCCTCGTAGACGTGCACGGCGAGGATCGGGCCGAAGTACTCGGTGGTGAAGACCTCGTTGGCCGGGTCGTCGCACGCGATGACGGTCGGGCGGACGAAGTAGCCGACGGAGTCGTCGTACGTGCCGCCTGCGATGACCGTGCACGTCGGGTCGGCGGCGGCACGGTCGATCGCGGCCTTGTTCTTCGCGAAGGACCGCTCGTCGATGACGGCGCCCATGAAGTGCGACAGGTCGGTGACGTCGCCCATGGTGATGGAGTCGACCTCGGCCGCGAACTCCTCCTTGAAGCCGGAGTTCCAGATGGAGGCCGGGACGTACGCACGGGAGGAGGCCGAGCACTTCTGGCCCTGGTACTCGAAGGAGCCACGGGTCAGCGCGGTCTTCAGGACGGCGCGGTCGGCGCTCGGGTGGGCGACGACGAAGTCCTTGCCACCGGTCTCGCCGACGAGCCGCGGGTAGGTGCGGTAGTTGGCGATGTTGTTGCCGACCGTCTTCCACAGGTGCTGGAAGGTGGGGGTCGAGCCGGTGAAGTGGACACCGGCCAGGTCGCGGTGGTTCAGCGCGACCTCGGAGACGGCGATGCCGTCACCGGTGACCAGGTTGATGACGCCCTTGGGCAGCCCGGCCTCCTCCAGGAGCTGCATCAGCAGCACGGCGGCGTGGGTCTGCGTCGGGGACGGCTTCCACACCACGACGTTGCCCATGAGGGCGGGCGCGGTGGGCAGGTTGCCCGCGATGGCCGAGAAGTTGAACGGCGTGATCGCGTAGACGAAGCCTTCGAGCGGGCGGTGGTCCATGCGGTTCCACACGCCGGGCGAGTTCGCCGGCGGCTGCTCGGCGAGGATCTGGCGCGCGTAGTGCACGTTGAAGCGCCAGAAGTCGATGAGCTCGCAGGGACAGTCGATCTCGGCCTGCTGCGCGGTCTTGCCCTGGCCGAGCATCGTGGAGGCGGCCAGCGTCTCGCGCCAGGGGCCCGACAGCAGCTCGGCTGCGCGCAGGATGATGGCGGCGCGGTCGTCGAAGGACATCGCGCGCCAGGCCGGAGCGGCGGCGAGGGCCGCGTCGACGGCGTCCTGGGCGTCCTGCTCGGTGGCACCGGCGAAGGTGCCGATGACGGCCTGGTGGTTGTGCGGCTGCACGACGTCGACACGCTCGCCGCCGCCCATGCGCTTCTCGCCGCCGATGGTCATCGGCAGGTCGACGGGGTTCTGGCTGAGCTCCTTGAGCTTCGCCTCCAGGCGGGCTCGCTCGGGGGTGCCGGGGGCGTAGGAGTGGACCGGCTCGTTGACCGGCGCGGGGACCTGGGTGACAGCGTCCATGAGTGCCTTGTCTCCTTGATCGAGGTGGGTGGTCGGCCGGGCGGGTCAGCCCTTGGTGGCGACTGAGCGGGCGAAGAAGAGGAGGTTGGCCGGCTTCTCCGCGAGGCGGCGCATGAAATATCCGTACCAGTCGGTGCCGTACGCCGTGTAGACGCGCATCCGGTGGCCCTCGGCCGCGAGCCGGACGTGCTCCTCGCTGCGGATGCCGTACAGCATCTGGAACTCGTACTCGTCCAGTTTGCGCCCGGCCTGGCGTGCGAGCTCCTGGCCTATGGCGATGAGACGGGGATCGTGGGAGCCGATCATCGGGTAGCCCTCGCCCAGCATCAGCGTCCTCAGGATGCGGACGTACGCCTTGTCGATCTCCGGCTTGCTCTGGTACGCGACGGAGGCGGGCTCCTTGTAGGCGCCCTTCACCAGGCGGACCCGGCTGCCGGCGGCGGCGAGGCGGCGGGCGTCGGCCTCGGTGCGGAACAGATAGGACTGGATCACGCAGCCGGTCTGCGGGAAGTCCTTCCGCAGCTCCTCGTGGATGGCGAACATCGAGTCGAGGGTGGTGTGGTCCTCGGCATCCAGGGTGACCGTCGTGCCGATCGCGGCGGCGGCCTCGACGACGGAGCGGACGTTGGCCAGGGCCAGGTCGTGGCCGTTGTCGAGCGACTGTCCGAACATCGAGAGCTTGACGGACATCTCGGCCTGTGTGCCGAGTCCGAGCTCCTTCAGCCGGCCGATGAGCTCCAGATAGGCGTCACGCGCGGCGGCGGCCTGCTCGGGGGTGGTGATGTCCTCACCCACGACGTCCAGGGTGACCTCCAGGCCCTTGGCGGCCGCGTCCCGGATGACGGGGACGACCTGGTCGACGCCCTCCCCCGCGATGAAGCGGTCGACGACCTGCTTGGTGCCGGGCGCCGCGGAGACGAAGCGACGCATCTTGTCGCTGCGTGACGCGGCGAGAATCACGGGACCCAGCACGGGGCACCTCCACGGAGTACGAACGGGGCCGGACCGGTACGCATATGAACAGACCGGGACGGCACGGAGAACCACTGTGAAATCTAGGGACCCCCGCACCCCCCTGCCATCGACAGCTGTCACGCATCCGTGCACTGGATCTCAGACATATGTCTGAAGGAGTGCGAGAATGGCTGGGTGAAGGGCGATTACCAGGAGCTGGTCGACGAGATCTCCGCGCTGCTCAACGCCCCCGCGACCCTGGAGAACCGCGATTTCGGCCTGGTCGCCTTCGGAGCGCACGACAGCGACGACGACACGGCCATGGACCCCGTGCGTACGCGTTCGATCCTCACCCGGCGCTCCACCCCCGCGGTGCGCGCCTGGTTCGAGGGCTTCGGCATCACCCGGGCGACGGGCCCGGTCCGTATCCCGGCCGCCCCGGAGGCCGGGGTGTTCCGGGACCGCGTCTGCCTCCCGGTACGCCATCGGGGTGTCGTCCTGGGCTACGTATGGCTGCTGGACGCGGACCCGGGGCCGACCGACGGGCAGCTGACCGCGGCGATGGACGTGGCCGCCAGGATCGGGGCCCTGCTCGCCGACGAGCAGCGGGCGGGCGCCGACCTGTCCCGGGAGTTCGGCGCGGTGCTCGTCGCGGGGCGCGGCTGGCAGCGCGACATGGCGGTGGCCGCGCTGCACGACGCCCTGGGGGCCGACGCGGACGGGCTGCACACGGTGGTGTGCGTGACCCCGTGGCCCGGCGAGACCCCTTCCGTGCGTACGGTGCCGTCGGCGGCGGCACTCGCCACGGCGCCCGTGGCCGGCGGCCAGGCGCTGGCGGGCCTGATCCGGCTGCGCTCCCCCGAGGCGCTCGACCCGGCGACGACGGCGGCCGAGCGGCTGCGCTCCACCGCCGGCCCCGCAGCGACCGGTGGCGTCGCGGCCGCCCGCCGAGGTCTGGCGGAGCTGGCCGACTCCTGGCACGAGGCCCTGTCGGCCGCCCGCGCGGCCTCGGCGGAGTCCCGCTTCGGCCCGGTCGCCGACTGGTCGGCCATCGGCCCGTACCGGCTGCTGGCCGCCCTCCCCCGCGCGGCGGACACCACGCAGGACCCGGTCGTCCGGCCCCTGCTGACTCCGCCCCACGCGGAACTGGCCCGCACCGCCGAGGTGTTCCTCGACCGTGCGGGCCAGGCGAGCCGTACGGCCGCCGAGCTGGGTATCCACCGCCAGACGCTCTACTACCGGCTCGCCCGGATCCAGCAGCTCACCGGACTCGACCTGAACGACGGCGAGGACCGGCTGCTGCTGCACATGGCGCTGAAGCAGGCCCGGCTGTGAGCACGACACCGTCTGCGCCCGTCGCCACGGTCCGCGCCCTTCCGTCCTTCGGATGGGTGAGCATCACGGAACGCCGGGAACCGGGTGCTCGCGCGCGGGACGCACCTCTACGGGAGGGGTGCGGCGGATGCGATACGGCGCTGTCCGAGCAGGTCGCGATGCATCTCCTCACTGCTGCGCAGGGCCAGCGCCGCCATGGTCAGTGAGGGGTTGGACGTAGCCACGGTGGGCATGCTGCCGCACCCGACGGCGTACAGGTTGGGGTGGTCCCAACAGCGCTGCCACCCGTCGACAACAGAAGTGGCCGGCGAGTCGCCCATGATGTGGGTACCGGCTCCGTGTCCGGCCGCCCGGTAGGCGTACGGGCGGCCCTCGAACTCGAAGTAGCCGGGCCAGTCCGGCCCCGGTTCGAAGGATGTGTGGTCCTCTGCCCCGAGCAGATCGAAGAGCTGATCGGAAACGGACTTCGCCGCGGCGATACCGCGTTTGACGTAGTCGGACAAGTCGTAGTGGAGTACCGGCCGCGGGTTGCCCAGCGCGTCGCGGTGGCGAGGATCGATGGTGACGCGGTTCGTCGGATCGGCGTCCTGCTCCATCTCGAACTGGAAGGCGAATTCGCGTCCGATCCGGTCGCCGAGCCGCTGCCGCAGTCGCGTGCCGAAAAGGCCCTGGCCATCGGGCCCTCCGTTGCACAGGAGGTCCGCGACCCGCTGGTCGGGCGGCCCCAGGGCCCACGTCCAGCCCCAGTTGCCGATCTCTACACGGAACGGAGCGCGTCGGGCGCGGGCGGCACCGAAGCGGAAACCCTCGAGGCCGGAGGTCGAGCCGGGACCACGATAGGCACCGACCTGCTGCGGCATCAGGCCCCAGGTCAGCAGGACCGGGTGGTCCATCAGATTACGGCCGACCTGATCGCTGCTGTTGGCGGCCTCGGAGGCAAGGAGGAGTTTGGCGTTCTCGATCGCGTGCGCGGCCAGGACGACGAGGTCCGCGTCGACGCTGCGTGTCACCACCTCTGCGGTGTCGTCGCGGCAGGACTGGTATTCGACGCCCGCTGCTCGGCCATCCGCGCCGATCCGGACCCGGGTGACGATCGCCTGGGTGACGAGGGTGACGGACGGACCCCAGCGGGTCTGGGTCTTGAGGGGGGTGTATTTGGCCTGGGACGGGCAGATCGGTACGCAGCTGGCGTGGCCCTGGCACAGCATCCCCTGATCCGGCTGGTGAGGACCGGGGGCGGGCCGGTAACCGGCGCCACTGTCGTACGAGGGGTCAGGCAGCCCGTTGCGGGCATGCGGCGTGGTGACGACCTGCAGACGGACCGGATCATCCGCGCCCGGATCCTGCACGGCGCTGCCGTCCAGGGTCTTCGTCATGACCTGGTCCAGGTAGCTCTGCGGGATTGCCCGCATGGGGAACCGGTAGCCGTCAGGGAACGGCAGACCGATGGCCGTGTGCTGCTCCTCGGCATCGCCGGACACCCCGATCTCGCGCTCGGCCGCCCGGTAGTACGGTTCGATGTCGTCATACCCGAGCGGCCAGTTGCGCCCGTGTCCGAAGTCCCCTGCGCGGAAGTCCTCAGGGTGCATCCGAGGCGCGAGCCCGGTCCAGGCGAGACCGGTGCCACCGTTGGCCCGCAGATAGCCGCTGCCGTACGGGAGCGGACCGTTCTGCACGAGGTACCCGTCGACGTCGTGCATGCCGGGCGACGGGGCCGCCATGCTTTCCCGGTAGGGCGAGTTGGGCACCTTGAGATGCGCCGAACGGTATGCCTCGACCGCGTCCAGATGAGCCCCCTCCGGGCTGGACCCGCCGTGGCCGGCCTCCAGCACGAGGACCCGCCAGCCCTGGTCACCGAGGCGCTTGGCGACCAGGGAGCCCGCGAACCCCGCACCGACCACGACCGCGTCCCATCGCAGCCCTTCCGGGGCGGTCATTTCGCGACCGCCGAGTCGCCGCCGTGCGCTCCCAGGGGCGTCACCTCGGACGGAGAGTCGGCCCAACTGCCGTACCCCTGCGCCGTCGTACCAGGCGCACGCCCGCCGAACGCCCGCCAGACCAGGCCCTGCTCGTAGGCCCGTGACGAGACCACGAACGGCCCCGACGCCGGCGGTGGTGCCTCGCCGTCCGGGAAGGGTGGACGGAGCACGCCGGGCCATGTTCCGAGGTACCACAGGTGGGTGATGGCCCGCGCCAGCTCCCGGGCGGATTCGTCCGTGAAGCGCGGCGGGTCGTCGGTCGAGACCCCCACCGAGTCGGCGAGACCGTCGAGCCGCTCGGCCCCTGCCTGTTCCGTGACGACTTGTCGGTATGCGTGCACCATGCCGCTCTCCTGCAGCTCCCCGGAGTCGAAACCGGTCAGCCTCGCCGACAGGGCGGCGAACTGGTGGAGTTCCATGCTCTGAATCCCTTTCCCTGCGTTGTCGGACGAGTACGTCATGCGGCTCGTCCGTGCCAGTGCCTTCGCTGGGTGAGTCGTCGTGGACGCAACCCGGGGGGTGTGGCCCGGTGAACCCACGTCTCCTGTCAGGGACGTCAGCCCTTGACGGGGCCCCCGTTGATGGCGACCCGCTGCCCGTACCGCGTGTAGGGGTAGTAGTCGTAGATCGCGTGGTGCTGGACGCAGCGGTTGTCCCAGAACACCAGGGTGCCGGGGGTCCAGCGGACACGGCAGTGGAGGACCGGCCGGCAGGCGATGGCGTCGAAGAGCATGTCGAGCAGCGCCCGGCTCTCCTGCGGTGAGACCTGCGGGATGCGGCTGGTGTACGCCTTGTTGACGTACAGCAGCTTGCGGTCGGTCTCGGGGTGCCGCGCGATGAGCGGGTGTTCGCTCCTGGGTATGACATAGCCCTCCGGCGGGGTGTACCCCTGGAACGCCTGCGCGCCGTCATGGATCGCGGTCAGCGGGTCCAGCAGGGACCGAATGGCCGGGGACAGCATCTCGTACGCGAGGTGCATGTTGGCGAACATGGTGTCGCCGCCGCAGCCCGGCTCCGGGATCTCCGTGATGTAGAGCATCGATCCCAGCGACGGATGAGCATCCGCGGTGCCGTCGGCGTGCCAGCCGTTGCCGGCCGCGTCCGCCGCCCCTGAGGTCGTGCGGATCTCCAGAACGTGGGGGTCACCCTCGGGTGGCGGCGGGTCGACCGGACGCAACTCGCCGAAGCTGCCCGCGAAGCGCATGTGGTCCTCGGGGGTGAGCGACTGCTCGCGGAAGACCAGGACGTGGTGGTCACGGAACGCGATCCCCACCTCCTCCCGCTGCTCGGCCGACAGCTCCTTCGACAGGTCGACACCCGAGACCTCAGCGCCGATGACGGGGGTGATCCGCTCGATCGTGAGGGTGTCGTACGGGTGCGGAGGCCGCGTCGTCACCGCTTCCACCGCTTCGCGCTCGTACTGCTCCATGTGTTCCTCCAGGGGAGTGGGTTTACGGACCTCGGTCCGGCAGGGCTGCGGGACTGTCCCGGACACGCTCCTGTCCCGCTGTGGACCGACCGGCAGGAATTCACCGGAGGCGCTCCGACTCCTGCTCGCGGTGGGTCCGGGCGCCGGCGGTCGGGTCCGACAGCGCTCTTCTCATGGCCTCGGCCACCGTGAGCACGTGGGGTGGCGTGACGATGCCGTAGTGGTCGGTGGGCAGCCACCGGGTCAGGGAGGTGGGAGGCAGGAGGGAGTTCCACCGCCGGGCCGTCTCCTGCGAATCGCCGGGAGCGGGCAGGCCCGCGGAGGGCTGCTCGGCCAGCCAGACGAGGGTGGGGGTCGAGGTGAGCGGCCGCACCCGATGCTCGGCCAGGCTGCGCAGGTTGGCCCGGCAGCACTCGGCCAGCCGTTCGGCATAGGCCCGCCCGTGCTCGCGGGCCGCCGCTGAGGTCCCGTAGCCGAGCTCGGCGGCGAACACCGTTTCGAGGTGGGTCTCGTCGTAGGCGGAGACCAGCGCGCCGGCTTCGGGCGGTGGCGGATCAAGGAGGTAGAGCGCGTCGACCGGCTGCCCGCCGTCCTCGGCGAGGCCGGCCATCTCCATGGCCACCCTGGCGCCGAAGGACCACCCTCCCAGTCGCAGGTGGCTGTCCGGTCCGCCGAACCGGGCCCGCAGCACGCCGTCGTAGTGCCGTGCGCGTTCGGCCAGTGACCACTGCGGAACAGAGGCGGCACGCAGGGCGGGATCGGCGATGAGGCACACGGTCGGCGCAGGACCGAGCGACGCCACCAGCGACCGGTACGCCTGGATGTCCCCACCGACGGGATGCACCAGGCACAGGACAGCGGGGCCGGTTCCCTCCTGCCAGACGTCGAGTGCCGCCTCTGGCTCTGTGCGGACCGCGGCGTGGTGTGGGGTCCCGGGGGCGGGTTCTGCCAGGGTGAGGGCTCCTCGGAGGTGCTTGAGGACCTCGGTGAGGCTGACCCGGTGGCTGAAGGAGGCCAGGTCGAGTTCGACCCCGAAGGCGTCGTCGATCTTCGTGATCAGGCTCAGCAGCATCAGGGAGTCGACGCCGATGTCGTACAGCGAGTCGTGCGGGTCCAGGTGTTCGACACCGAGCCACTCACGGAGCCACTGGCCGATGAGCCCGGCCCGTTCCTCGGTGCCGTCGGTGTCCTCGATGCCTGCCGTGCCGTCCTCGCCGTGCGGCACCCCGGGGTGCCGCACGGAGGAGTCCGCCTTCGTCCGGTCCCGGTCGGCGGGGGCGTAGAAGGCGCGGGACGCCTCGATGCCAGTGGTGGAGACGAACACCTGCGGCAGTTGGAGGGAAACGGCCCGGGCGAAGACCGAAGTGCCTTCCTGCACCGTGAGACCGACCTCCAGGTGCGCTCGGTGCCTGCTGTCCGCGGCGGGCACGCGGGTCGCCATACCGGTCTCGCGCCACACGTCCCAGTCGATGCCGATCCGTGCCGTGGTCTCGGTCTCGGCCTCGGTCTCGCCGCGGTAGTGCGCGAAGCCGTCGAGAAGGCCCGCGCCGGCCGCGTAGTCGCACTGCCCGACGCCGCCCAGCAGCGCGGACATCGAGGAGCAGTACACCGCGAGAGCGGGGCGGTGCCGCTGGATCAGGTGCTCGACGACGAGTGCGCCGTTCTCCCGAGCCGCGGCGCCCTCGCGCATCGCGGCGGCGTCGCGCCGTACGAGGTGGCCGCCGAATCCCGAGCCGGCCGCGTGGAACACACCATCCAGCCGCGCGGTGTGCCTGTCGACCGCTGACGCCACCTCGTGCGCGGACGCCGTCGCCAGGTCCGCCGCGACGAGGTCGACGCGGTGGGCCCAGCGGGTCAGTTCCACGGGCAGTGCGGGCTTCCGTGACAGCAGCAGGACACGGCCGCCGGTGTTCTCCAGCAGCCAGGCGGCGATGGCGCGACCGATGCCGCCCGTGCCGCCCAGCACCAGGTGGACCGCGTCGTCCCCCGGCAGCTCCGGGGGTTCGTCCGCCTGCGCCGTCACCGGCGTGGTGTCCGGTCGCCACCAGTGGCCCTGCCGGAGCGCGAGCTGCCGGTGCGGGGCCGGGCCGCCGGGATCGGCGTGGCGGTGTCGGCGCGCTTCGGCCACGACCGAGGCCACATGTGCTGCCCAGCGGGTGAGTTCGCCGTCGGGGAGGTCCAGCCAGTGGCCGCGGAGGACGCCCTCCTGCGGGGCGACCTCGACCGGCCCGGCCAGGAGCCCCAGCTCCGGCCGCCGCACCGCGCCCGCCACGGGCCGGGCGCCGTAGGACAGCCACCAGACCCTCGGGGAGCCGTGCCGGTCGGACAGCGCCTGGACCAGGGCCGCGGTGGTGTCCAGGCAGGCGTGACGGGCGCGTGCCAGCGTGTCGGGGCCCACCGGACCCGCGACGGACAGCGGCAGCGCCTGCACCCACTCCACGCCGTCCAGGTCAAGGCCGGGGCAGTCCTCGGCCAGCGCGTCGAGCAGCAGGCGCAGTGACGCCGGATCAGCCGGATCGACCTCGAAGGCGTCGCTTCCCCTGCGGGCGAAGTCACCGGCCGCGCGTACCCGCACCACGCGTGAGGCCACGGCCTCGAAGGGGCCGTACACCGTCGGCGGCAGGAGGTCCGCGGTCACGACCACCACGACGCCGGCACGGCGCTCCCGCCCGGCGTCGGCGACGGTGGACGCGCGGCGCAACCGGACCCAGTGCGGCTGGTGCAACCAGTCGGTCTCCGGGAGCCGCAGGGGTTCCGTCGTGGCGGCCCCGGCCGCCCGTTCGAAGTCGTACCGCGCCAGGGCGAAGGACGGGGGTGGGAAGTCCCAGGGGGCCGGTGCGGGGCCCGGTGGCCAGTCGATGCGCCGCCCCGCCGTCCAGTCCCCGGCGAGTTGCGGTGCCGTGCGGCCCGCGGCGGGAATCGGGCGGGTGTCCGGGCCGGCGGTGCCGTGCGACACCTCCCCCGAGGCCACCGCGCGCAGCCAGCGCACCGCGGAGGCGACGTCCGGACACGACGCCGCGACCCGCAGGCCGCGGGCAGGTCGGCCGGCCTGCAGGTGGCGCAGTACGGGTTCGTAGAGTTCGGGCCGGGACCGAAGGTGGTCGGCGATCCGGGCGGCGTCGGCACGCAGTGCTTCCGTGCTGGTGGCGGACAGCACCAGGCACCGCGGTACGCCGACGGTCCCCGCGGTCCCGGCGGGGGCGTTCCGTTCCACTATCACGTGGGCGTTGGTGCCACCGATGCCGAAACTGCTGACCGCGGCCACCGGCTCCCTTCCGTTCGGCCAGGGAGTGGCCCGGGTCGGGACGTAGAAGGGTGTGGGATCCGGACCGATCTCCGGATTGAAGGCACGAAAGCCGTTACTGGGCGGCACGGTCCCGTGGTGCACGGCCAGGACGGCACGTACGAGCCCGACCACGCCGGCGGCCGCACCCATGTGGCCGAGCTGGCTCTTGACGGAGGTCAGCGCGCAGCGGCCGGACTCGGCCACGTCGAACGCCTGGCGGAGCGCCCCCACTTCGACCGGGTCTCCCAGCCGGGTGCCGGTGCCGTGCGCTTCGACGTAGCCGACGTCAGCGCCGGTGCGCCCGGCGCGGGCGAGGGCGGTGCGGATCACGTCTCGCTGGCCGGCCAGGGACGGCGCGCTGTAGCTCATCTTGGCCGAACCGTCATTGTTGACGGCGGAGCCGGTGATCACCCCGTAGACGGTGTCGCCGTCGAGCCGTGCCTGCCGCAGCGGTTTGAGGACCACGACCCCTACGCCGCTCGCGCCGATCGTCCCGGTCGCGTCGTCACTGAAGGATCGGCAGGCGCCGTCCGCGGAGAAGATGTGCTGCGGGCGGTACCGGTAACCGACGGCAGATCCGGGGTCGATGAGCACCCCTCCGGCGAGCATCACCTCGGCGTCGCCCTGCCGCAACATGCCCGCCGCGAGATGGACGGCGAGCAGGGAGCTGGAGCACGCCGCCTGCGCGCTGAAGACCGGACCGGTCAGGCCCAGGTGGTAGGCGACCTTGGTGGCCAGGAAGTCCTTCTCATGGTGCAGCGCGAGCTGGAAGCCGTCGGGCAGCGAACGGGGGTCGGCCTCGCGCAGGATCGCCTGGAAGTAGGTGTTCTCCCCCGCGCTCGCCACCAGGCCCACTTGGCCGGCCGACGGTTCCGCCAAGCCGGCGTGTGCCAGGGCCTGCACGCAGGCCATCAGCAGGTGACGCTGCTGCGGGTCCATCAGGCGGGCTTCCTGGGGGCTGATGCCGAAGTGGCCCGGGTCGAAGTCGAGCGGGCCGTCGAGCGCGCTGTGCGCCCCGACCAGTCCCTCCGGGGCGTCGAAGCGGCGGATGCCGGTGCCGCCGGATACCGTCATGTCCCAGAAAGCAGCCAGATCAAGGGCTCCGGGCAGCCGCACCGACATGCCGATGACGGCGACAGGCTCGCCGGGGTCCGGGGCACTGCCCGACACGGCGGCCGGCGCCGGGCGGGTCCCGGCACCGTGTGAACTTTCCGGGGCGAGGTGGCGGGCCAGTGCGCGGATGGTGACGTGTTCGAACAGGTCGGTGACGCTGAAGCGCAGGCCGAGTTCGGTGGTGCAGCGAAGGTGGAACCGCATCAGGGAGAGGCTGGAGGCGCCCGCCTCGAAGAAGGTCCTGTCCGGTCCGATCGTCGCTCCGGTGACCGCCTCGAACGCCGTGGCGAGCTGCTCCTCCTCACGCGACAGCCCGGTGCGGGCGATCGTGGAACGGCGTATCTCCTCGCCCGGTGCCCGCAGCGCCGCCTTGCGGTCCAGTTTGCCGCTGGGGGTGCGCGGCAGCGCGTTCAGCCGCCGGAAACGGTCCACGCGGATGTAGGCGGGCAGCAGCGCGGAGAGATGAGCCGTCAGGTCGTCGGCGGTCGGGGCCTCGTCGCGGAACTCCAGGCAGGCCGTCAGCCGATCGTCGTCGTGCGCCACCACGGCGTTCACCACCGCCGGATGGCGCAGCAGCGCCGTCTCGACCGCGCCGAGCTCCAGCCGGTGCCCGCTCAGTTTGATCTGCTGGTCGTCCCGGCCCGCGTAGTGCAGCATGCCCCGGCGGTCGAACCGGGCCCGGTCCCCGCTGCGGTAGAACAGGCCCTCGCCGGGCACCTCGACGAAGCGTTCGTCATCGGGACCGGGGCCGTCGAGGTAGCAGCGTGTGGTCATCACGCCACCGATCAGCAACTCGCCCGTGCACCCCGGCGGTACGGGCTCGCCGGCGGCGTCCGCCACCCGCAGCAGGGCACCGGCCACCGGGAGGCCGACAGCGGGACGTTCGGGCCATCGGCGCGGATCGCCGTCCAGGCACAGGGCGCTCACCACGTGCGTCTCGGTCGGCCCGTAGTGGTTGAACAGCCGCGCGCCGGGCAGTCCGGCGAACCAGCGGCGGATCGTGTCGGTGCACACCAACTGCTCGCCCGCCGTGACAACCTCACGCAGCTTCGAGGGGAACCTGCCCAGGCGGATCCCGTATTCGGCCAGCAGTTGCAGTGCCACGTACGGCATGAAGATCCGCTCGGCGCCCGCCGACTCCAGCCGTTCAAGTAACGCGGGTGCGTCCTGGCGCCACTCGGGGCGTACGAGGTGAAGGGTGCCGCCGCCGCAGAGCGTCCCGAAGATCTCCTGGAACGACACGTCGAACGACAGCATGGAGAACTGCTGGGTGGCCGCCGGGGCGGCCAGGGCACCCGGGCCGGTCTGCCATCGCAGCAGGTTGCACAGCGTGCGGTCGAAGATCCGGACGCCCTTGGGGACGCCGGTGGAGCCGGAGGTGAACAGTGTGTACAGCGGCCGGCTGCCGCCGTGCAGGCGTCCGTCGCGGAGCACGGCCGCGGCCGGTGCGGACTCCGGCGCGGCGTCCGCCAGGACGACCGCGTGGGGCACGACGCCGTCGGGGAGCAGCGGGTCCAGTGCCGTCGAACCGCCGGGCATGACCAGCACGCACAGCGGACCGACCCGCTCCAGAACGCCTCGCAGCATGTCAGGCGGGTAGGAGGGGTCGAGCGGGACGGCGGTGACGTTCAGCCGCGCCAGCGCCAGCAGGGCCGTCACATGCTCGACGGACGGCTCAAGGTACAGGGCCACGTGGCAGGCACCGCCATCGGCCGGGATGGCGCAGCGGGCGGCCAGATCCGCGGCGAGCGCCGCGGCGTGGGCGTCCAGCATCGCGTAGCTCACAGTGCTTCCGTCGGCCGTCACCAGAGCGGGCGTGTCCGGTGTGCGGGCGGCCTGCCGCGCGAAGCCCTCGGCGACCGTCGTGAAGCCTGGTTCCGGGTCGCTCCCCCGCCCGTGCTCCGGCAGCGACCTCCGGTACGGTGCGACCAACTGGCGCAGGGTCGACCGTCCGCCGGAGGCGAGCGCGTCCACGCCGCGTCGCATCAACTCGGCCATGGCTTCGGCGGTCTCGTCGGGGAAGGCGTCAGCCGCGTACTCCCACAGCAGGTCCAGGCCGTCGGCGTTCTCGATCACCGAGACCGTCAGCGGGCACTTGGCCTCCGGCGTTCCCCACCACAGGGGGCGGTGGACGCAATGAGGGAGCCGGAGCGCGCCGTAGTCGGTGTTCTCCAGCACGAACAGGACATCGAACGGGGCGCCGTCGCCTGCCGCCTCCCAGCCGGTCAGCACGTCCGTCAGTGCCACGTCCTGCCCTTGCAGTATCTCCTCCACGCCGGCCCCCATGAGGGCGAGCTGCGAGCGCAGTTCCTCGTCGGGCTCGACCGCCACGGCCAGCAACATCGTGTTCGCCATCATGCCGACGCTGTCCTCGAACTCGCGTACCGCACGGTTGGCCACCGGAGCTGCGATGCGCGGACGGACCAGACCTGTCACGCCGTAGAGGCTCCAGGCGAAGACGCTCAGCAGCAGTTGGAAGCGGGTCAGTCCGAACTCGGCGCAGAGCCGGTCCACCTGGGCTCGGCGCACGACGTCCAGGGACGTATGGAGCAGCCGTGCCCGCGGTGTCGAACCGTCGTCCTCGAAGGGGAGAGCCTCCTGGGGCTCCTCCAGGCCGCGGTAGTACGCCAGGAGCCGGTCGCGCTGCGCGTGGTAGGCCGGGGCGGCGAACCAGCCGGCCTGCCAGTCGGCGAAGTCGAGTGGAGTGGGCGCGGTCTGCTCCTGGCCGGTCCCGGAGGCGTCGGCGTAGCCGGCGGACAGGTCCCGCAGCAGAACGCTCAGCGACCAGCCGTCGACGGCGATGTGATGCAGGTGGAGCAGAAGCGTCCCACCGTCCTCGTCGGGCAGCCAGCAGGCCCTGAGCATGCGCGGCTCCGCCAGGTCGAACGGTTCATCGAAGAAGTCGTCGGCGAAGGCCCGCGCTCCCGCCTCGACCCACATCCGCTGCACGCCGGGGTCGTGCCAGGGGTCGTACGGCTCGCCTACGACCTGGACAAGGCCCTCCGGCCCCGTCTCGAAACCGGTCCGGAGCGCGGCGTGGCCCTCCACCAGCTGTCGGATCGCCTGCCGCAGAGCAGCGGTGTCGACCGTCCCGTCGATCCGGAGAGCCTGGTTCACGTGGTAGGCCCGTGAACCGGGAGCACGGCGCTGCACGAGCCACAGCCGCTGCTGCTCGCTGGTGGCGGGCCCGAGGCGGGCACCGGAGACCGCCGGTACGGGATACACGCTCCCCGCGCCGGGACGGGCCGCGGTGACGGTCCGGGCGACCGCCGCCAGATCCCCGTGGAGGATGGTCGCCTGCGGCACCTCGCAGTCCCACCGTCGCCGGATCTCGAAGCGGAGCCGCACGGCCTTCAGCGAATCACCACCGCAGGCGATCCACCGGTCGGTGAGCCCCACCCCTGTGGTCCGCAGGACCTGCTCGGCCAGCTCCAGCACCTCGCGCTGCCGTCGGGTCGGGGCCGCTCCGGGGGCAGCGGCCGGGCGCCAGGGCCGGCCGGTCCGCTCCAGGAGCGCGGCCTGGTCGACCTTGCCGTTGGCGTTGAGCGGCAGTTCCTCGACGAGATGGACGTGGTGCGGGCGCATGTAGGCGGGCAGGCGGGACTCCAGGTGGCCGGCGAACTCCTCGTAGGCCAGGTCCTGCCGCAGGACGACGAACGCCAGCAGTTCGTTCGGCCCCTCCTGGCCGGCCCGGCGCGTGCATACGTACGACTGCCGGACCGCCGGGTGCGTAAGGACCTGCCGCTCCACCTCGCCGGGCTCGATCCGGAAGCCGCGGACCTTGACCTGGCGGTCCGTCCGCCCGACGTACTCCAGCAGGCCCTCGCCGTCGCTCCGGACCAGGTCGCCGGTGCGGTAGTGCGTCACCCGGCCCCCGTCGAGCCAGGGCAGGCGCACGAAGCGCCGCCCGGTCTCCTCGGGAAGGCCGCGGTATCCGGCGGCCAGACCGCTTCCGCTCAGCAGCAGTTCGGCGACCTCACCGGGTGCGGCGACGCGATCGCGGCCCGGCACGACCAGGACCGCGCCCGTGTGCGGCAGGGGCCGGCCGATCGGCACCACGTCGCCGTCGAAGTCCCGGGGAATCGGGTGGCACAGGGCGAAGGTGGTGGCCTCCGTCGGGCCGTAGACGTTGAACAGCCGGGTGCGGCCGGCGGCGTTGTTCCGGTACCAGCGGCGGATCACGGCGGGGTTGAGCTGCTCCCCGCCGGTCAGGACCTGGCCGACCGTGGCGAAACACTCCGGTACCGCGGCGGTCACCGCGTCGAACAGCGCGGCCGTGATGAAGAGCGTGTCGATCCGCTCGCGTCGCAGCGCCGCGTCGAGCAGTTCGGGTGTCTGCACGTCCACGTCGCTCAGGATCACGCAGCAGCCGCCGGTCAGCAGCGGCACCCAGACCTCGAAACTCAGCGCGTCGAAGGCCGGGTTGGACAGGCAGGAGTGACGCGCGCCGGACTCGATGCGGATGTAGCCGGGCCGTGCCAGCCGCAGCACTCCGGCGTCACGCACCTCGACGCCCTTGGGACGTCCGGTCGTTCCTGAGGTGTAGAAGAGGAAGGACACCTCGCCGGCGGCGCGCGGTGCGGGTGTGGCCGCGTCGGCTTCGGAGATTCGGGGAAGCAGCCTGCCCACGGCCAGCGCCCTCACCCCCTGGGGCAGTTGCGTGCCCGCCTCGTCGGTGTCGTGCACCAGCGCGACCGCTGCGGAGTCCTGAAGGATGTAGCGGCGGCGCTCCGCGGGACTCTGGGTGTCCAGGGGCACCACCTGGGCACCCAGCCGAAGGATGCCGAGCATCACGCAGACCAGCCGCCACGAACGCGGCAGCGCCACCGCCACCGCCTGGCCCGGGGCGACTCCGGCACGGCGCAGCGCCTGAGCCACCTCGGCTGCCGAGGAGTCGAGCGCGGCGTAGTCCAGCCGCACGTCGCCGTCGGTGAGCGCGACGGCCCGCGGCGTGCGCAAGGCCTGACGGTGTACCTCCAGGGCGAGGTCGCCAGGTGAGCCCGGGTCCTCGGCGACGGAGACCCGGGGAGTCTCCTCGGAGCGTGCCATCAGGCTTCCCTGGTGAGCGGGAGGGAAGAACTCCGCGCCTCGGCCCGGCCGGTGCCGTCGGCCTTGTCGCTGTCGAGCCGGTCCAGTTCGGCCGTGAGAACCGCGGCGACACGCGGCAGCTCGTCACTCTCCAGCATGTCCCAGTGGCCGCAGGCCACCGGTTCGACGGCGAAGCCGCCGCCGGCCCGGCGACGCCAGAACGCACGCAGCCGGGCGGCCGCGTCACCGTTGTCGTCGTCCTCCACGGCCGTCGCCTGCATGAGCACCACGCGGGCTTGCGAGTCGGGCACCACATAGTCGCGGCCGGTCGCCTGGTGATGGTTGTACACCGCGAGGTACCGGGCGACCTGGTCGTTGTCGATACCCGGGTACATGCCGTTGAAGCGCACCAGCTTCTCCCGGAACTCCTCCATGCCCGTAGGCGTGATCGCGGCGCGCTCCTGCGCGTCCTCCACGCCGCGCGTGTCGAGCAGGACCACACTCACCCTCTCGTGCCCGGCGGCCACCAGGCGGCGGCCCATCTCGTAGGCGATCAGTCCCCCGTAGGACAGCCCGCACAGCACCAGTGCCTCTTCCGGGCGGGGATCGACGAGCCGCAGGTACTCCACGGCCATGGCCTCGACGTCCGGGAGGGTCGACTCGCCGGGATCGATCCCTGGTGCCTGGAGGCCCACCACGCCGATGCTCCCCGCGAGCGCCGTGGACAGCGGCAGGTAGCAGAAGGCGGTGCCGCCGGCGGGATGAACGCACACGACACGGTGCCGGCCGTCCCCGGCCCGGAACGTGACCAGGCTGCTGTTGCCCGCAGGCCCGGACGACTGCGACCGGGCGCCGCGGACGCGCTCCGCGAGCGCCTCGATCGTGGGACGCATGATGACGTCTCGGACCGGCAACGCCACACCGAGCTCCTCCTGGACGGCGTGTGCCATCTTGATCGCCGAGATCGAGGTGCCGCCCAGCTCGAAGAAGTTGTCCCCGACCCCGACGTCCGCGTGCAGCAGCACCCGCCGCCAGATCCGGTACAGGGTCATCTCGACGTGGTCGCGGGGCGCGGCCGTGTTGACCCGCCCGGAAAGAGTGCCGGCGGCCGCGCTCAGCACCGCTTCCCGGTCCACCTTGCCGTTGCGGTTCAACGGCAGCCGCGGGAATTCGGCGACCACCGTGGGAATCATGTAGTCCGGCAGCCGGTTCTCCAGCGCCAGGCGCCATTCGTGCGGCGTCCACGTGGGCCCGGCGTCGCGCCCCACGCCGGCCACCAGGTGCGGGCCGCCCGGCATGCGGCGGTCGGCCAGGACGACCGCCTCCCGCACGCCGGGCACGGCCAGCAGGGCCGTCTCCACCTCGCCGGGCTCTATTCGGAAGCCGCGCAGTTTGAGCTGGTCGTCCCGGCGGCCGGCGTACTCGGCGTTCCCGTCCGGCAGCCAGCGCGCCAGATCGCCCGTGCGGTAGGCGCGTTCCCCCGGCACGAACGGGTCCGGCAAGAAACACTCGTCGGTGAGGTCGGGCCGGTGCAGGTATCCGCGCGCCAGGCTCGCCCCTGCGACGTACACCTCGCCGGGGACCCCCACGGGCACCGGACGCATGCGGTCGTCCAGCAGGTACAGGCGGGTGCCGCGCAACGGCCGCCCGATGGGGCATGACCGCGCGCGCCCCCCCGGATCGGTGTACGCGGTGGTGTAGAGCGTGGCCTCGGTCGGTCCGTAGCCGTAGCAGATGCGCAGATCCGGCAGTTCCTCGCGCATGCGGTGCAGCGCTGTCTCCGGCAGGGATTCCACACCGGTCAGGAGTTGTCGCAGGCTCAGCCCGGCCAGCCGTCGGGACGGGTCCTCGTCGATCCACAGGATGTAGGACGGGGGCAGGAACGCCTGAGTCACCCGACGCTCCCGCAGCCACCCCATCAGGGCCTCGGGGTCACCCCGCAGCTCGTCCGGGACGAGGTGGAGCACCGCTCCCGTGGTCAACGGCACGAGGAGTTCGTGCACCGACGCGTCGAATCCGATGCTCGACCAGGCCGACGCGGCCTCGCCCGGCGCGTCGTCCATGAGCTCGCGCCAGTGGTCGAGGAGATTGACGACGCTGCCGTGTGTCACCGCCACCCCCTTGGGGCGACCGGTCGATCCGGAGGTGTAGATGACATACGCCAGTCGGGCCGGGTCCGCGTCGATGTCCGGTGCGTCCTCCCGCGTGCCCTCGGCCTCGACCGCGGCGAGGTCCTCCCAGAGTTGCCGGCCGTCTGCCACCGGGTCCCCGAGGTCGGTCAGAACCACCGCGGGCTCGGCGTCGGCCACCATGGCCGCGAGCCGCTCGGCGGGTTGCCCGGGATCGAGCGGCAGATAGGCGGCCCCGGCCTTGAGGACGCCGAGGACCGCGACGACGAGTTCGACCGTGCGTCCTGCGTGCAGGCCCACCACCTGGTCGGGGCGCACACCACGGGAGATCAGCGCGTTCGCCAGCCGGTTGGCCCGGCGCTCCAGCGTGGCGTAGTCCACCTCCGTGTGCCCGGCGACCACCGCGGACTGCTCCGGTCGTGTCCGTACCTGTGCCGCGAAACGCTCCAGCAGGCCGGCCGACGCCGGTGTCACCGGGGCACCTACGCAGCTGAAGGCCGCCAGCAGCTCGCGCTGCTCGTCCTCGTCCAGCAGGGTCAGGTCGCCGATCTCCGCCTCGGGCCGCTCGGTCATCAGCCGGAACACCCGCAGCAACTGCTGTGCGTACCGCTCCGCGGTCGCCTTGTCGAACAGGGCGGCGGCGTATTCGATCCCGCCGACCAGGCGCCGGCCCTCGTCGGCGAGGACCAGGACCAGGTCCAGCTTTGCGGGAACGTGCGAATCGTCCTCGCGTACCTCGACCTCCGCGCCGGGGAGGTCGAGTTCCTGGTGCATGGAGGGGACCCACGCGACCATGGTCTGGAACAGGGCCGTGTAGGCAGCGCTTCGCGGCGGGTTGACCAGCTCCACCACCCGTTCGAACGGCAGGTCGACATGCGCGAGGCCCTCGCGCAGCCGCCGGTTCACCCGCTTCAGCGCGTCCTCGACGGTCGGTGAGCCGGACAGGTCCGCACGAACGGCGAGGGTGTTGGCGAAGAAGCCGATGAGCCCGCCGACGTCCCCACGCCGGCGGTTTGCCGTCGGGGCGCCGACAACGATGTCGTCCTGTCCGGAGAGCAGGGACAACAACACCGACCAGCCGGTCAGCACCGTCGCGTACAGGGAGACCCCGTTGCGCTTCGCCAGCTCGCGCAGTGCGCCTGCGAGATCCTCGTCGACGTCCAGGGCCACCCGGCCACCGTGGAAATCCTGCTCGGGCGGACGGGGCCGGTCGGTGGGAAGGGGGAGCACGGCCGGGACACCGGCCAGTGCCTCGACCCAGTAGTCGGCGTGTGCGGCGGCTTCCTCGCCGGCCATCCATTCCCACTGCCGGCGGGAGTAGTCGCTGTACTGCCACGTCAGTTCCGGCAGCGGCACGTCCTGCCCGCTGCGCAGCGCGGCATACACCGTGCTCAGCTCACGCAGCAGCAGTGACTGGGACCAGCCGTCGAAAATGAGGTGGTGTGCCGTCAGGAGCAGGACGTGGTGGTCCTCTTCGAGCACGAGCAGGCGGCCACGCACCATGGCCTCCTCCCCGAGACGGAAGGGGGTGCCGCCCACCGCCCGCTGCGCCTTCGCGAGGCGCTCGGCCGCGTCCGGCAGCCCCCTCAGATCCTCGACGGTCACGGGGAAGCCTGTCTCCGGGGGATCGACGACCTGGAGTGCCGAGCCTTCGGCGGGCACCAGCCGGGTGCGCAGTGCCTCGTGCCGGGCGGCGAGCAGGTCCAGCGCCCGCACGAGCAGGGTCCGGTCCAGCGGCCCCCTGACGTCGAAGTTCATGAGCCCGTGGTAGGCGGCGCTGGCGTCCCCGTCCATCCGCGCCAGGACCCACAACTGCTCCTGCACCAGCGACAAGGGCGCGGGGTGGGAGGCGGGGGCGGGCCCTGACGCCGGCGAGGCGGACGGGGTGGTCGAGGGGACGCGGGGAGTGGTGATGCGAGACGCAGACACGGAATTCCCTCCATGAGAAAGGAAGGCGGGAAAGCAGGTACGCGTTCCGGTGGGCCCGACGCAACGCGTGCGCGAGGTCAGGGGCCGGGGTGCGGCACGGCAGAAGGCGTATCGGGACGCGGTGTGGTCGGGCTTCGCCATGCCGGGCGGAGCCGGAAGCCTCCCGCCCGGCAATGGCCCCTCGCTGCGACTTCGTCAGCGCACCACCTGCGACCTGATGTCAGGGTATTTTTTTTACAGAGACGAAAGAGATTAAAGCAGTCGGCGAGTTATGTGAATTACGGTCGGGTCGTTCGGAATTAAATCCCAGACCGATTTAAAGGTCAACAGTGACGCAGACCACACAACAATTCCTGGCGAGAATGTTTTAGATCGGGTCCAGTCCAGAAAAGGGGCCTAGCGGCAGTTACGGTAAATATCCCCGCCTTCCCGTCACGGGGAGCGGTCGGGCGGAAGACCCCCCGTGAAGTTGGCCTTTGATGCGTTTGGACTGCTTGTCCGCGAGTGGGGGAACGGGAGGCGGGGGGTCTTGACGGAGTCAAGATCTTCATTACTCTGAAACGACCTGAGATTTACGGAGGCACTCACGAGGAAGGCTGGAACCGATAAAGTCGCCCCTCGCCGCAGATTCCTGCGCCCCCGACTTACGGGCCCGGAAGGCTGCACGACCCCGCTCCGGCCAATCCGCCTCTTCGTATGCGCGTGGTTTTCTGCTGCCCTTCGAGCGAATCCCCGAAAGGCCGTTCCTATGACATCGAGTGCAGTTGGCGCCGACGCCGTGCCATCACCCGCAGAAACGATATCGACACTCTCGGTGGAGGCCGCGGCATGAGCGCCGACGCACTGCCACTGGACGGCGTGACGGTTCTCGACTTCACCCAGGTCTTCATGGGTCCCAGTTGTACCCAGATGATGGGTGACTACGGCGCCGACGTGATCAAGGTCGAGCGCCCGGGAACGGGTGACCTCTCCCGGACGTCGTTCCCGGACCCGGACGGACGGGACGGACTGGACGGACCGATCTTCCTCGCCATCAACCGGAACAAGCGCAGCGTCTGTGTCGACGTCCGCGCGCCCGAAGGCAAGGAGGTGATTCTGCGCCTGGTCCGCACGTCCGACGTGGTGGTGAGCAACTTCCGCGGCGGTGTGATGGAACGGCTCGGCTTCGGCTACGACGACCTGCGGGCGATCAACCCTCGTCTCATCTGGGCCTCGGGCACCGGCTTCGGCACGTCCGGACCGTACAGCCACAAGGGCGGCCAGGACGTGATCAGCCAGGCGTACTCCGGGGTGATGTGGCGCCGGGAGTCACCGGACCTGCCGCTGTCCGTGTACCCCACACCCCTGGGGGACTACACCACAGGCATGCATCTGCTGCAGGGCGTCCTGCTCGCGCTGTTGAGCCGGGCCAGGACCGGCGAGGGCCAGAAGGTCGAGGTCGCCATGTACGACTCGATGTTGCACATGCAGATGCAGGAAGCCTGCGCACAGCTCAACCGCGGCTACGAGGTCAACTGGGCCAGCATGCCGCTCAGCGGTGTCTTCCCGACCTCCGACGGCGCGATCTGCATGGTCGCGGCGTTCAAGGAGAACCCGCTGCGCGCGGTGTGCGCCGCCCTGGAGATGGGCGAGGACCTCTCGCTGCGCGAGGAGTACTCCACCATGGAAGGGCAGTTCCAGCGACGCCCGCAGCTTCAGGCGGTCTTCCGGCAGCACTACGCCACCAACACCACCGCCCACTGGCTCGCACGACTGGAGGAGCAGGACATCCTCTGTGCCCCGGTGCGTACCCTGGAAGAGGCCCTCGCCGACGAGCAGACCGCGGTCAACGGCATGGTCGTGGAGATGGACCACCCGGACGCCGGCACGGTCAGGGCGCTCGCCGCGCCCATCCTGCTCTCCGGCGCCCGTATGAACGTCCGTCAGGCCCCGCCGCGACTCGGTGAGCACAGTTCCGAAGTCCTCAGGGAACACGGCTTCGACGACGCCCAGATCACGGCTTTGATGCAGGGTGGCACCCTGCAATGACCACGACGCCCTTCACGGACGAAGTACGCCTGGAGACCGAAGGACACGTCGCCCGGGTGACCATCGACCGGCCCAAGGTGCTCAACGCCGTCGACGCCAGGACGCTTCGGCGGCTCAACGAGATCTGGGGACGCATCGAGTCCGACACCGACGTCCGTGTCGTCGTCCTGACCGGCGGAGGCGATCGGGCCTTCTGTACCGGCGCCGACATGTCCGCCGAAGCGGTCGGCAGAACCGGCCTGGAGTACTGGGCCGGTCTCGACCCCAACGGCTTCGGCGGCCTGTCCCTGCGCACCACCCTCGACATCCCGGTGATCGCCCGGGTGAACGGGTACGCCCTGGGCGGCGGCATGGAGATGGTCCTGGGATGCGACATCGTGGTGGCCGCCGAGGACGCCCGGTTCGGGCTCACCGAGCCCCGTGTCGGACGCATCCCGCTCGACGGAGGAGTGACCCAGCTCGTCCGCCGGTTGCCCCATACCCAGGCGATGAGCCTGCTGCTCACCGGGCGGCGGGCGAGCGCGGGCGAGCTCGCCGGGATGGGGCTGGTCAACGAGGTCGTACCGGCCGAACAGTTGGACGAGGCGGTCGACCGCTGGGTCGCCGACGTTCTCGCCTGCGCCCCCACCTCGCTGCGCGCCATCAAGCAGATGGTGCAGCGTACCGCCCACCTGACCAGCCGGGAGGCGCGCTCGGCCCGACTGCCGGCGCTGATGGCGGCCCTGGACAGCGCGGACAGCCACGAAGGTGTCCGCGCCTTCCAGGAAAAGCGGCCACCGAACTGGCCCGGCCGCTGAACAGCCGCAGAAGACATGGGGTGATGCCTCGCACGGCAGGGAGCCGGTGACCTGGCCGGCGCCCAGGATCCGGCCGGAGGCCCGCGTACGACCGCGCCCGGCGGAAGTCTGTCCGCCGGGCGCGGTCGAACGCGGCGAGGCCGGTCAGTCGGTGAGGTTCACCGAGCGCGCCGACGCGGCACCGATCTCCTCGGAGATCTCGTTGAGCACGGACTGCGGGATGGTGTCGTCGACGGTGAGGACGACCAGCGCCTCGCCGCCCGCGTCCTGCCGCGAGACCTGCATGCCGGCGATGTTCAGCCCGGCCTCACCGAGGATCTTGCCGACCGCGCCGACGACGCCGGGACGGTCCTCGTAGCGCAGGACGACCATGTGGTCGGCGAGCGCCAGGTCGACGTCGTGCTCGCCGATCGCGACGATCTTCCGGAGGTGCTTGGGGCCGGCCAGCGTGCCGGAGACCGACACCTCCTCACCGCTCGACAGCACGCCGCGGACCGTCACCACGTTGCGGTGGTCGGGCGACTCGGAGCTGGTGGTGAGGCGGACCTCGACACCGCGCTCCTGCGCGAAGAGCGGGGCGTTGACGTAGCTGACGGTCTCGTCGACGACGTCCTCGAAGACGCCCTTGAGTGCGGAGAGTTCGAGCACCTTCACATCGTGCTGGGTGATCTCGCCGTAGACCTCGACGTCGAGACGGGCCGCGACCTCGCCCGCGAGCGCGGTGAAGATCCGGCCGAGCTTCTCGGCGAGCGGCAGCCCGGGGCGCACGTCCTCGGCGATGACGCCGCCCTGGACGTTGACCGCGTCGGGGACGAGCTCACCGGCGAGCGCCAGGCGGACGGACTTGGCGACGGCGATGCCCGCCTTCTCCTGCGCCTCGTCGGTGGAGGCACCGAGGTGCGGGGTGCAGACGACCTGGTCGAACTGGAACAGCGGGGAGTCCGTGCAGGGCTCCTTGGTGTACACATCGAGACCGGCGCCGGCGACCCGGCCCTCCTTGAGCGCGGAGGCGAGCGCCTCCTCGTCGACGATGCCGCCACGCGCGGCGTTGACGATGCGCACCGAGGGCTTGACCTTGTGCAGCGCGTCGTCGCCGATCAGGCCGAGCGTCTCGGGGGTCTTGGGCAGGTGCACCGTGATGAAGTCGGAGACCTCGAGCAGCTCGTCCAGCGTGAGGAGCTTGACACCCATCTGCGCCGCGCGCGCGGGCTGCACATAGGGGTCGTACGCGACGATCTTCATCCCGAAGGCCGACATGCGCTGCGCGACCAGCACGCCGATGCGGCCGAGGCCGACGACGCCGAGGGTCTTCTCGCTGAGCTCGACACCCGTGTACTTGGAGCGCTTCCACTCGCCGTTCTTCAGGGCGGTGTTGGCCTGCGGGATGTTGCGCGCGGTGGCGACGAGCAGACCACAGGCCAGCTCCGCGGCGGTGACGATGTTCGATGTGGGCGCGTTGACGACCATCACGCCGGCCTTGGTGGCCGAGGAGACGTCGACGTTGTCCAGGCCGACTCCCGCGCGGGCGACGACCTTGAGCTGCTTCGCCGCGGCGATGGCCTCGGCATCGACCTTGGTGGCGGAGCGCACCAGGATCGCGTCGACGTCGACGATCGCGGGGAGTAGCTCGGCGCGGTCCGCGCCGTTGCAGTGCCGGATCTCGAAGTCCGGCCCCAGAGCGTCGACCGTGGCGGGCGACAGCTCTTCGGCGATGAGTACGACAGGTTTCGAGCTCACGTGTGTCCTCACAAGTCCAGTGCGGACGGCCGTCCCGACGGCCGCAGGCGGTGGAGGGGCTAGCCGCGTGGAAGACGCACGACACTGTGGGCCCTGACGCGTGTATGTGTTGGTGAGAGTGTAGTCATGCGGCCGGGCACATGACGCGCCCCGGTGGAAGGATCACCCGCACGGGATGGACGGTCTGCACTGACGTGCGGTGCCGCCTCCCTGCCACCACCTCTCCCCGCAGTGACACGGGGTGTGAGGCCGGCCTGGCGCCGGGGGCAGGCCCGTGCGGACCTGCCCCCGGCGAGAACTCAGGCGTCCTCGTTGTCGACCCAGCTCATGAGCTTGCGGAGCTCCTTGCCCGTGGTCTCCAGCAGGGACTCGCTGTCGGCCTTCTTGTACTCGTTGTACTTGGGCAGACCGTTGTGGTACTCGGCCATCCACGCCTTGGCGAAGGTGCCGTCCTGGATCTCGCCCAGAACCTTCTTCATCTCGGCCTTGGTGGCGTCCGTGATGATGCGAGGGCCGGTGACGTAGTCGCCCCACTCGGCGGTCTCCGAGATGGACCAGCGCATCTTGTCCAGGCCGCCCTCGTACATGAGGTCGACGATGAGCTTCAGCTCGTGGAGGCACTCGAAGTACGCGATCTCCGGCTGGTAACCGGCCTCGGTCAGCGTCTCGAAACCGGCCTTGACCAGGGCGGCGGTGCCACCGCAGAGAACGGCCTGCTCACCGAACAGGTCGGTCTCGGTCTCCTCGGTGAAGGTCGTCTTGATGACGCCGGCGCGGGTGCCGCCGATGCCCTTCGCGTAGCTGAGGGCGAGCTCCAGACCCTTGCCGGTCGGGTTCTGCTCGACGGCCACGATGCACGGCACGCCGCGGCCCTCTTCGTACTGGCGGCGGACGAGGTGGCCCGGGCCCTTCGGGGCGACCATGCAGACGTCGACGTTGGCCGGCGGCTTGATGAAGTCGAAGCGGATGTTCAGGCCGTGGCCGAAGAACAGCGCGTCGCCGTCCTTGAGGTTGTCCTTGACGGACTCCTCGTAGACCTGGGCCTGGATCGGGTCCGGGACGAGGATCATGATGACGTCGGCCTCGGCCGCGGCCTCGGACGGGGTCACGACGCGCAGGCCCTGCTCCTCGGCCTTGGCCTTGGACTTCGAGCCCTCGTGCAGACCGACACGGACGTCGACACCCGAGTCACGCAGCGACAGCGCGTGGGCGTGGCCCTGGCTGCCGTAACCAAGGACCGCGACCTTGCGGCCCTGGATGATGGACAGGTCGGCATCGTCGTCGTAGAACAGCTCGGCCACTGGGTCTTCTCCTTGGTGTGCAGGTGTTGCGTCCCACCGTACGGCGGGGTGCGTGGGGTACGTTGCCGGGTCTCGCCATACGAGCGGCGAGGCGGCCCGTGCAGGATTACGCCGTACGGTCGAGTGCGCGCAGAGAACGGTCGGTGATCGAGCGCGCGCCGCGCCCTATGGCGATGGTGCCGGACTGGACGAGCTCCTTGATGCCGAACTGCTCCAGCATCTTGAGCATGGCCTCCAGCTTCTCGGCGCCCCCTGTCGCCTCGATCGTGACGGCCTCCGGGGAGACGTCCACGGTCTTGGCGCGGAACAGCTGGACGATCTCGACGATCTGGGAGCGGGTCTCGTTGTCCGCGCGGACCTTCACCAGGACGAGCTCCCGCTGGATCGCGGCGGCGGGCTCGAGTTCGACGATCTTCAGGACGTTGACCAGCTTGTTGAGCTGCTTGGTCACCTGCTCCAGGGGCAGACCCTCGACATTCACGACGATGGTGATGCGTGAGATGTCGGGATGTTCGGTGGTACCGACCGCGAGCGAGTCGATATTGAAGCCGCGCCGGGAGAACAGAGCCGTGATCCGGGCGAGGACACCGGGCTTGTTCTCGACCAGGACGGAGAGCGTGTGCTTGGTGGACATGGAGTCGGTCTCTCTCTGTCTCTCAGTCGTCTTCGTTGTCGCCGAAGTCGGGGCGGACGCCGCGCGCTGCCATGACCTCGTCGTTGGAGGTGCCGGCGGCGACCATCGGCCACACCATGGCGTCCTCGTGGACGATGAAGTCGACGACGACCGGGCGGTCGTTGATCGCGTTGGCCTCGGCGATGACCTTGTCCAGGTCGGCCGGGTCCTCGCAGCGGATCGCGTAGCAGCCCATGGCCTCGGACAGCTTGACGAAGTCCGGCACGCGGGTCCCCTTGGCGGGGACACCGTCGCTGTCCGCGCCGGAGTGCAGCACGGTGTTGGAGTACCGCTGGTTGTAGAACAGGGTCTGCCACTGGCGGACCATCCCGAGCGCGCCGTTGTTGATGATGGCGACCTTGATCGGGATGTTGTTGAGCGCGCAGGTGGTGAGTTCCTGGTTGGTCATCTGGAAGCAGCCGTCGCCGTCGATCGCCCAGACCGCGCGCTCGGGCATGCCGGCCTTGGCGCCCATCGCGGCCGGGACCGCGTAGCCCATGGTCCCCGCGCCGCCGGAGTTGAGCCAGGTCGCGGGCTGCTCGTACTGGATGAAGTGCGAGGCCCACATCTGGTGCTGGCCGACGCCCGCCGCGAAGACCGTGCCCTCGGGGGCGAGTTCGCCGATGCGCTGGATGACCTGCTGCGGCGAGAGGCTGCCGTCCTCCGGCAGGTCGTAGCCGACCGGGTAGGTCTCGCGCCAGCGGTTGAGGTCCTTCCACCAGGCCGCGTAGTCACCCGTGTTGCCCTCGGAGTGCTCGGCCTGGACGGCCTGGACGAGGTCGGCGATGACCTCGCGGGCGTCACCGACGATCGGGACGTCGGCGGCGCGGTTCTTGCCGATCTCGGCCGGGTCGATGTCCGCGTGGACGATCTTGGCGTACGGGGCGAAGCTGGACAGCTTGCCGGTGACACGGTCGTCGAACCTGGCCCCGAGCGCGACGATCAGGTCGGCCTTCTGCAGCGCGGTGACGGCGGTGACCGCACCGTGCATGCCGGGCATTCCCACGTGCAGCGGGTGGCTGTCGGGGAAGGAGCCGAGCGCCATCAGGGTGGTGGTGACGGGCGCTCCGGTGAGCTCTGCCAGGACCTTCAGCTCGGCGGTGGCGCCGGCCTTCATGACGCCGCCGCCGACGTACAGCACCGGGCGCTTGGCCTGGGTGATCAGCTTGGCGGCCTCGCGGATCTGCTTGGCGTGCGGCTTGGTGACCGGGCGGTAGCCGGGCAGGTCCATCGTCGGCGGCCAGCTGAAGGTGGTCCTCGACTCCAGGGCGTCCTTGGCGATGTCGACCAGGACCGGCCCCGGGCGGCCGGTGGAGGCGATGTGGAAGGCCTCGGCGATCGTGTGCGCGATGTCCTCGGCGCGGGTGACCAGGAAGTTGTGCTTGGTGATCGGCATGGTGATGCCGCAGATGTCGGCTTCCTGGAAGGCGTCCGTGCCGATGGCCTTCGACGCCACCTGGCCGGTGATCGCCACCATGGGCACGGAGTCCATCGCCGCGTCGGCGATCGGGGTGACCAGGTTGGTGGCACCGGGGCCCGAGGTGACCATGCAGACGCCGACCTTGCCGGTGGCCTGCGCGTAACCGGTGGCTGCGTGACCCGCGCCCTGCTCGTGGCGGACCAGGATGTGGCGGACCCGGGTGGAGTCCATCAGCGGGTCGTACGCCGGGAGGATGCAGCCGCCTGGGAGGCCGAATACGGTGTCGGCCCCGACTTCCTCGAGAGAACGGATGAGGGACTGCGCGCCCGTGAGGTGCTCAACGGAGGCGGGGGACGGTCCGCCGGTACGGGCCCGCGGCTGCGGGTGCTGGGCCCCGGTGGCCTGCTCGGTCATCGGCATTCTCTTCTCGAAGCTGAGGGTTTATGCGGTGTTTTTGTGGGGTTTCGTAAGGCCCCGGTGCAACAAAAAACCCCTCGTGCCGTAAGGCAAGCGAGGGGAGCGCGCCGGTGCGGTCTGCAAGGTATCCATGAGTGACCCTGCTTCAGCCGACGCGCTTTCCAAGTACGAGAATTCGGGTGCGCATGGCATTGACCCTCTCTCCGGCACGCACATGGTGTCAAGTGGGTGGGACGGGAGTCTCATCATGTGAGCGGCTCTGGAGCGGGATCGCGCCACCCGCGAGCACCGGCTGAGCGGCCGGGCCGACGCCCGGGACGGGATACTTCCCCCGGGTCAGCGTGCGCCGCAGACGGTACTCGTCGAGAGGCCCCGCGAAGGCCATCCCCTGCCCGTGCGTGCACCCCATGGCGCGCAGGGCGCGCACCTGTTCGGGCACGTCCACCCCGTCGGCCACGGACTGCATCCCGAGGTCCCCGGCGATCCGCAGCAGCCCGCTGGTGATCTTGTGCAGCCGTGCCGACTCGACGACCCCCTCCACCAGGCACCGGTCCAGCTTCAGTACGTCGACGGGGAGCCTGCGCAGGGCGTTGACCGCGGCGTATCCGCTGCCGAAGCCGTCGAGTGCGATCCGGACCCCGAGACGGCGCAGGGCGACCAGCCGGCGCTCCAGCTCGTCGAAGGAGATCCGGGGGTCGCTGTCGGCCACTTCGATCATCAGGGCGCCGGACGGCAGCCCGTGCCGGGTGAGGAGCGCCTCGACGGACCCGGGGGGCAGGGCGTGGTCCAGCAGCCGGGCGGCCGACACCCGCACGGAGACGGAGACCGGATGCCCGGCCCTGGACCGGTCGGCGGCCTGCTCGACGGCCTTCTCCAGCAGCCAGGTGCCGAGCTCGGCGGCGCGGTCGCTGCCCTCGGAGACGCGGAGGAATTCGGCGGGGGTGAACAGGAGGCCCTGTGCGGAGCGCCAGCGGGCCTGGGCGGCGACGGCGGCGACCGTGCCGCTGGCAAGGTGGACGACGGGCTGGTGGAGCAGGGCGAACTCACCCTCGCGCAGGGCCGTGCGGAGCCGTGCGGCGAGCTCGGAGCGCCGCACGACGTCCGCCTGCATCTGGGGGGCGTACAGCTCGACCCGGTCCTTGCCGCCAGCCTTCGCGCGGTACATGGCGAGGTCGGCGTTGCGCATGAGGTCCTTGGGCGTGATGGAGGCCTCGGCGAAGGCGACCCCGATCGAGGCGGCCACCCGGACCTCGCCGGTGCCGATCCGGTACGGCTGGGAGAGCCTGAGACGCAGCCGGTCGGCGATCTCGTGGACCTGGCACTCCCTGGCGGCCTGGTCGCGTGCGCCGTCGCCGACGATGAGCGCGGCGAACTCGTCGCCCCCGAGGCGCGCGGCGGTGTCCGAGGCGCGTACGGACTCCTGGAGGCGGCGCGCGGCCTGGATCAGGAGCTCGTCGCCCGCCTGGTGGCCGATGGAGTCGTTGACCGCCTTGAAGCCGTCCAGGTCGATGAAGAGCACGGCGGTGCCAGGATCGCCCGCCCTGCGGCCTCCGAGCGCCTGGCCGACCCGGGCGGTGAACAGGGCGCGGTTGGGCAGGTCGGTGAGCGGGTCGTGTTCGGCGTTGTGCTGGAGCTGCGCCTGCAGCCTGACCCGCTCGGTGACGTCGCGGCTGTTGAGCAGCAGGCCGCCCTCGTGGCGGTTGACGGTGGACTCGACATGGAGCCAGTCACCCGTGCCCGATCCGAAGCGGCACTCGATCCGGGTGGTGGGCTCGTCCAGGGCCGTCGCGGCGAGGAAGCGGCGCAGCTCGTGGACCACTCCCCCGAGGTCGTCGGGGTGGATGATCGACGACAGCTCCGCGCCGACGAGGTCCTCGGCATCGCGCCGGTAGACCCCGGCCGCCGCGGGACTGACGTAGCGGAGTACACCGCTGGGCTCGGCGATCATGATGACGTCGCTCGAACCCTGCACCAGGGAGCGGAAGTGGTTCTCCTTCTGGGCGAGTTCCTGGGTGAGCGCGACGTTGTCGATGAGCACGATCGCCTGGCGGATGACGAGCGCGAGCACCACCGTGCAGCCGGTGAGGACGACGACCCGGTCGACCCTGCGGCCCTCCACGACGTTGTAGAGGATGCCCAGGGTGCAGACCGCGGCGGCGAGGTAGGGCGTGAGCGCGGCGAGGGACCCGGCGATCGGGCGGCTCGCGGCCCGCGGCTCGGGGCAGGGGGCCTCGACAGCGTTGTCCTGGCCCCGGCGTGTGCGCGCGCCCCAGGTGGCGTAGGCGAGGAGCAGCGAGCCGGCGAACCAGCCCGCGTCCAGCAACTGGCCCGACTGGTAGGCCGAGCGCAGCAGCGGGGCCGTGAACAGGGCGTCGCACAGCACGGTCATGGCGAGGCCCGCGATGGCGGTGTTCACCGCGGAGCGGTTGACGTTGACCCGGCGGAAGTGCAGCGCGAGGACCATGGAGACCAGCACGATGTCGAGCAGCGGGTAGGCCAGCGAGAGCGCTGCCCTGGCCACGCTCTCGCCCGCGGCGTTGGCGACATGGGCGGCGTGGGCCAGTGCCAGGCTCCAGGAGAGCGTCAGCAGGGAGCCGCCGATCAGCCAGGCGTCCAGCACCAGACAGACCCAGCCCGCCCGTGTGACGGGCCGCTTGGCCAGGACGAGCAGCCCAACGATGGCGGGCGGCGCGAAGCAGAGGAAGAAGAGGTCGGCCAGGGAGGGGCTGGGCACCGAGCTCCTCAGCACCACCTCGTACCACCCCCAGATCGCGTTGCCTCCGGCCGCCATGGCCGAGGAGAGCGAGAAGAGGAGCCAGGCGGGCCGGAAACGGCTCCCGCCGGCGCGTGCGTAGCGGAAGCAGGACACCGCGGCGATCAGGGCGGCGACGCTGAGGCCGAAGTCGCCCATGAACAGGGCGACTCGGGGTGATCCCCAGCCGAGCGCCGCCCCCACCGCGTATCCGGCGCAGACGGCACCGAGGGCGATCTGGGAGCGCAGGCCGACGGCCCGCCCCGAGGTGGTCTGTTCCCGGGAGAGCATGGCCCCTAGGGCGCTCACCGGAGAACTCCACGGGCGGTCCCCGGCGCCCTCGCCGCTGCCCGCCGCCTCTCCTGCCCGCCCCGCCGCGTCGAACTGTCTCTCCACTGGCCGAACATCGCCCGTCGCCCCCTCGCGTTCCGCTTCCTCCCCGGCGCCGCCCCTGCCACGGCGCAGCCCTCCTGGGGACGATACACCAGAGTCGTCACTCAGGGACATAGCTTCTCTACTCTCCGTTACCACCTGGGGTGTTCCCGGAACGTAGTGCGGCCGCGTCGCCTCTAAGCGCGCTCAGCCGGTGGTGAGCACGAGGTTGCCGAGCGGCTCCCCTGCGGCGAACCGGGTGAGCTGTCCGGCCAGCAGTCGCTTGGCCCGCGGCAGGAACGCGGAGGTGCTGCCGCCCACATGGGGAGAGATCAGTGTGTGGGGAGCATGCCAGAGAGGATGCCCGGCGGGCAGCGGTTCGGGGTCGGTCACGTCGAGCGCGGCACGCAGCCGCCCGGACTCGAGTTCGGACAGCAGGGCATCGGTGTCGACCACGGCCCCCCGTGCGACGTTCACGAGCAGGGCGCCGTCCCGCATCGCGGCGAGGAAGGCGGGGCCCACCAGCCCTTGTGTGGACGGGTTCAGCGGGGTGGACAGGATGACGACGTCCGCCTCGGGGAGCAGGGCGGGAAGCTCGTCGATCGCGTGTACGGGGCCGCGCGCGGTTGTCCGCGCTGAGCGCGCGACGCGCACCACCCGCGCGCACTCGAAGGGTTCGAGCCTGTCCTCGATGGCCGAGCCGATCGATCCGTAACCCACGACAAGGACGGACTTGTCGGCGAGCGCCGGATAGAAACCGGACAGCCACTCCTCCTTCTCCTGCCCCCGCACGAAGTCGGGGAACCCTCGCAGCGAGGCGAGGACCAGGGCGAGTGCGAGCTCGGCCGTCGAGGCCTCGTGCACGCCCTTGGCGTTGCACAGCCGCACCCCCGCGGGCAGCAGACCGAGTCCCGGCTCCACGTGGTCGATGCCCGCGGAGAGGGTCTGGACGACCTGGACGGCCCGCATCTCGTCGAGCGGACGGACCGCGACCTTCGGCCCCCTCATGTACGGAACCACGTAGAACGCGCAGTCGGAAGGGTCCGCCGGGTAGTCCCGGCCGCCGTCCCAGAAACGGTAGTTGAGACCCTCGGGGAGGCCGTCGATCTCATCGGCCGCGAACGGCAGCCATACGTCGGTGGCAGCTGTAGAAGTCATGGTCAGGAGGCTATGCGAAGGGTGCGGGGCCGTAGAGGTTACTTTGGGGTGCTGTGGGTCCCGTGATCATGGGACCGAGGGAGGGTTCGGGGAGTTGGAGCGCAGGACTATCGGTGCGGCGGCGCTCGCCGTGGGTGCGGTCGGGCTGGGCTGTATGCCGATGAGCTGGGGCTACAGCACGTCGCAGCAGCGCGGTGACCGCTCGGTGCGGACCGTGCACGCCGCGCTGGACGCGGGCGTCCAACTGCTCGACACCGCTGACATGTACGGGCCCTTCACCAATGAGCTGCTCGTCGGAAGGGCGCTCAAGGGCCGCAGGTCCGAGGCGTTCCTCTCCACCAAGTGCGGTCTGCTGGTGGGCGATCAGCACATCGTGGCCAACGGGCGTCCCGGCTATGTGCGCCGGGCCTGCGACGCCTCGCTGCGCCGGCTCCAGACCGATGTGATCGATCTCTACCAGCTGCACCGGGCGGATCCCGAGGTGCCGGTCGAGGAGACCTGGGGCGCGATGGCGGATCTGGTGACGGCCGGCAAGGTGCGGGCGCTCGGGCTGTGCGCGGTGGGGGCCAGGGCGGGCCGGAGGCCGGGAGCGCGGATGCATGACGGGACCGTCCGGCAGCTGGAGCGGATGCAGCAGGTCTTTCCCGTCAGCGCGGTCCAGGCGGAGCTCTCCGTGTGGTCGCCCCAGGCGCTGGATGACCTGCTGCCGTGGTGTGCGGCCCGGGGCGTGGGTGTGCTGGCGGCGATGCCGCTGGGCAGCGGCTATCTCACGGGCACGCTCAAGCCCGGTCAGGGTTTCGAGCCGGACGACCCGCGGGCCAGGCACCCCCGCTTCACCGCGGAGATGATGGCGGCCAACCAGCCGGTCGTGGCGGGTCTTCGCAGGGTCGCGGAGCGGCACGGCGCCACTCCGGCGCAGGTGGCTCTGGCGTGGGTGCTGCGACAGGGCCGCCATGTGGTGCCGGTGCCGGGCGCGAAACGGGAGGAGTGGGCCGTGGAGAACGCGGGCGCTGCGGATCTGGTGCTGACGGACCGGGATCTGGCCGAGGTGGCCGGCCTGCCGGGAGCCCGCGACTCCTGGGACTGAGACCGGCCGCCACACGGGGCGCCGTGTGACTCCACGGCGGGAGAAGTACCGGATGCTTGGGACAGCCCTTCAGCGTGTGACCCTCGAAAGGATCGGTACTGTGCGAACTCCCGCCCTGCGCAAGGGGATGCTGGCCCTGCTCGCCTCGGCCTCCCTCCTGCTGACCGCCTGCTCGTCCGGTGAAGGACCGGCGGGCGGTGAAGGCGCGTCCTCGCCCTCGGCGAGCGCCACGTCCGGCGCGTCGGCGTCGGCGAGCCCGTCGGACCCGCCACCGGCCAAGGGCTCGGCCGAAGTGGTGAAGACGCTCACGGACGGCCTCGCGTCGCCCTGGGGTCTGGCGGCGCTGCCCGGGGGTGACTTGCTGGTCGGCTCGCGTGACGACGCGACCATCACCCGGATCGACGGGAAGAGCGGCAAGAAGACCCTGCTGGGCTCGGTGCCCGGGGTGGCTCCCTCGGGTGAGGGAGGTCTGCTCGGCCTCGCCGTGGCCCCGACCTTCGGCGCGGACCATCTGGTCTACGCGTACTTCACCACCGAGTCCGACAACCGCGTCGCCCGCCTCCAGTACGACGAGAAGAAGCCCGCCGGCGAACAGCTGGGGGCGCCGGACACCATCCTGCGGGGCATCCCGAAGGGCGCCATCCACAACGGCGGGCGGATCGCGTTCGGACCCGACCGGATGCTGTACGCGGGCACGGGCGAGACGGGTGAGACCGGACTCGCCCAGGACAAGGAGTCCCTCTCCGGCAAGATCCTCCGGATGACGCCCGACGGCGAACCGGTGCACGGCAATCCCGAGGCCGACTCGGTGGTCTATACGTACGGGCACCGCAATGTGCAGGGCCTCGCCTGGGACGGCGGCAAGCGGCTCTGGGCGTCGGAATTCGGCCAGGACACCTGGGACGAGCTGAATCTGATCGAGCCGGGCAGGAATTACGGCTGGCCCGATGTCGAGGGCAAGAAGGGGACGTCGGGTTTTGTCGACCCGGTGGCCCAGTGGAAGACCTCCGAGGCCTCCCCGAGCGGCATCGCGTACGCCGGGGGGTCGGTCTGGATGGCGGGGCTGCGGGGTGAGCGGCTCTGGCGGATCCCGTTGTCCGGAAAGGCGGACGGGGAACCTCTGGCCGCCCCCCAGGCGTTCTTCGAGGGGAAGTACGGCCGTCTGCGCACGGTGCTCGCCGCGGGTGGCGACAAGCTCTGGCTGGTCACGAGCAATACGGACGGCCGAGGCACCGCGAAGTCGGGCGACGACAGGATCCTGCTCCTGAAGGTGCGGTAGCGGGGCGGCGGAGGGAGCACGGTCAGGGTGTTCAACTTCTTCGAGGAGCTCTTCGCGCCGGGCCGGAAGCACACGGCGGAGGAGCAGAAGCGGCTGGAGCTGAGCCGGGTGGACCTGGGCATCGGGGACCCGGCGCGGGGCCCGATAGACCTCACGTCAGGCAAGGTGACGCTGCGCCGCCCGGCGCCGGAGGACGACGGGCCCGGGGACGCCGGGCCCAAGGCCGACGGGGCCGACCCGACCGACGGGCCCGAGGCCGACGGGGCCGACCCGACCAACGGGCCCGAGGCCGACGGGGCCGACCCGACCAACGGGCCCGAGGCCGACGGGGCCGACCCGACCAACGGGCCCGAGGCCGACGAGGCCGACCCGACCAACGGGCCCGAGGCCGACGAGGCCGACCCGACCGACGGTTGAGAGCGGCGGTCGAGAGCGGCGGGGCCCGCTCTCAGCCCGCCGTGTAGAGCCGGAAGCGGTGCGCCAGCGCGGCCGCCTCCCCGCGGCTGGAGACGCTCAGCTTCGCCAGGATGTTGGACACGTGCACGCTGGCGGTCTTCGGCGAGATGTACAGCTCCTCCGCGATCCGGCGGTTGGTGTATCCCGCCGCGACCAGCCGGTGCACCTCCTGCTCCCGCGAGGTCAGCCCGAACGACTCGATGGCGTCCACCGCGGGGTCCGCCTCGACGGGATGCGCGGCGTCGTCCCCGCTCGCCCCACCCGGCGCGGTGAGCGCGATACGGGCCCGGCCGGCCAGCAGCTCGACGCTCTCCACCAGCGGACGCGCCCCGAGGCGTACCGCCCCCGCGTGCGCTTCGCGCAGGAGGCCCGCAGCGGGACCCCGGTCACCCGACGAGGCGAGGATCGCCTCCGCCCAGTGGTTCCGGATCTGGGCCAGCTCGTAGGGGCGCTGGAGCGGCGCGAAGGCGGTGGCGGCCCTGCACCAGTGGTCCGGGGTGTCCGCGCCCTCCGCTCGGGCCAGCTCCGCCTCGATCAGCACACCGTAGGCAGCCCAGACGGGCACCAGCATCGGCAGTCTCTTGAGGTGGCTCCTGATCCGCGCCAGGACCGCGGGTCGTCCGGGCTCCGTGGCGGGCAGGCCACGTGCGTCGGCCTCGATGACGGCGGCGGCGTGGAGCAGGGGCAGGGAATACCGCTGGGTGCCCGGTGGCAGGCCGATCTCGGACTGTGCCTCGAACGCCGCCCGGGCGTCCGGGATCCTGCCCTGCTGGGCCGCGAGGACCATGGAGTGGCGGACCGGGCAGATCAGATGCTGCGGCTGCGGGTCGTGGCCCAGGTGGCGGCGGTTCAGGGCCAGTTGCTGCTCGGCCTCGTCGAAGTCGCCGCGGGCCAGGGCCAGGTCCGCCAGGCGGGCGGCCACCAGGCCGTTCGACTTACGGGATCTGGCCAGCGGGGCCGCGGCCTCCGCCGCCGCCCGGCTCTCCTCCCAGTGCCCCAACGAGAAGTACGACTGCGCCTGGTTGACCAGCGCCCAGGCCTCGGACTCGGGGACCCCGTGGCTGTGGCAGATCTCGATGCCGTGGTCGGCGACCGCCACCGCCTCCAGGGAACGGCCGGAGGATTCGAGCGAGGAGGGCAGATTGACGGCGGCCCGGCTCATGACGCTCACCAGGTGCAGTTCCTCGGCCCGGTCCCGGACGGCGTACATCTCGGCGACGCCCTCCTCGATGTCGCCCGACTCGATCGTGAGCCAGCCACGGGTGAGTCTGGCGTGCAGCTCGATGGACTCCTCGCCGACGAGCCTGGCGTACTCCACGGCCCGGTCGGCGGCGACCAGCGTCTCGGGCCCCGGCGTGTGCAGGGCGCCCCAGCTCGCGACGGACGCCAGGACGTCGGCGTGCACGGCGGACGGCTGCAGACCCCGCACCAGGTCCTCGGCGGTGGCCAGTTCCTCCCGGCCGTCGGCCCTGGAGAGGCTCTGCACCAGCAGGGAACGCTGCACCCAGAACCACGCGGCGCGCAGCGGGTCGCTGTCACCGTCCAGGATGCGCAGGGCCTTCTTCGCGAGGGTCAGGGCGCGTTCGCGGTCGCCGCCGAACCGGGCGGACACCGTGGCCTCGGCCATCAGATCGAGGTAGCGCAGCGGATCCGCCCCCGGCTCGCAGCCGCACCCCGGGTAGGCCTCGGCGTGGTCGAGGGGCCGCAGGGTGGCGCGTACCTCCTGGGGGACGTCGTCCCAGAGCTCCATGGCCCGCTCCAGCAGCCTGAGTTGCTCGCTGTACGCGTAGCGGCGCCTGGCCGCCACGGCTGCCTGGAGCACGGCGGGCAGCGCCTTGACCGCGTCGTGCGCGGCGTACCAGTAGCTGGCGAGGCGTGCGGCGCGCTCGTCGGCGCGTACGAGCGAGGGGTCGGCCTCCAGCGCTTCGGCGTAGCGGCGGTTGAGGCGGGTGCGTTCGCCGGGCAGCAGGTCGTCGCTGACGGCCTCGCGGACCAGGGAGTGGCGGAAGCGGTATCCGTCGGTGTCGGGGGCGGGCAGCAGGAGGTTGGCGCCGACCGCCGCCCGCAGTGCTTCGTCGAGGCCGTCATCGGTGAGGCCGGCGACGGCGGCGAGGAGGGGGTGCTCGACCGTGGAACCGCCCTCGGCGATGATCCGGGCGATCCGCTGTGCGTCGTCGGGCAGCGCCTCGACGCGGACCAGGAGGAGGTCGCGGAGGGAGTCGGAGAGCCCGGAGCTGTCGCCGCAGCACTCCACGCTGCGGGCGAGCTCCTCGACGAAGAAGGCGTTGCCGTCGGAGCGGTCGAAGATGTCGTCGACCAGTGCGGAGTCGGGGACCATCGCGAGGATCCCGGTGAGCTGCCGGCCGACCTCGGCGCGGCTGAAGCGGTCGAGCTCGATCCGGCGGACGGTGCGGAGCCGGTCGAGCTCGGCGAGGAGCGGGCGCAGGGGGTGGCGGCGGTGGACGTCGTCGGCGCGGTAGGTGCCGATCACGACGAGACGGCCGCTGCGCAGGGTGCGGAAGAGGTAGGCGAGCAGATGGCGCGTGGAGGCGTCGGCCCAGTGCAGGTCCTCCAGGACGATGACGACCGTGCGGGTGGCGGACACGCGTTCCAGCAGCCGGGCTGCGAGTTCGAAGAGCCGGGCGGTGCCGTGCTCGTCGTCGGGCGCCCGGTCGGCCTCGCCCAGTTCGGGCAGGAGCCGGGCGAGCTCGCCCTCCTGGCCGGCCAGTGCCTCGGTCAGCTCGTCGGGCAGCGCCCTTCGCAGCGCGCGGAGGGCCGCCGCGAAGGGGGCGTAGGGCAGGCCGTCGGCCCCGATCTCCACGCATCCGCCGACCCCCACGACGGCGCCCCGGCGGCGGGCCGTCGTGACGAACTCCTCGGCCAGCCGGGTCTTGCCGACCCCTGCCTCGCCGCCGAGGAGCAGCGCCTGCGGTTCGCCGGCGGCGGCACGGGCGAGCGACTCGGTGAGCGCGGCGAGTTCACCGGCTCGGCCGACGAAGACGGGGCTGACGGTGTTGGTCTCCACGTCGCCGAGCATCGCATACGCGTACGACACTCCGACGGCCGTTTTTCGGGGGGCGCCCATCGCTACGCGGCATGGACGAACCAGCTCCGGTTCTTGCGCACCCGCCCTTCGGTGTCATGGCGTCCTGCGCGTCGGGCGTCGCGGCGGGCCAGTACGGCCCGGCGGACGATGCGCTGCTCGTCCGCCCTGCGGATCAGTTCGGCGACGACGATCCGGTGGAGTTCGTACTCGTACATGGTCTTCTCCCTGGTGGAACGGACAGTGGGGGCACGGCTTCCTGCCGTGCCCCCACTGTCGTCCGCCAGGGGATGCCGCCACATCGGGCGAGTGCCGCATCTCTGCGGGTGGGGGGCCTTAGGCCCGGGTGACGGATGCCTTAGAGGGTCCGGCAATTGGGGGGTGGGAGAAGGAGCGGGGCTGGGTGCGTGCAGCTGCAAGGCGGAGGATTGAGGCAACGCGGAGCGTTGTTGATTGACGACAACGCCGCAGATGCGCGTGCCCAGCCCCGCGACGCCGCCCCCCCAATTGCCGGACCCTCTTCGACGGTCCGGCGGACCGTCCGGCACCGGGGTCCTCAGCTCCCGGGTGCGGAGGGGAGGGACACGAAGAGGTCGAGGTACATGCCCACGGAGATCAGCAGGCCGATGACTCCGAGTGCGACGCCCGCCATGGCGACGGAGCGGACCCAGCCCGCCTGCGGGCGTACCGCGGGAGGACCGAAGGCCGGACGCACCAGGACGAAGACACCGACGAGCAGCGCCAGCAGCGCGAAGATCCCGTTCACGAAGGCCGTGGTGTGCCAGGCGTCGCCGTAGATCTCGGAGACCTGCTGGGCGGCGCTTCCGCCGCCCGAGGTCTTGATCTGCCCGATCAGCGTCTCGCGCTCGCCGGCGACGCGGCCGGTCCAGGCACCCGCGAGCGAGATGATGCCGAGCCCGGCGGACACGATGGCCGTGGCTCCGATCCCGGCCCCGGCCGCCTCGGCGGCCTCCGCCTCGTCGTAGGGGTCGGGCTCCAGGTCGCCCGCCGCGGCGGCGTCCGTCACGGCCACGTCCATGGCGGTGACGTCCGACTCGGTCACGCCGGGCGCCACCTCGTCCGGAGCGGCGTCTTCCGTCGCCTCGGCCGTCTTCGTCAGCTCCGGTGCGGCGGTCCCGTCGGCCGCCGTCTTCTCCTCGGTGTCGTCGGTGGTCTCGGTGGTGGGGGAGGTGTTCATGCGCCGCACGCTAGGTGTCCCGTATGAGAACCTCCTTAACGCTGGCGTCCTCAGGCCGTCCGCCTGCACCATTCGGGTGCCAGGACGGCCCAGATCTCCTCGTCGTGACGCTTCCCCCGGTACGGATAGGCCTCGCGCAGGACGCCTTCGCGGGTCATCCCGAGCCGCTCGGCCACCGCGACGCTGCGCCAGTTGGCCGAGGAGGCGACCCACTCCACGCGGTGCATGCCACGGACGTGGACGGCCCAGTCGATCAGCTTCCGTGACGCGCGGGTCACCAGGCCCCGGCCCTCGGCGGCGGCCTCCAGCCAGCAGCCGATCTCGCAGTTGCCGGTCCCGGCCTCGAATATCCGGAACAGGACCCCGCCGACCAGCGTGCCGTCCAGCCAGATGCCGTAGAGCCGTCCGGTGTCGGCCGCCTGCTTGTCGGCGTACCGCTGGAGCAGCTCGCGTGCGGACGTGAGGTCCGTGGCGGCCGCGGCGAAGGGGATCCAGGGGTCGACCAGGGCGCGCGCCCGGTCCATGTGGGCCAGGAACTCCTCCGCCTGCCAGGGCTCGATCGGGCGGAGCTCCGCCCCGTCGTCCCCCAGTGACACCGTGAACACAGTCGCTCTCCTCGGTTTCGTGACGCCCGGGGCCTCCCGCCCGGAAGGCCCCGCGCCGAGCGTCGGTGCGCTCCCCCGGATCCTCGCACGCGGCGCCGCGCGATCCTGTGGCCATGGCTCGGTTCACCCGGAGACGCTCGCCCTGCCGTTCTCCATGTGGCCCATCAGCCGGCGCCGGAAGGATCCCGCCTCGTCGGCCGTCACCACGAGGTCGTACCAGCCGTGGGCGTCCGCCGCCGAGTGCACGACCGTACGGCTTCGCCCCGGTTTGACCTTGACCGTGCGGGTCCAGTCCCGCAGGTCGTCCTCGTCGACGTATCCGAGGGGCCGCACGGTGAAGGTCAGTGTCCGTGCGCCGTTGTTGCGCAGCGTGAGATGCACGTCCCGCTCGTGGGCGTCGAGGTGCGAGGAGAGTTCGGCGGCGCCGTCGGCCGCTCCTTCGAACTCCCGCCGGAAGCCGTTCGGTCCTGTGACCGTGAAGCGGTAGCCGTCGCCCTTCAGCGGCACGGTCCAGTGTGCGGTGCCCTTGACGTCGCGGTGCTGCGGGGCGGGGAACTCTCGCGCGTAGGGGTAAAGCGCGAAGTGCGCGGAGGAGCTGCCGGTGTTGCCGATGTCGAGCCGCAGCCCGCCGTCCACGTGCTTCGCCTGGGCGTCGGGCTGGTAGGGCAGCGGCCTGGCCGGGCGTACACCTGTCTCCTGGGCGGGCATGTGCTGGTCGGACGGCGGCTTCGGCTGCCAGCGTCCACCGAACGGCGGGATCGCCCCCGGGGGCTCCGTCTCCGGCCGGCGTCGTGCGCGGGTGAAGTCGAAGGCGGAGGTGAGGTCGCCGGTGACCTGACGCCGCCAGTCACCGATGTTGGGCTCCCGCACCCCCGTCCAGCGCTCCAGCAGGCGGATCACGGAGGTGTGGTCGAAGACCTCGGAGCAGACGTATCCGCCGACCGACCACGGAGAGACGACCAGCAGGGGCACCCTCATCCCCAGGCCGGTGGGCTTGCCCTGCCAGTGTTCCTCGGTCACCTCCGCGGGAGGCACCGGCGGCGGCACGTGGTCGAAGAAGCCGTCGTTCTCGTCGTAGTTGATGAGGACGACGGTGCGGCGCCACACATCGGGGTGCCTGCCGAGCGCGTCCAGGACCTTGTAGACGATCGTGGCGCTGTGCACCGGCGACGAGACGCTCGGATGCTCGGAGTCCACCGCCGACGGTACGAGGTAGGAGACCTCGGGCAGGGTCCCCGCCGCCACGTCCGCGGCGAACTCGTCCGCGAGCGTGCCCGTCTCCACGCGGCGCAGCGCCCGCTCGAACAGACTGCGCTCGGCCTCCGTCAGGTCGGCGACCCCCTCGTCGAGCAGTCCCAGCAGCCGCTCCCGCTCGGCGGCGTCGTCCGCGTCGCGCACCGTGGCGTAGAAGGACTCCATGTAGGTGTGTCCGCCGGTCCTCGCCAGTGCCTTACGGGCGACGGCCTTGAAGGTGGCGAAGAACTCGATCTGGTTGTCGGTGAAGTTCTCCCACTCGGTGTACGTCCGCCAGCTCCGCCCGGCCTTCTCCAGCCGCTCCGCGTAGGTGCCCCAGTCGTATCCGGGGTGGGTGCCCTCGTCGTACGCGTCGTTGCCGACGGCCCGGTCACCGCCCGGCTCGTCGCCTGTCCTGCCGCTCCAGAGGTGGTTGCGGTTCGGGCTGGTGGAGCTGTGGATCGAGGAGTGGTAGGCGTCGCAGACCGTGAAGGTGTCGGCGAGTTCGTAGTGCAGCGGGATGTCGTCGCGGTCGTAGTACGCCATGGTCGCGGCGGTCTTCGCGGTGACCCAGCCGTTCATCCAGCCGTCGGCCCAGGCCTCGGCGCCGCCGCTCCACGAGTGGTCGAGGGCGTCGATGTACTGGAGGTTCTCCTTCTGGGCTGCCGCCGCCCCGCGCACGGGGAAGGGCAGCACGGTGGTGCCCAGCGGCCCCGGCTGCTCGAAGACGGGGCTGCCGGAGGGGAGCTCGATCGCGTTGCGGTCGCCGAAGCCGCGTACGCCGCGCAGTGTCCCGAAGTAGTGGTCGAAGGAGCGGTTCTCCTGCATGAGGATCACCACGTGCTCGATGGCGTCGAGACCGGCACCGCCGGACCGCTCGGCCGCGGGCTGTGCGGCGATCGCCGCCTGGAGCGACGGGGGCAGGAACGATCCCGCCGCCGCGGCGCCGAGGGCGCCGCCCCCGAGCGCGAAGAGCCGCCGCCGTGACATGTCCGTCGTCAAGTTGAGCCTCCCTGATACGTGTGTACGCCTGGAAGCTAGTCACGCCGGGTGGCGACGGGAAGACCGCCGTACGGCCTGGCGGTGAACGGCCCCCACAGGCCGGCCGCCGGTGGCCGGGGCAACGAGAAGGGGGCGGTGCACCCGGTGAGAACGGGTGCACCGCCCCCAAGGCCGTGCCGAAGACGGGGCGTGCCGGGGATCAGCCCTCGACGCCGAGCTTCTCCAGGATCAGCTCACGCACACGCGCCGCGTCCGCCTGGCCACGGGTGGCCTTCATGACGGCGCCCACCAGCGCACCGGCGGCGGCGACCTTGCCGCCGCGGATCTTGTCGGCGATCGCCGCGTTGCCCGCGATGGCCTCGTCGACCGCGGTGCCCAGGGCGCCCTCGTCCGAGACGACCTTCAGGCCGCGCTTCTCGACGACGGTGTCCGGGTCGCCCTCGCCCGCGAGTACGCCTTCGAGCACCTGGCGCGCCAGCTTGTCGTTGAGGTCGCCCGAGGCGACGAGCTCCGCCACCCTGGCGACCTGCACCGGGGTGACCGGCAGCTCGTCCAGGCTGCGGCCGGTCTCGTTGGCGTTACGGGCGAGCTCGCCCATCCACCACTTGCGGGCCTGGTCGGACGGGGCGCCCACGTCCGTCGTGGCGACGATCAGGTCGACAGCGCCCGCGTTGAGGATGGACTGCATGTCGTGGTCGTTGACACCCCACTCCTCCTTCAGCCGCTTGCGGCGCAGCCGGGGCAGCTCGGGAAGCCCCTTGCGGAGCTCCTCGACCCAGGCGCGGGAAGGGGCGACCGGCACCAGGTCCGGCTCGGGGAAGTAGCGGTAGTCCTCGGCGTTGTCCTTGATGCGGCCGGCCGTGGTGGAGCCGTCCTCCTCGTGGAAGTGCCGGGTCTCCTGCACGATCGTCCCGCCGGAGTTCAGCACGGCGGCGTGCCGCTGGACCTCGAAGCGGGCGGCACGCTCGACGGAGCGCAGCGAGTTGACGTTCTTCGTCTCGGAGCGCGTGCCGAACTTCTCGGTGCCGTTGGGGCGCAGCGACAGGTTGACGTCGCAGCGCATCTGGCCCATCTCCATCCGGGCCTCCGAGACACCGAGCGCCTTGATGAGCTCGCGGAGCTCGGCGACGTACGCCTTGGCGACCTCGGGGGCGCGTGCGCCGGCGCCCTCGATCGGCTTGGTGACGATCTCGATGAGGGGGATGCCCGCGCGGTTGTAGTCGAGCAGCGAGTGGGAGGCGCCGTGGATACGGCCGGTGGCACCGCCTACGTGCGTCGACTTGCCGGTGTCCTCCTCCATGTGCGCGCGCTCGATCTGCACGCGGAAGATCTCCCCGTCCTCCAGCTGGACGTCCAGATAGCCGTCGTAGGCGATCGGCTCGTCGTACTGGGAGGTCTGGAAGTTCTTCGGCATGTCCGGATAGAAGTAGTTCTTCCGGGCGAACCGGCACCACTCGGCGATCTCGCAGTTCAGCGCGAGCCCGATCTTGATGGCGGACTCGACGCCGATCTCGTTGACGACCGGAAGCGCGCCCGGCAGCCCGAGGCAGACCGGGCAGGTCTGCGAGTTGGCGTCCTGCTTGAGCTCCGTGGAGCAGCCGCAGAACATCTTGGTCTTGGTGCCCAGCTCCACATGGACCTCAAGGCCCATGACGGGGTCGTACGTCGCGAGGGCGTCCTCGTACGACTCCAGGTCGATGACAGTCACTGACAACTTTCCCTCTCAGCCCAGCAGGACGTCGTCGTCGCCGAGACGCTTGAGCTCGCGGTAGAGGATCGCGAGTCCGGTCACGATCGCGGCGGCGGATACGGCGGCGTCGATCAGCCGCAGGGTGTCGTTCTCCTCGCGGGCCATCTTCACCTGCTTGAACACGCTGAGCGCGCCAAAGGCGGTGGTGCCCATGGACACGTACGCGCCGGTCTTGGACTTCTTGAAGTTCTTGGCCTTCTTAGCCATTGCGCTCATAGCGACGGAGCCTCCTCAAGCAGCGGGTGCCCCCACCTTTCCACGAAGGCGGCCTCGACGGCTGCTCCGACCTTGTACAGCCGGTCGTCCTTCATGGCGGGAGCGATGATCTGCAGTCCGACCGGCAGGCCGTCCTCCGGGGCCAGGCCGCAGGGCAGCGACATGGCGGAATTGCCGGCGAGGTTGGTCGGAATGGTGCACAGGTCCGCGAGGTACATCGCCATCGGGTCGTCGGCGCGCTCGCCGATCGGGAAGGCCGTGGTGGGCGTCGTCGGCGAGACGATGACATCCACCTGCTCGAAGGCCTTCTCGAAGTCCTGGGTGATGAGGGTGCGGACCTTCTGGGCCGAGCCGTAGTACGCGTCGTAGTAGCCGGAGCTGAGCGCGTAGGTGCCGAGGATGATGCGGCGCTTGACCTCGTCGCCGAAGCCGGCCTCGCGGGTGAGCGCGGTGACGTCCTCGGCGGAGCGGGTGCCGTCGTCGCCGACCCTCAGGCCGTAGCGCATGGCGTCGAAGCGCGCCAGGTTCGAGGAACACTCGGACGGCGCGATCAGGTAGTACGCCGAAAGGGCGAGGTCGAAGGAGGGGCAGTCCAGCTCGACGACGGTGGCGCCGAGCGACTTCAGCAGCTCGACCGACTCCTCGAAGCGCTGGACGACACCGGCCTGGTAGCCCTCGCCCGAGAACTGCTTGACCACACCGACGCGCATGCCCTGCACCGAGCCGTTGCGCGCCGCTTCGACGACCGGCGGGACCGGTGAGTCGATGGACGTCGAGTCCATCGGGTCGTGGCCGCCGATCGCCTCGTGGAGCAGCGCCGCGTCCAGGACGGTACGGGCGCAGGGGCCGCCCTGGTCGAGGGAGGACGAGAAGGCGACCATGCCGTAGCGGGAGACGCCGCCGTAGGTGGGCTTGACGCCGACGGTGCCGGTGACGGCGGCGGGCTGGCGGATGGAACCGCCGGTGTCCGTGCCGATGGCGAGCGCCGCCTCGAAGGAGGCCAGCGCGGCGGACGAGCCGCCGCCGGAACCGCCCGGGATACGGGTGAGGTCCCAGGGGTTGCCGGTCGGGCCGTAGGCGCTGTTCTCGGTGGATGACCCCATGGCGAACTCGTCCATGTTGGTCTTGCCGAGAATGACGACGTCGGCCGCCTTGAGCTTCTTCGTGAGCGTCGCGTCGTACGGCGGGACCCAGCCCTCGAGGATCTTCGATCCGACGGTGGTCGGCATGTCCTGCGTGGTGAAGATGTCCTTGAGCGCGAGCGGGACGCCGGCCAGCGGGCCGAGCTTCTCGCCCGCCTCGCGCTTGGCGTCGACGGCGCGGGCCTGCGCGAGCGCGCCCTCACGGTCGATGTGCAGGAAGGCGTGGACCTTCTCGTCGATGGCGTCGATCCGGGCCAGGTGGGCCTCGGTGACCTCGACGGCCGTCAGCTCGCCGGAGGCGATGCTCGCGGCGATCTCGGCCGCGGTGAGCTTGGTGATCGTGCTGATGTCCGTCATGGCTGTTAGTCCTCCCCCAGGATCTGCGGCACCTTGAAACGCTGCTGCTCCTGGGCCGGGGCGCCGGAGAGCGCCTGCTCGGGGGTGAGCGACGGACGGACCTCGTCCGTGCGCATGACGTTGGTCAGCGGCAGCGGGTGGGAGGTCGGCGGAACGTCTTGGTCGGCGACCTCGGAGACGCGGGCGACCGCGCCGATGATGTCGTCGAGCTGGCCGGCGAAGTGCTCGAGCTCTTCGCCCTTCAGCTCCAGACGCGCCAGCCGGGCGAGGTGGGCGACCTCCTCGCGCGTGATGCCAGGCATGCAGCGATCCTCAGGGTTTGGTGTGTGGTTTTGGCTGGGGGCCGGCGGCACATTTCCACCGTCCGTCCGAAGGACGGGCCGCACGGCGTCCGGTGCGTGCGATCGCAAGGCGCCGGAGCGCCCTCGTGGCGGAGCCACGTGGGCGTTTCGGCAACGCGGCGAGCGTGCGTGCCAGGCGTCGCGCGGCAGGTGGAAATGTGCCGCCGACCCCCAATCCTATGGGGTCGCGGGACACGCCGACGGCCACACCGCCTTCGGAGCTTCGGGACCGCTCCGTCAGGCCGTGGCCGGGCCGGAGTTCAGCGCGCGCCCCGCGGCCCTGGGCGCCGGCTCGGGAGCCGCCGCCTGCGCGGGAGCGGCCTCCCGCTCCGACGGGCGTCGCCACCCGTGCTCGCCCCGTGCACGCAACCAGGCCGTCGTCTCCTGCGGGGGCATCGCGGCGGCGACGAGCCACCCCTGCACCGCGTCGCAGCGCAGGTCCCGCAGCCGCTCCCAGGTCTCGTCGTCCTCGACGCCCTCGGCGACGACGATCAGCCCGAGCGAGTGGGCCAGGTCGATGGTGCAGCGGACGATCTCGGCGTCCTCGTTGTCCACGGCAAGCCGTGCGACGAACGAGCGGTCGATCTTGAGCTCGCTCACCGGCAGCTTCCGCAGATGGACGAGGGAGGAGTAGCCGGTACCGAAGTCGTCGAGGGACATCTTCACGCCGTGCCCCGTGAGGCCGGCCAGGGTGTCGGCGGCCCGCTGGGGGTCCTCCAGCAGGACGTGCTCGGTTATCTCCAGCTGGAGCGCACCGGCCGGGACCCCGTGCCGGGCGAGCCGCGCGGCGACGCTGCCGGCGAAGCCGGGGGTGTGGACGTCGCGCGGCGAGACGTTGACCGCGACGGGGACGAACAGCCCCTGCTTCCGCCACCTGGCCACCTGGGCCAGCGCGGTCTCCAGGACGTATTCGGTGAGGTGGGGCATCAGCCCTGAGGACTCGGCGATGGCGATGAACTCGTCCGGGGGAACCCGTCCGCGCTCCGGGTGCACCCAGCGCACGAGCGCTTCGAGGCCGGCCACCTGCCCGTCGAAGCGGACCTTGGGCTGGTAGTGGAGCTCCACCTCGTGGGCGTCGAGGGCGCGGCGCAGATCGCCCAGCAGCCCGAGCCGGTCCGGGGTGTTGCTGTCGCGCTTGGACTCGTAGACCTCCACGCCCGTGCGGTCACGCTTGGCCTGGTACATGGCCACGTCCGCCCGTCTGAGGAGCCCTTCGGCGTCGAGCGCGTGGTCGGGGTGGACGGCGACCCCCGCGCTCGCCTCCAGCACCAGGGTCAGCCCGTCCAGGTCGAGGGAGGAGGAGAGTTCGGCGACCAGATGGCGGGCGACGCGCTGGGCGATGGTCGTCGAGTCCACGGTCGGCAGCAGCACGGCGAATTCGTCGCCGCCGAGCCGGGCCGCCTCCGCACCGCGTGGCAGGGCGAGCCGCAGCCGGTCCGCTATCTGGAGGAGGAGCCGGTCCCCGGCGAGATGGCCGAGGGTGTCGTTGACGGCGCGGAAGCGGTCGAGGTCGATGAGGACGAGGGCGGTTCTGCTGCCGGTGCCGTCGGCCTCCTCCAGCGCCGTCCATGTCCTCTCCAGGAGCCACTGGCGGTTGGGCAGGCCGGTGAGCGGGTCCCGTAGCTGCTCCTCGGCCCGTGCGCGGGCGATCCAGAGCGTGGAGTCCAGGGCGATCAGCGGGACGGCGAAGAGCGGCAGCAGCACCGGCTTGGCCGATGCCACCACGCAGATCAGCGGGGCGATGCCGAGCAGCGCGACCGCGACGAGCCCCTGGCGCAGCAGCGCGGTGCGGGCGACCGTCGGCAGCCCGCCGGTCTGGGATGCCCTGGCGTACCAGAGCAGGACGCGGGTGACGAGGAGATACGTGCCTGCGGCGAGCAGCACCTCCGGTACGGCGCCGATGCCCCAGTGGAGTGGCCTCCAGGGCGTCTCGACGCTCGGCACCTCGCTGAAGGCGGACAGGACCAGCGCGGCCGCGCCGACGCCGAGGATGTCCACCGCCCCGTGCAGCAGTCCCTGCCACCACCGGTGGCGTCTGGCCACCCCGACGAGCACCACGACGACGAGGCTGACCAGACCGGCGGCCACCCAGCCGTAGAGCAGCAGGACGGCGAGGGTGAGGGCGGCGCCGGAACCGGTGCCGCCCCACCAGCGGTCGCGCCCGAGCGCGACCAGGTGCCCGACAATGATTCCCGTGAGGAGGGCGAGCGACCAGCCCGCGGTGCCGGCGGGGAAGAGCGCACGTCCGTCGTGGACCGTGCGGTAGAAGCCGGTCGCGAGCAACACAGCGGCGACCGCCACGACGACCGCCCCCACTTTGGACGTGAGGCCCACGAAACCTTGCAGACGCGACACCGGTGCGGCGCTCTCGGTCGGTTTCATTCCGTCCCTCTCACAGCCGGCGGTGCCGATGTCCCGCGGTGGCCCCCGCTCCCATGCCACCACGACCCGATTCCCACCACGCGGCCGGGCACGGCAGGTGCTCCGTCAACAGTAGGCCGATGAGGGCCGTCGCGGGCAGCGCTCTGCAGGTCTTGCCCGAATGCGGTCCCGCGTTCCTGACTGTCTGGTAAGCACCGAACGGGTGAGACGGGCGGGCCGACCAGGCCTCCTGGCCGTTCGCTGTCCGCCTTGTCTGCTTACTTCCCCGACCTGCTGGTGACCACGCGTCACCCCTGTCTCGATCGTGCCTCGATCGCGACTCCAGCAGCGCCCCTCGGTCACGCTTCGGCGGGGACAGCGGCTTCCCTCGCCGCGTCCGGTCCCTCGCCGAGGAGCACGGCGAAGCCCTCCTCGTCGAGGACGGGCACCTTCAGCTGCATCGCCTTGTCGTACTTCGACCCCGGGTTGTCACCGACCACCACGAAGGAGGTCTTCTTCGAGACGGAGCCCGTGACCTTCGCCCCGCGGCTCTGGAGCGCGTCCTTGGCGCCGTCCCTGGTGTGCGTGGCCAGGGTGCCGGTGACGACGACGGTGAGTCCTTCCAGCGGCCTGGGCCCCTCGTCCTCCCCCACGCTCTCGTCCTCCATCCGGACCCCGGCCTCCCGCCATTTGCGCAGGATCTCGCGGTGCCAGTCCTCGGCGAACCACTGCTTGACCGAGGCGGCGATGGTGGGCCCCACTCCGTCCGCCGCGGCCAGCTCCTCCTCGGTCGCCTCGTCGATACGGTCGACGGAGCGGAACTGCCGGGCCAGCTCGACGGCGGCCACCGGCCCGACGTGCCGGATGGAGAGCCCGGTGAGGATACGGGCGAGCGGGGCCTGCCGGGCCGCGGCGATGCCGTCGAGCATCCCGACGGCGTTCTTCTTCGGCTCGCCCTGCTGGTTGGCGAAGACCGTGGCGATCTTCTCCTCGCCCGTCTTCGGGTCGCGCTTGGGCAGTCCGCTGTCCGGGTCCAGGACGTACGCCCGGATCGGCAGCAGCTGCTCGACCGTGAGGCCGAAGAGGTCGCCCTCGTCCACCAGGGGTGGCTCCGCGGGCTCCAGCGGCTTGGTCAGGGCTGCGGCGGCCACATACCCGAAGTGGTCGATGTCCAGGCACTTACGGCCCGCGAGATAGGCCAGGCGCTCCCGCAACTGGGCGGGGCAGGAGCGGGCGTTGGGGCAGCGGAGGTCGATGTCGCCCTCCTTCATGGGGCGCAGCGCCGTCCCGCACTCGGGGCACTCGGACGGCATGACGAACTCCCGCTCGCTGCCGTCGCGCAGATCGACGACGGGGCCGAGGATCTCAGGGATGACGTCGCCCGCCTTGCGCAGCACCACCGTGTCACCGATGAGGACGCCCTTGGCCTTCACGACGTTCTGGTTGTGCAGGGTGGCGAACTCGACCTCCGAGCCCGCCACCTCGACCGGCTCGACCTGGGCGTAGGGAGTGACCCGGCCGGTGCGTCCGACGCCGACCCGGATGTTGACCAGCTTGGTGTTGACCTCCTGCGGCGCGTACTTCCAGGCGATCGCCCAGCGCGGCGCGCGCGAGGTGGAGCCCAGCCGGCCCTGGAGCGGGATCTCGTCGAGCTTGATGACGACGCCGTCGATCTCGTGCTCGACGGACTGGCGGTTCTCGCCGAACCAGGCGATGAACTCCCGTGCCTCGTCGAGGGATCCGACCACCTTGTTGTGCTTGGCTGTCGGCAGGCCCCACTCCCTCAGCAGGTCGTAGGCCTGGGAGAGCCGGTCGATGTCGAAGCCCTCACGGGCGCCGATGCCGTGCACCACCATGTGGAGCGGGCGGGTGGCGGTGACCTTCGGGTCCTTCTGCCGCAGCGATCCGGCCGCCGCGTTGCGCGGGTTGGCGAAGGGCTTGTCACCGGCCTCGACCAGCCGGGCGTTGAGCCCTTCGAAGGCCTCCATGGGGAAGAAGACCTCGCCCCGGATCTCGACGAGCTCCGGGATGCGTTCGCCCTTGAGGCGGAGCGGGATCTCGGCGATCGTGCGGACGTTGGGGGTGATGTCCTCGCCCGTGCGTCCGTCGCCCCTGGTCGCCGCGCGGGTCAGCCTGCCGTGCTCGTAGGTGAGGTTGACGGCGAGACCGTCCACCTTGAGCTCGCACAGGAAGTGGTACCCGCCGCTGCCCACGTCCCTGGCCACGCGCTCGGCCCAGGCCGCGAGCTCCAGGTCGTCGAAGGCGTTGTCCAGGGAGAGCAGGCGCTCGCGGTGCTCGACGGAGGTGAATTCCGTGGTGTAGGGGCCCGCGACCTTCTGGGTCGGTGAGTCCGGGGTGCGCAGCTCGGGGTGCTCGTCCTCGATGGCCTCCAGGGCGCGCATCAGCCGGTCGAACTCGGCGTCGTCGACGACCGGCTGGTCCTTGACGTAATACCGGAAGCGGTGCTCCTCGATCTGCTCGGCGAGCAGTGCGTGCTGTTCCCGCACCTCCGCCGGCACACCGGTCAGCTGCCGCGCCTGCTGTTCGCCGGCCATCGCCTGTTCCTCCCGTTGACTCCTCGGCCCGCCGCTCGGGCCGACCCGCTACTCAGGGTTGTCCGCGAGCGACCTCGCGGCCCGGGCGCAGTGGGCGAGCGCGGCGCGCGCGTACGCGGGCGACGCTCCCGCCAGCCCGCAGGACGGGGTGATCACCACGGACTCGCTGAGAGTCCCCGGACGCAGCCCCAGCCTGCTCCACAACGTCCTGACCTCCATGACGCTACCGCCCGGGTCCGACAATGCGGTCGAGGCCGCGTCGAGACCGGGGATGACGCCGAGGAAGAGCTGGGTACCGGCTTCGACGGCTTCCCCGATCGCCTCCTCCTCACGCTCGGTGAGAAGGGAGAAGTCGAAGGAGACCGCGTCGGCCCCGGCGCGGCGCAGCAGGCCGAACGGCACCTCGGGGGCGCACGAGTGGACGGCCGTGGGTCCTTCGCCGTTCACCGCGAGCAGTTCGCGGAGCGTGCCCTCGACGACCTGGCGGTCCACGGCACGGTAGGTGCGGTAGCCGCTGGCCGACCTGACCCGCCCCTGGAGCACGGCGGTCAGCGATGGTTCGTCCAGCTGGAGCACGACCTCGGCGCCGGGAATCCTCCGCCGCACCTCGGCGAGATGGGAACGCAGCCCCTCGGCCAGCGAGCCCGCCAGGTCACGGCAGGCACCCGGGTCGCCCAGCATGGCCTCGCCGCCCCGCAGTTCCAGCGACGCCGCCAGGGTCCAGGGGCCGACGGCCTGGACCTTGACGAGCCCCTCGTAGCCCTGGGTGAACTCCTCCAGCGCGTCGAGGTCCTCGCCGAGCCAGGAGCGGGCCCTGCGGGTGTCGCGGCCGGGGCGGTCGCTGATCCGCCAGCCGCTGGGCTCGACGTGTCCGTACATCTCGACGAGCAGGCCGACGGTCCGCCCGGTCATGTCCGCGCCGGGGCCGCGCGCGGGCAGCTCCGCCAGATACGGCATGCCCTGACCGTCGGCGAAGGACCCGGTGACGGTTTTCGCCGCCTCCCGGGCGTCTCCCCCCGGCATGGACCCGATCCCGGTGGCTGCAATGGCGCTGAACCCGCTCTTCTCGCTCACGCGGAAAGCCTACGGGCAGCCCGGAGCGCGCCCTCCCTCAGCGGCCTGGACGGACCGTGAGGTCGTTGACCTCGGCGTCCCTGGGCAGGTCGAGTGCGAGCAGGAGGGTGGTGGCCACCGACTCCGGGTCCATCCAGCGCGAGGCGTCGTACTCCTTGCCCTCCTGCTGGTGGACCTTGGCCTGCATGGGGCTCGCGGTGCGGCCCGGGTAGACGGAGGTGACCCTGACCCCGTTGCCGTGCTCCTCGTGGCGCAGGGAGTCCGCGAGTGCCTTGAGCCCGTGCTTGCTCGCGGCGTACGCGCTCCATCCGGCGTTCGCCGAGAGCCCGGCCCCTGAGTTCACGAAGACGACGTGGCCCTGGGTGACGCGCAGCTGCGGCAGCAGCAGTCGGGTCAGCTCGGCCGGGGAGACGAGGTTGGCGTTGAGCTGGAAGTGCCAGGCCTTGGGGGTGAGGTCACCGACGCTGCCGAGCTCGACGACGCCGGCGATGTGCAGCAGCGAGTCCAGGCGTTCGGGCATCGACTGCTGCCCGAACGCCCAGGACAGCCGGTCGGGGTTGCCGAGGTCGCCGACGAGTGTCCGGGCCCCGGGGTGGAGCGCGGCCAGCTCCTTGGCGCGTCCGGCGTCGCGGGCCAGCAGCAGGAGTTCGTCGCCGCGCTCCAGGAGTCGACGGGTGACGGCAGCTCCGATGCCGGAGCCGGCGCCGGTGATGAGATGAGTAGGCATGCCCTCATGCTCGCATCACCGCGGGCTCACGCTCGCATCACCGCAGGCCGGCCGACTCCTCCAGGTAGGCCAGCGCCCCGACACCTTCCTCGGCGAAGAAGACCAGCTCGGTCAGCGGGAGCGGCAGGAAGCCCTCGTCCTCCATGCGCCGGAACTGCTCGTGCAGACCGTCGTAGAAGCCGGCGGTGTTCAGCAGGACGACGGGCTTGGTGTGCTTGCCGTGCTTCTTCAGCTCCAGGATCTCGGTCGCCTCGTCGAGCGTGCCCGTGCCGCCGACCATGATCACGATCGCGTCGGACTTCTCCAGGAGCAGCGCCTTGCGCTCGGCGAGGTCCTTGGCTATCACCATCTCGTCGGCGTTCGTCCGGGCCTTCGCCGCGAGGAAGTCCACCGACACCCCGACGAGCCGCCCGCCGGACTCCTGGACGCCGTCGGCGACGACCTTCATCAGTCCGCTCTCCGATCCGCCCCAGACCAGGGTGTGTCCGCCCCTGCCCAGCAGTTCGGCGAATTCACGGGCGGGCACGGTGTAGCGGTCGTCGAGGTCGGCGGCCGAGAGGAAGACGCAGATGTTCATGCGGACACCGTACGGCGGGCCCCGGGTGCGGGAAGAAACCGGACCGTTCGGCGGCTGAACCAGGTATGACCTCCATCACAGGACACACCATCACCGTGACCCCCGGGACCATGCATGTGCGGGCCGTGAGCGACGGGCAGGTGCTCGCCGAGAGCCGCCGCCCGCTGGTGCTGCGCGAGACGGGCTGCCCCGACCGCTACTACCTGCCGCCCGAGGACGTCCGCACGGAGCTGCTGACGCCCTCGGACACCCGTACGCACTGCCCGTTCAAGGGGGACGCGTCGTACTGGTCACTGCCCGGTGCGGCGGACCTCGTCTGGGGCTATCCGGAGCCCAAGGAGGCCGTCGCCGCGATCAAGGACCACTACTGCTTCTACGCGACGGACGTCGTCGCCGACTGACCGCCGAAGGGCCGTCAAAAAGATTTCTCCGCCCGGGCGATGAGTTCCGTGGGGCGCGGCGGTCCACCTTCACATGGACAAGACTCTCTCCCGTGACGGCACGTCGATCGCGTACCGCCGCCATGGTGACGGGCCGCCCGTGATCCTCGTCGGCGGGGCCCTGGCCACCGCGGCCGACGGGGCGCCGCTCGCCGCCCTGCTGGCCCCGCGCTTCACGGTGGTCACCTACGACCGCCGGGGCCGCGGGGCCAGCGGCGACGGCGGGCCGCACACGCCCCGCCTGGAGATCGAGGACCTGGCGGCGGTGGCGGCGACGGCGGGTGAGCGCGTCTCGCTCTTCGGCATGCTGTCGGGCGGGGCGCTGGCCCTGGAGGCGCAGGCGGCGGGCCTGCCCGTGGACCTGCTGGCGGTCTACGAGCCGCCGTACTCCCCCGGCGTCGACGGCCTGCTGCACAAGTCCCGCTGCTCGGCGCTGCTGCGCCGGCTTCTTGCTGCCGGTGACCGGGGCGGGGCCGTCGAGCTGTTCCTGTCCGGGACCGGGGTCCCGGAGGGGACGATCGCCCGCATGCGCCGGGCGCCTCTGTGGTCGGACCTCGAAGCGATGGCCCACACCCTGGCGTACGACGACGCCCTGCTGGGCGACGGCTCGATCCCCACCGGGAGGTTCGCATCGGTCACCGCCCGCACCCTGGTGGTGACCGGTGGTTCCAGCACCGAGCGGGCGTGGGAGACGACGCTCGCCCTCGCGGCGACCCTCCCCCGGGCCAGACACCGCGCCCTGACCGGCCAGACCCGTGACCTGGCCCCGCACGCGATCGCGCCGGTCCTGACGGACTTCTTCGCCCGCGACTCGTTCCTGCGCCAGGCGTCCTGAGGGCTCCCGCGCAGGGGCCGCCGATACGGCCGGGTCGTCGCAGGGGAGCGACCCGGCCGGCCCGGACGTCCGCTCAGCGGGCGGCCGAGGCCCTCTCCCTGCTCTCCGTCGTCGCGATCGTGGCCGAGCCGACGACCCGGGTGCCGTCGTACAGCACGACCGCCTGGCCGGGCGCCACGCCACGGACCGGTTCGGTGAAGGTGACGGACAGGGTGCCGTCGGTCAGCTCGGCCGTCACCTCGGTCTCACCGCCGTGGGCGCGGAGCTGCGCGGTGTACGTGCCGGGTCCCGTGGGTGCCGTGCCGCACCAGCGGGGCCTGATGGCGGTCAGGGCGGTGACGTCGAGGGCCTCGACGGGGCCGACCGTCACCGTGTTGTCGACCGGGGAGATGTCCAGGACGTAGCGCGGCTTGCCGTCCGGGGCGGGGTGGCCGATGCGCAGGCCCTTGCGCTGGCCGATGGTGAAGCCGAAGGCGCCCTCGTGGGTGCCGACCTTGGCACCCGACTCGTCGAGGATGTCGCCCTCCGCCGGGCCGCCGAGGCGCCCGGCCAGGAAGCCCTGGGTGTCGCCGTCGGCGATGAAGCAGATGTCGTGGCTGTCGGGCTTCTTGGCGACCGCCAGGCCCCTGCGCTCGGCCTCGGCGCGGATCTCGTCCTTGGTGGTGAGGGTGTCGCCCAGCGGGAACATGGCATGGGCGAGCTGCTTCTCGTCCAGGACCCCGAGTACGTAGCTCTGGTCCTTGGCCATGTCCGAGGCGCGGTGCAGCTCCCGGCTGCCGTCGTCAGCAAGGACGACGGTGGCGTAGTGGCCGGTGCAGACGGCGTCGAAGCCGAGCGCGAGCGCCTTGTCGAGGAGCGCGGCGAACTTGATCTTCTCGTTGCAGCGCAGGCAGGGGTTGGGGGTGCGCCCGGCCTCGTACTCCGCGACGAAGTCGTCCACGACGTCCTCGCGGAAGCGTTCCGCCAGGTCCCAGACGTAGAACGGGATGCCGATGACGTCCGCCGCGCGGCGGGCGTCCCGGGAGTCCTCGATGGTGCAACAGCCGCGCGCACCCGTACGGAAGGACTGCGGGTTCGCGGAGAGGGCGAGGTGCACACCGGTCACGTCGTGGCCTGCCTCGGCGGCTCGCGCCGCCGCGACGGCGGAGTCGACTCCGCCGGACATGGCGGCGAGCACACGGAGGGGGCGCTGGGAGGTCTGAGTCATAGCCTCTCCAGGGTACGGGGCTCCGGGAACCGAATGCTCGCGGATAGGCGTTGAGGATCACATGGGGAAGAACGGGAGTGCCGGGACACCGGGGAAGGGATCCGGCCACGGCATCAGTCGGCGCTCACTGCTGATCGGGGGCGGGGCCGCCGCGGTCGGCACGGCCGCTGTGGCCGCGGACAAGATCCGGCGTGTCTGGTGGCGGATGCCGGGCGTGGACAGGGCCCGCGACGAGGACGAGCGGGACTACGCACCGGCGAGCTGGGTCGCGGCCTCCGAGGCGAACTGGCGGCGGGCCGACCGCCCCGACGACTACGACGTGGACCGGGTGATCATCCATGTCACGCAGGGCAGCTTCGAGAGCGCGGTCAACGTCTTCCAGGACCCGGCGCACAAGGCGGCATCGCACTACATCGTCGGCAAGGACGGCCAGGTGACGCAGATGATCCGCGAGCTGGACGTGGCGTACCACGCGGGTAACCGCTCGTACAACGAACGCAGCGTGGGCATCGAGCACGAGGGCTTCATCGACCGCCCCCAGGACTTCACGAAGAAGATGTACGAGGCCTCCGCGGAGCTGACGGCGGCGATATGCAAGCGGTACTCGATCCCCATGGACCGCGAGCACATCATCGGGCACGTCGAGGTGCCGGGCTCGGACCACATCGATCCCGGGCCGCACTGGGACTGGCCCCGCTACATGAAGCTGGTGCGCGCGGCGTCCACCGACAGCGCGCGGGCGGGCTGAGCCCTTACGGCCTGGTGCACGACAGCGAGCGGATCAGGTCGTCAGCTGAGCCCCGCGGTCCTGGCGCGTTCGACGGCGGGGCCGATCGCGCGGGCGACGTCCTCCACGTCCTGCCGGGTCGAGGTGTGGCCGAGCGAGAAGCGCAGGGTCCCTCGTGCCAGCGAGGGGTCGGTGCCGGTGGCCAGCAGCACATGGCTGGGCTGGGCGATGCCCGCCGTGCACGCGGATCCGGTGGAGCATTCGATGCCCTGGGCGTCGAGCAGCAGCAGCAGGGAGTCGCCCTCGCAGCCGGGGAAGGTGAAGTGGGCGTTGGCCGGCAGCCGCCCGCCGGGGGCCGGGTCGCCGCCGAGGATGGCGTCGGGGACGGCCTTCAGGACGGCGTCGGCGAGCTCGTCCCGCAGCGCGCCGACCTCGCGGGCGAAGCGCTCGCGTCCGTCGGCGGCGTGCCGTCCGGCCACGGCGAACGCGGCCACGGCGGGTACGTCGAGCGTGCCGGAGCGCACATGCCGCTCCTGTCCGCCGCCGTGCAGGACGGGCACGGGGGTCTGGTCGCGGCCGAGCAGCAGCGCGCCGATGCCGAAGGGGCCGCCGATCTTGTGCGCGCTGACCGTCATGGCTGCGAGCCCCGACCTGGCGAAGTCGACCTCGATCTGCCCGAACGCCTGTACCGCGTCGGCGTGCATGGGCACACCGAATTCCCGTGCCACCTCGGCGAGATCACTGACCGGCATGATGGTGCCGATCTCGTTGTTGGCCCACATCACGGTGATCAGGGCGACATCGTCGGGGTCGCGGACGAGCGCCTCACGCAGCGCGTCGGGGTGCACCCGCCCCTGAGCGTCGACCGGGAGGTATTCGACGGTGGCACCCTCGTGCTCGGCGAGCCAGTCCACCGCGTCGAGCACGGCGTGGTGCTCCACCGGGCTGGCGATCACCCGGGTGCGCCGGGGGTCGGCGTCACGGCGGGCCCAGTAGATGCCCTTCACGGCGAGGTTGTCGGCCTCGGTGCCGCCGGAGGTCAGGACCACCTCGCTGGGGCGTGCCCCGAGGGAGTCGGCGAGGGTTTCTCTGGACTCCTCGACGGTACGGCGGGCCCGGCGCCCGGCAGCGTGCAGTGAGGACGCGTTGCCGGTGACGGCGAGCTGCGTGGTCATCGCCGCGATCGCCTCCGGAAGCATCGGCGTGGTCGCGGCGTGGTCGAGGTAAGCCATGGTGCTGACGATTCTACGAGCCCGTGGCGCGGCCCGGTGCCGGGCGCCCGGCACCGGTGCCCGGAACACCGGTGCCGGGACCGCTCAGGAGACCGGCGTCACAGGGCCGTCCAGCGTTGCGACGCCTCGCCCGCGCAGGTGTTCGCCGCGATGCCGCCGCCGAAGGCCAGGTCGAGACAGCCGCTGTTGGAGACGCTCACGATGCTGCCGTTCGATCCCGTACGCCAGCGGCGTGCGCCGGCCTTGTCGCACGCACCGGTGAAGACGGCCTGGCCGATCATGTTCGCGGACAGGCACTGCCCACTCTGCTTGTTGACGAGTTCGAAGCTCCCCCCGGACACGGCCCGGACGGTCCAGGTGGCACTCGGGTCGGAGCAGTCGCCGTCGTCCGAACTCCCGTAGGCGGCGATGAGGCACTTGTTGTTGTCGCCGTTGCGGTAGCGGTGCGTTCCGGAGGGTGTGGTCGACCCTCCGTCCGAGCCGCCACCGGACCCTCCCGACCCGCCGGACCCTCCCGACCCGCCTGACGAGCTGGAGCCTCCGGAGGAGCTTCCGCCGCCGCCGCCGGCCCCCGAGGAGCCTCCGGACCCGCCCTGGGCGCCTCCCCCGGTGTCACCGGATCCCGGGGCGGGGGCCGAGCTCCCGTCCTTCGCCTCGTCGTTCCCGCCGGATTTCCCGCCGGACTCCCCGTCGGACTTCCCGTCCCCCTTCTTCTTGTCCTTCGACGAAGGCCCGGGTGACGCCGAGCCCGACGTGCTCACGTCCGGCGCGGGCGCCGTCGGCCCGGCGGAGGCCGTGCCGGAGACGGAGGGTCCGGCTGCCGCACCGTCGCCGGGCCCGAGGACCCCGGGCAGGAGCTGGACGGCCAGCGTCGCGCCGCCCACCGCCAGGACGAGCGGAACGGCGACGAGGGTGACGCGGGTACGCCGCCGGCGCTCACGGAACTTCGGGCGGGCCTTCAGCCCGAGATCCCGGGTCTCCACGGACACGGGAGGCGGCAGTTCGATCTTCTGGACGTGCGCGGCGAAGGCCGCCTTCTCCGCGAGGTTCCCGCTGATCGTCTCCGGCCACAGCGGAGCCGTGAACGGTCCGTGTTCCGTGGCGCGCCGCAGCAGCTCGGCCGCCGTGGGGCGCGCCCCGGGGTCCTTGGCCAGGCACTCGGCGACGACATCGGCGAGATCGGGGTCCAGCTCCCGCACCGCGTCCAGGCCGGGCTCCTCGTGCACGATGCGGTAGAGGACGGCGGGCCCGGACTCCTCACCGAAGGGCGGGCTGCCACCGGCCGCGTACGCGAGGACCGACCCCAGGGCGAACACATCGGCCGCGCCGGTCAGATCCCGCTGAGTGGTGGCCTGTTCGGGAGCCATGTACGCCGGTGTGCCGACCACCATGCCGCTCACGGTCAGCTGGCTCTGCTCGGTGGCACGGGCCACACCGAAATCGATGACCGTGGCGCCGTCGACGGTCAGCATGACGTTGGACGGCTTGAGGTCCCGGTGCACCATGTCCAGCTCGTGCACGGCCACCAGACCCGCGGCGGCCTCGCGCAGCAGCAGCCACAGCGTGCCGGCGGGCAGGGGGCCCTTGTGCAGCCTGAGGGCCTCGTTCAGGGTGAGCCCGGGGACGTACGCGGTCGCGAGCCAGGGCGGCCGGGCGTCGCGGGCGCTGGCGAGCAGGGGCGCGGTCGCCTCCGCCGGTAACCGGGAGAGATTGTCGAGTTCGTGGCCGAAGCGGCGGACGAAGTCCTGGTCCTCACCCGCGATAGCGGGCAGCACCTGCTTGACCGCGACGTACCGCTCCTCGTGGACGCCGAGGTACACACGCCCCATCCCGCCGGCGCCGAGCCGGCCCGCCAGAGGAATCCCACCGATCTGCACCGGATCGTCCGCTTCCAGCGGCTTGGCCCCACTGCCCGTCAGATCTGACACGCCTGCAACGTCTCCCCCGTGACACCCGTTTCGGTACCAGGGAAGTCTGACGAGTGATCACGGGGAGCGGAAGCATATTCGGGAGACTCACCCCGGAAATTCACACCGAGGGGTCTCACCCCACGGGGCCGGGCCGGTTCTCAGCCGGCCAGGCTCCAGGAGACGGTGCCGTTGCCCGTGACCAGGACAGCCAGGACGACCAGGTCGGCGACACCGAGGGCCAGCCCGAGCAGGGCGCGGCCACGGCGGGCGGTGGAGCGGGCGAGGGCGATGAGCGCCATGACGATGGCGACGGGCCCCAGCAGGATGTTCATCACGAGGAGACCGAGCAGCCCGAGCACGAACGAGGCGACGGCGAGCCCGTCGGCCTCCCTCGTGACGGAACGGGCCTTGCCGGAAGGGGCCTCGCCGGAACGGGTCTCGTCCGCAGGCGTGGCCGAGGCGGTCGCGTCGGGCGTCGGACGAGTGGTGCGCGTGGTGCGAGTCGTGGTGAGTGCCATGATGCGGCTCCTTCGTCAGCGGGTGCGGCGGGCGAGGCGTTCACGGGCGCCGAAGACCACCAGCCAGAGGCCGATCACGGCCGCGGCGGTCAGGGTCACGGCGAGCGGGAGGTGTGCGACCGCTCCGAGGACAACCCCCAGCAGGAGCAGCGCGGCGACGAGGACGAACATGTCCGGCCTTTCTGCGAGCTTTGAGAGTACGACTGTTCACTGACTCCTGAGTCTAGACCCTCTACCTCTTCCAAGACTCGGAGAACGGTTGTTTACTGAATGGCATGAGTCACACCGTCCCCGGCATCCGCCAGGCCCAGAAGCTGAAGACCCGCCAGGCGCTGCTCGACGCGGCACTGGAGCTGCTGGAGCACCAGAGCCTGAGCAGTCTGGGCCTGCGTGAGGTGACCCGTGCCGTGGGTGTGACCCCGACCGCCTTCTACCGGCACTTCGACGACACCGCCGCCCTGGGTGTCGCCCTCGTCGAGGAGACACTGGGCAGCCTGCGCGGCATGATCGGCGCGATCCTCGCCGACACGGGGGACAGCGAGGAGCGGCTGGACCGCAGCGTCACCCTGATAGCCCGTCATGTCACGGCGCAGCCCGCCCACTTCCGCTTCATCGCCCGCGAGCAGCACGGCGGCGTCGGCGAGGTCCGCGGGGCCATCGCCGCCCAGCTGGACGGCTTCGCCGAGGAGGTCGCCCTGGCGCTCGGCCAGGAGTCCGGTTCGGCCGGCTGGGACCAGGAGGACCTGCTGATGCTGGGCGGGCTGTACGTCGACCACATGGTGCTCACCACATCGGCGCTGCTGGACGCGGGCCCCGAGGGCGAACAAGGGGTCATCCGGGTGGCCCGGCGCCGGCTGCGCCTGGTCACGCTGGGCAGGGCGCACTGGCTGGACGGGACGTCGTAGGGTCGGCGTCATGAGCGACTGGATCCTGGACCGGACCTTCATCAGCTCCTCGGGCGAGGTGCGCTGGGACGCGCTCGGCCCCGAGCAGGCCCCTCCCGTGGTGCTGGTGCACGGCACGCCCTTCTCCTCGTACGTCTGGCGCGGCATCGCACGGGCGCTGGCGCAGGACCACCGGGTGTACGTGTGGGACCTGCCGGGCTACGGCGCCTCCGCGCAGTACGAAGGCCAGGACGTGTCGCTCCGCGCCCAGGCCCTGGTGCTCACCGAGCTGCTCGGACACTGGGGGCTCGGCGAACCGGCCGTGGCCGCCCATGACTTCGGCGGCTGTGTCGCGCTGCGCGCCCATCTCCTGCACGGCGCCCGCTACCGGCGCCTGGCCCTCGTCGACCCCGTGGCACTGGCCCCCTGGGGCTCGCCCGCCTACCGGCTGCTCGGCGGCAGCGCCGAGGTCTTCGGTGAGCTGCCGCCCGATCTGCACCGGGCGCTGGTGACCGAGTACGTCGGATCGGCGAGCCACCGGGGCCTGCACCCGGCGGTGCTGGACAGGCTCGTCGCCCCCTGGTGCACCGAGGCCGGGCAGCCCGCGTTCTACCGGCAGATCAGTCAGAACGACCAGCGGTTCACCGATGAGATCCAGCACCGCTACCGGGAGCTGGAGCTTCCCGTCCTGGTCTGCTGGGGCACGGATGACACCTGGATCCCGGTCGCCAGGGGCCATGAGCTGGCCGGGCTGGTCCCGGGCGCCGAGCTGCGGCTGATCGACGGGGCGGGGCATCTCGTGCAGGAGGACGCCCCCGCCGAACTCACCGCGGCCCTCACCCGGTTTCTGCGTACAGCTCCGTGACCGCGGCCGCGGCCTCGGCGAGTACGCGGCGCGCCCTCGGGGGCGAGAGCACTTCGAGGTTCGGGCCGAAGGAGAGCAGGGAACGCGCCCAGGCGACCTCGGGCACGGCGAGCTCGGCCAGCAACCACTCCCCCGACGACGCCGGTTCGGGTTCGGGCCGGCCGGTCAGCACCCCCGCGTGGAGGCGTACGAAGAGGTCGAGGCGGGAGCGGTGCACACGGACCCGGAGCCGCACGTCCCCCGGCCGCTCCTCGACCTGCCTGCGCAGCTCCTCCCATACGTCGGCGGGCTCCACACCGGCCCTGCGCACCACGGCCTCCTCGCCGATGACCGCACGCCGCACGCGGTCCGCGCGGAAGAGCCGGGGCGCGCCGTCCAGGTCGGCGGTCAGATACCAGACGCCGGCCTTCACCACGAGGCCGTACGGGTCGACGGTGTAGACACGCGGGGTGTCCGTGCCGCTGTGCCGGTAGTGGAGCAGCAGCCGCCGGTCGGCGAAGACCGCGTCGTGCAGCTCGGCCACGTCGACGGCGGCCTCCGGCCCCTTCATCCAGCGGACCGGGTCCACCAGGATGCGGCGGCTGGTCTGTTCGGCGGCGGGCCGATGGGGGGCGGGAAGCGCGGCCATCACCTTGCGCAGCGCGGACCCGAGCGCCGCGTCGAGACCGAGCGCGGCGTGGGCGCCCTGCGCGGCGAGGACGAACAGGGCACGTGCCTCGTCGGCCGTGAGCCCGGTGACGTCGGTCCGGAAGCCCGGCAGCAGCGCGATCCCCCCGTTACGCCCCCGCTCCGCGTACACCGGCACCCCGGAGGCGGAGAGCGCCTCGACGTCCCGGTAGATGGTGCGTACGGAGACTTCGAGGCGCTCGGCCAGCTCGCCGGCGGGGACCAGGCCACGGGTCTGGAGCAGCAGCAGGATGGACAGGAGCCGGTCGGACTTCACCGCATCATCATGACGGGACGCCGCCGCAGGGCCCGGTCACGGCGCTCAGCCACGCGGCGCGTAGCCACGGGACTCAGACACAGTGCCCAGCCACGGGACTCAGCCACGCGGCGCGCGCGCCAGCTGACGGGACTGGGCGACGAGACGGCCCGCGCTGTCCCAGACGTCCGCGTCCTCCTCCAGGAAGCCGCCCGCCAGGTTGCGGGTGGTGATGGAGACACGCAGCGGCCCGGGGGCCGGGCGGCAGCGGATGTGGGTGGTGAGCTCGACGGTGGGCGTCCAGCCCTTCAGCCCCAGCTCGAACGAGGTCGGCGGCAGCGCGTCCACGGTGAGCAGCAGCGAGAGGGCATCGGCGTCCCGGCCGTCCGCGAGGGCGAACCAGCCCCGCATCTCACCCTTGCCCGACGGTGCTCCGACGGCCCAGCCGACCGTCGCCGGGTCCAGCTTGATGTCCAGCCGCTCGGTGATGGCGGAGCTGCCGGGGATCGAGGGCGCACCGTCGCTCGTGCCGAGGCACTGCTCCAGAGGCGGGATGGCGGGCGGCTCGGCCGACGTACGGACCTCGTCGCTCAGGTCGTCCAGCCGGCCGTAGGTGGCCAGCACCCGGATGCGCTCGACCTCCGTGCCGTCCTCGGCGAACTGGAAGAGCGAGGCCTCGCCGGTGGAGAGCGTACGGCCGGTGCGGACGACCTGCGTACGGATCACGGCGGGTCCCGGGACGGAGGCCGTGAGGTAGTGCGCGGAGACGGAGAAGGGGTCCGAGTGCGGGAGCGCGTCGCCGAGCGCCCGGCCGAGCATCGCGAGCAGATAGCCGCCGTTGACCGCGCGGATGATCGTCCACCCCGCGGAGAGCTCCGCGTCGTAGACGCCTTCCTCCCGGAGTGTGACCGCGGTGTCACGGTCGAACTCGCTGTCACCGATGGTCGCCTGTACCGCGCGCGACTCCTGCGCTGCTGCCTGTGCCATGGAATTCACGCTACACCGATCGCATTACTGAGCGGTAGCTTTTTCTTTGCCGTCAGATGACGGCCGGATTCTCCTCCGCCCTCGCCGAGCGCCTGTTGTAGGCGCGCGGGGCCCGCCAGTGGAAGCGCATGGCCAGCAGCCGCAGGACGAACGCGGTGATCGCGGCGGCGCCGCTGGTGTAGGCGTCGAGCACGTCGAAGCGGATGCAGAGCGCCACCATGACGGCACCGACGATCGCGGGCACGGCGTACAGGTCGCGGTCCCAGCGCAGCAGCGAGGGCACCTCGTTGGCCAGCACGTCGCGCAGCACACCACCGCCGACCGCGGTGGCCAGGCCGAGGGCGGCGGACGAGGTGAGGCCGAGGCCGTACTCGTACGCCTTGATCGTGCCGGATACGCAGAAAAGGCCAAGACCCGCCGCGTCGAAGACATTGACGCCGACCTGGATCCGCTCCACGTGCGGGTGCAGGAAGAAGACCAGGCCTGCGGCGATCGGCGGGGTCACGAAGTAGCCGAGATCCGTGAAGGCCGCCGGCGGGACCGCGCCGATGATCACATCACGGAAGATCCCTCCGCCCAGCGCTGTCACCTCGGCGAGGACCGCGATGCCGAAGACATCGAAGTTCTTGCGTACGGCGAGCAGGGCGCCCGAGATCGCGAAGACGAATATTCCGACGATGTCAAGCGCATGCTGGACGGAGGGGGTGAAGAGTTCGTTGAGCACCGGTCAATTGTGCCGGTCCTACGCCTTCGGCTTGTCCTCCGTGTCCTCGGCGTCCCCGGCATCGCCCTCGGAGGGGCTGCCCGGAGCGGGCCCGGCGGCCTTCTCCGGCTTCTCGGACACGGCCTCGGCGGCCTCCTCCGGGGCGGCCTCGGCAGGCTTCTCCGTCGCGCCGGCGGGCGGCTCTTCCGTCGCGGCAGGCTCGGTGGCCTCCTCCGTCACGGCGGTGGCCTCCTCCGTCACGGCGGTGGCCTCCTCCGTCACGGCGGCGGGCTCCTCCGTCGCCGCGGGCTCGGGAGCCGCCTCCGCCTCCGGCTCCGGCTCCGCCGGCTTCACCGTGATGACGTCCGCCACGAGCGGCGCGTCCCCCGGAGCCAGGTCCTCACCGTTCTCCGGGTGGTGGCACGCCACCTGGTGCCCGGTCTTCAGCTGGAGCAGCGGCGGCTCGGTCGTCCCGCAGATCTGCGTCGCCTTCCAGCACCGGGTGTGGAACCGGCAGCCGCTCGGCGGCGAGATCGGCGACGGCACGTCTCCCTTGAGCAGGATGCGGTCGCTCTTCGCACCGCGCCGGCGCGGGTCGGGCACGGGCACCGCGGACATCAGTGCCTTGGTGTACGGGTGCATGGGCGCCTCGTACAGCGACGCACGGTCCGCGAGCTCGACGATCTTGCCGAGGTACATCACGGCGATCCGGTCGGACACATGGCGGATGACCGACAGGTCGTGCGCGATGATCATGTAGGTGAGCCCGAGCTCGTCCTGGAGGTCGTCCAGCAGGTTCACCACCTGCGCCTGGATCGACACGTCCAGCGCCGAGACCGGCTCGTCCGCGACGACCAGCTTCGGCTTCAGCGCGAGGGCCCGCGCGATACCGATGCGCTGACGCTGGCCGCCGGAGAACTCGTGCGGATAGCGGTTGTAGTGCTCGGGGTTGAGCCCCACCAGCTCCAGCAGCCGCTGGACCTCGGCCTTCACACCGTCCTCGGGCTTGACGCCCTGGAGCCGGAAGGGGGTCCCGACGATCCCGCCCACGGTGTGGCGCGGGTTCAGCGAGCCGTAGGGGTCCTGGAAGATCATCTGGATGTCGCGGCGCATCGGCCGCAGTCGTCCGGCGGACATATGCGTGATGTCGCGGCCCTGGAACTCGACCTTGCCACCGGTCGGCTCCAGGAGCCGGGTCACCAGACGGCCCATGGTCGACTTGCCGCAGCCCGACTCGCCGACGACGCCCAGGGTCTCCCCTGGGCGCACGTCGAAGGTGAGCCCGTCCACGGCCTGGACCGCACCGACCTTGCGCTTCAGCACGCCCTTGGTGATCGGGAAGTGCTTGACCAGGCCGTCGACCTTGAGGAGCGGCTCGGACCCGTCCGACCCTGCCGCGGGAGACGCGGGAGTCTTCTTGTCTCGATCAGTCACAGCTTCGGCGCAATCTCTTCGGTCCAGATCCGGTCGCGCTGCTCACGCGACATGTGGCACGCGGAGTAGTGCCCGTCGCTGACCTGTTGCAGCTCCGGGCGCTCGGTGCGGGTGATGTTGTCCGGCGGGACGTCGGCGTACGGGCAGCGCGGGTGGAAGGCACAGCCCGACGGGACGTTGATGAGGCTGGGCGGCGAGCCCTTGACCGGGATGAGCCGCTCGGTCTGCTCCCGGTCGATGCGCGGCATCGAGCCGAGCAGCCCCCAGGTGTAGGGGTGCTGGGGCTCGTAGAACACCTTTTCGGCGGTGCCGCGCTCGATGCAGCGTCCCGCGTACATCACGAGCAGGTTGTCCGCGATCTCGGCAACCACACCGAGGTCGTGGGTGATCATGACGACCGCGGAGCCGAACTCCTTCTGCAGATCGCGGATGAGGTCGAGGATCTGCGCCTGGACGGTGACGTCGAGTGCGGTCGTCGGCTCGTCGGCGATCAGCAGCTGCGGGTTGTTGACCAGAGCCATCGCGATCATCGCGCGCTGGCGCATGCCGCCGGAGAACTGGTGCGGGTAGTCCTCGTAACGGCGGTGCGGCTCGGGGATGCCGACACGGTCGAGCATCTCGACCGCGCGCTTCTTGGCGGTCTTCTTGTCGACCTTGTTGTGGACCCGGTGGGCCTCCACGATCTGCGCGCCGATGCTGTAGTACGGGTGCAGGGCGGACAGCGGGTCCTGGAAGATCATGGCCATCTTCTGGCCGCGCAGCCTGCGTACCCGCTCGGACCCGGCGCCGATGAGCTCCTCGCCGTCGAGCCAGATCTCACCGCCGATCCGGGCACGGTCCGAGGTGTGCAGGCCCATGATCCCCAGTGAGGTCACGGACTTGCCCGAGCCGGACTCGCCGACGATGCCGAGGGTCTGGCCGGCCTTCAGGTCGAAGCTGACGCCGTCGACGGACTTGACCAGGCCGTCGTCGGTGTCGAAGTGGACGCTGAGGTTGCGTACGGAGAGGAATTCCTTCTTCCCGCCGTCGGTACGGCCGGTGCCGTCGCCGTCGACATCGCCGGACCGCGGGGCCGGAACGGCGTCCGCCGCCGGGGAGTCCTTCTTGATTGCGTCGCTCATGAGAGCCTCACCCGGGGGTCGATCGCGGCGTACACGAGGTCCACCAGCAGGTTGCAGATGACGATGAAGAAGGCGGCGACCAGGGTCACGCCCATCACCTTGGGCAGGTCGGCGGTGGTCACGCCCTGGATGGCGAAGGCACCGAGCCCCTGGAAGGAGAAGACCCGTTCGGTGATGACCGCGCCGCCCAGCAGCAGCGCGAAGTCCATGCCGAAGATGGTCACGAGCGGGGTCAGGGCGGAGCGCAGGCCGTGCTTGACGACCACCTTGCGTTCCTGGAGGCCCTTGGCCCGCGCGGTTCTGATGTAGTCCTCGCCCATGGTCTCCAGCATCCCGGCCCGGGTGAGCCGGGCGTAGAGCGCGGAGTACAGCAGGGCGAGCGTGCACCAGGGCAGCACCAGACTGCCCGCCCATTGGACGGGATTCTCGGCGAACGGTACGTACTCCCCGTTGCCGAACAGCGCCAGCACGACGAGACCGGTGAAGAACATCGGCAGCGAGACACCGGCCAGGGCGACGCCCATGGAGAGCCGGTCGAAGATCGAGCCCCGCTTCAGCGCGGAGAGGACGCCGACCGCGACACCGGAGACGACCCACAGGACGGCCGCACCGACGGCCAGCGACAGCGTGACCGGGACACGGTCGACGAGCTGGGGCCAGATCTCGGTGTGGGTCTTGAAGGAGTAGCCGAAGCACGGGGCGTTGCAGGTGACGGGGTCGGGGCCGAACTTGTAGTCGGCGCCGACGACGATGCCCTTGATGAAGTCCCAGTACTGGAGGTACAGGGGCTGGTCGAGCCCCAGGTTCTTCTTGACCGCGGCGATGACGTCGGGGTCGGGGCTCTTCCCGACGTACTGGGCGGCCATGGAGTCGAGGGTCTGCCCGCCGAGGCGGGGCACCAGGAAGAAGATCGCGAACGTGACTGCGCTGACCACCAGCAGCAGCAACACCGCGGCGAAGACGCGTCGGATGATGTACGCAGCCACAGCCGTGCGGCGCCGGGCGGGCCGGGCGGGGTACGCCCGCCGGCCCGGCGCCTTCACCTGCCTTTCAGGGGATGCTGTCGATGAACAGGTGTTACTTGGCGGACGACATCAGCACGTAGTCGTACATGCCGAGGTAGGAGTTCGCGACCGTGACGTTCTGCGCGGAGTCCGGGCGGTAGAGCAGGTTCTTGCGGTAGAACAGCGGCACGACCGAGGCGGTCTCCATGACCTTCTGGTCGACCTCGCCCCACGTGGCGTTGCGCTCCGTGGTGTCGACGGTGCCGATGCCCTTGACGAGGAGGTTGTTGACTCCCTTGTCGTCGAGCTCCATCAGGTTCGTGCCGCCGGAGGGCTTGATGGCCGATCCGTTCACGATCTGGTCGAGGAAGCCGAAGCCGGTCGGCCAGTCGGCGCCCCAGGCCATCATCATCATGCCCGCGTTGTTCTTGTGGACCCATTCGGGCACACCCGCGAAGTCCGTGAAGTACTTGTCGGCCGGGAACTGCTTGATCTCGGCGGTGATGCCGATCGCCTTCAGGCTGCCCTGGAGCTGCGTGGCGGCGGTGATCTCGTCAGGACGGTCCGAGCGAGCGGTCAGCGTGGTCTTGAAGCCCTTGGGCTGACCGCACTTGGTCAGGTGCTCCTTCGCCTTGGCGACGTCGCCCTTGCTGCCCTCGGTCGGGTACAGGTCGAACTTCTTGTAACCGGCGACGGTCGGCGGGATGACGGTGGACGCCGGATCGCCCTTGACCGAGCCACCGATCGAGTCGATCATGCTCTGCTTGTCGACCGCGTACTGAACGGCCTTGCGGCACTCGACGTTGTTGAACGGCTTCACCTTGACGTTCAGCGCCAGGTACTGCAGGGCGCCGGCGTACGGGTTGTCCGTCTTCGCCTTCTCGGCGGCCTTGGCCAGGACCTTCGGCTGGGTCTTGGACTGCAGACCCGTGCCCTCGGCACCCACGGTGATCGCGTCGTTCAGCAGGTGGTCGTCGATCGTGGTGGCGTTGACGTTGAACTTGAGCTCGACCTTGTCGGACAGCGCCTTACGGATCGGGTCGGTCTTCGCGTCCCACTCGGGGTTGCGGACCAGCGTGATGCCCTTGCTCTCGTCGTACTTGGAGATCTTGTACGGGCCCGACGAGACCATCTTCTGGACGTAGCTGGCGCCCGTGTCGGCCTTCTGCTGGATCGGGGCCGTCTGCGAGAACGCCGCGAGGTAGTCCATGTCCGCGAACGGCTTCTTCAGGTGGAAGACGATCGTCTGGTCGTCCGGGGTCTCGATGGACTTGAGACCCTCCTTGGACTTGTCCTTGTACGGACCCTTGTACTTGTCGGCGTCCGCGAGGTAGGCCTTGAAGTACGTGGGGCCGTTGGACAGGGCCTCCGGCGCGAAGTTGGAGCGCTCGACGGCGTACTTGACGTCCTTCGAGGTGATCTCGCTGCCGTCGTCGAACTTCACGCCCTTGCGGAGCGTGTACGTCCAGGTCTTGGCGTCGTCGCTGGCCTTGCCCAGGCCGGTGGCGAGGTCGGGAACGACCTCCAGGCCTTCCTTGCCCGCGGCCGGCTTGAAGGTCACCAGGGAACGGGCGTACAGGCGGGAGAAGTTCTGCACCCAGCCGTAGTACGTGTTGCCGGGGTCCAGGGAGTCGGCGCCGCTGGAGTGCTCCAGCGTGAGCGTCCCGCCCTTCTTGTCCGTCGCGTTGACGACGCTGGTGAGACCCGCGTCGGCCTTGGCGTTGCCCCCACCGCCGCTGCCGTCACTGCCCGAGTCGCTGCCGCTGCACGCCGATGCGCCGAGCGACACCGCTACGGCCACGGCTATGGCCGCTGCTGTCTTTCTGTTCTGCATGCTGAGGAAAGCCCCCTCGCTAGTCCGGTGCGGCACTGCCGCGATTACTTGCCACGAGGGTCGAGTGCGTCGCGCAGCCCGTCCCCCAGCAGATTGAAGGCCAGCACGGTGATGAAGATCGCCATGCCGGGGATGACCATGAACATCGGGTCCACCTCGTAGAGGTCGACCGCCTGCGTGAGCATGCCTCCCCAGGACGCCTGCGGCGGCGCGATACCCACGCCGAGGAAGGACAGGGAGGCCTCGAAGAGGATGTTCGTGGGGATCAGCAGCGTCGCGTACACGAGGATCGGCGCGATCAGGTTCGGCAGCAGTTCCCGGAAGAGGATGAACGGGCCGCGTGCGCCCAGCGACCGGGCGGCCTCGACGAACTCCCGCTCGCGCAGGGAGAGGGTCTGCGCACGGACGATGCGCCCGATGTAGGGCCAGCTGAAGAAACCGATCACGAAGATCAGGACCGCGATCCGCAGCGTGAGTCCTTCCATCCCGAAGGCGTTGCCCTGCAGGGAGGCGGAGATGGAGATCGCGAAGAGCAGCAGTGGGAAGGCGAGGAAGGTGTCCATCAGCCGGCTGATGAAGCTGTCCACCCAGCCGCCGTAGAACCCGGCCACGACGCCCATGATGACGCCGATGACGACGGAGAGCAGCGTGGAGCCGACGGCGACGACGAGGGAGACCCAGGAGCCTTCGAGGATGCGCGCCAGGATGTCGCGCCCGGTCTGCGGTTCGACGCCGAGGGGGTGGTCCCAGCTCATCCCGCCCAGGGAGCCCTTGGGCGCGAGCATGACGGGGTCGACCAGGCTCTGGTTGAAGCCGTTGGGGTCGAGCCCCAGGAGCGACTGGAGCGGCTTGGACAGCACCGCGATGAGGATCAACAGCACGACAACGATGCCACCGGCCATCGCGCCCTTGTCCCGCTTGAAGCGCGTCCAGGCGATGCGGCCGAGCGAGCGGCCCTCGATCTCCTTGCGCCCGGCGCCTTCCAGCACCGTTTCGGGCAGCGCGTCCGCCCCGGTGGTCTCGATCGGTGCCGTCATTGCGCTGGAGACCCCTCTCGGCCGGCGGTGGCCGGCCTGTGACCGCCGCTGTAGCGGCTCGTATGACATGTGCGTGTGGTGGCGCTACGGCCGAACGGACCCAGTTTGAAAAAGGGGCGCGTAGGGCATGGACCACCTGCTGTGTGGAGTCTTCAGCCACTTCGCGATCACCCGCCAGACCTGACGGGGAATGTTTGCTCAAACGTGATGCTGTCAGAGGGCTTCCGTTATCCGGACACTCGTGCTTACTCAGCGGACCTCTCGGCCACTAATCCGCGATAACGGACATGCTGCGCAACAGCGTTGAACACGGCACCAATGACCCGCACGCCCCCGCGTCCGCTGACGCCTTCTCAGTAGGCGTGCGGAGCGGGGCCGGCGGCGGGCGGATAGCCGTAGCCGGGGGCGGCCGGTGCGGGGGCGTGCGCCTCGCGGTCGTAGAAGGGCCGGGAGTTGGCGTTGAGCCACATCGCGACCGGGTCGTATTCGTCGGACAGCGAGACCGTCGAGACCGGCAGCCCGTCGGGGACCACGCCGATCGACTGCTGCATCATCGCGCGGACCGCGTCGACCGAGGGCCTGCCGGTGTCGTAGAGGTCGAGCCCGATCGCGAGGTACGGGGCACCGAGCGCCGGCTGCACCCAGGCCCTGCGCAGCGCGCGGACCGCGGAGGTGCGGTGGGCGTTCTGCGACAACAGGGCGTAGAACTGCGGGAGCTCGATGGCGGGTTCGGAGAGCCGCAGCGGCCCCGCGGGCATCCGGTCGAGGCCGGTGGCGATGCGGCGCAGGTCGAGCCAGGGGATGCCGACGCCGCCGCCCGGGGCGTGCGGGTTGAGCCAGATGCCCCAGCGGTCGGGGAAGAGGGAGCGGGCGATGTCGCGGCCCGTGGTCACCTCGTGGGCCCTGGTCCAGCCGCTGGCCGAGAGCTCCTGGGCGGAGGTCACGCAGGGGGCGTAACCCAGCCCCTGGACCTCCATGTTGCCGTACTGGGCGTCCGGGGAACCGGCTGTACCGTGCCAGAGCAGCATCCAGACCTGGCCGTCCGCCAGGGACCGCAGCAGCGTCTCGTACGCGTCGAGGCGCCCAGGGGTCACCTGTCGAAGCATGTGCTCCAGCTGCCCGGCCGCCGCGGTGCCTGACGCACTCACCCTGGGTCCCGCCCCTCTTCGTTCCACCTCGTCGTCGTCCAACAGCTTAGGCGCCACCCCCGACACGGCCTCGACGCCATCAGCCGCCGTGGGCCTCCGCTCAGTACGCGTCGCGCCGGTAGAACGGGCGCACCTTCTCCAGCATCCAGTCGCCGACCGGGTCCTGCGCGGCGTCGAGCAGGACCAGATTGACGGGCCAGGGCACCTGGACCCGGCCCAGCGCGCGGCCCAGGGCGTCCAGCGGGGCGCTCTGCGCCGCGGATTCCCATACGGTGGGCGACTCGACGCCGACGAACAGCACGGGGCCCTCGCCCTCGATGCTGGCCAGCGCCCGGCGCGCGGTGTTCACCACGCCGGTCGCCTGGAATTCGGCGGACACCGCGGAGAGGAAGTCCACGGGGTCCTCCTTCCAGTCCGGCTCGTACAGCCGCACCCGGCCGCCGCTCGCGGGGCCGTCGAGCGGGGTCCGTCCGGCCCGGCAGAGCTCCGCGACGGCGGCCGGCGGCAGGGGAACCCCGACGGCTCCACCGGGGTTGACCGCGACACCGAGCTGCGGGGGCAGCCCACGGGCGAACTCACGTGCGGGCGCGACGGTGAAGGAGAGATGGGAGCCGACGCACTGGAGGAACTGCGCCTCGGAGCTGAACACGGGGACGTACGCGCCGCCGTCGATGTCGACCGTCGGCAGGTCGAGGCCGATGCTGTCGGGCCCTCCGCCGTTCGGCAGGGGTACCCAGACCTGGCTGCGGCCGAGCACCTCGACGAGCCTGCCGCCCGCCCCGGGCACGCCGATGGAGGCGCTGAGCACTTCTTCGAGCTCGTTGGCCGGCCACCCCTGCGACGGATGCGACGGGGCCTGGGCCTGAGCCGGAATGTCCACGGTGTCTGTGTCCCTTTCTCGCCTTGTGGTGCGGCTGAAACCTTAGACGGTCCGCCGCGCTCGGGGGGCGTCACCGGCAGGCGCGACGGGCCGTCCACCGCACCGTCCAGATATCGGACGGCCCGCGGGACGCCCGCGAACTGTGCGTATGCGAACAGTGACGCCCGCAGCGGCCCCGGGGCGCACCAGGAATCGCTCCCCGCCCGCGCCGGCGCCACGGGACCTATCCCAGCGGGAGCCGCGCCCGGGGGAACGAGATCCGGCCGATCCCCGAGGCCGCCTCCCGGTCGAGCAGCACCGCCGAGGCGCACCCCGGCGGGAGCAGTCCGGTCTCCGTGTCGCGCAACAGCCGGGCGAAGGCCCGCCGGTGCCGGGCGAAGGCGTATCCGGACACGCGCCGCCCCCGCTCCCACTGCCCCTGCCTGGCCGCCTCGGGGGTGACGTCGAGCAGGACGAGATGCAGGTCGCCGCCCCGGCGCCGGGCCTCACGCACCAGCCAGCGCCGCACCCAGACCTGCGTGCCGCAGTCGTGCACGACGACGGATGCGCCCGACCGCAGGCGCCGCCGCAGTCCGGCGAAGTGCGCGGCGCGCACCAGGGGACGGTAGAGGGCATAAGGGACGACTCCGGGCAGGACGGCCGCCCAGCGGTCCCTGGTGTCCTGCGAGTCGACCGCGTGCCCCTGGACCGCCCGCCGGATCAGTGTCGACTTCCCACTGCCGGGCAGCCCCGAGATCACCACCACGTCGCCCGCGGCGAAGTCGAGGCCGCCCGGCCCGCCCCCGCCCCGCAGATCACGCACCACGGGGGCGGGCACGCTCCCCGGGTCCCGGGGAGGCCCGCCCGGCCGGGGGTGGGGCAGCGCACCGGGTAACGCCCCCGTGGTCGCCGCGTGGCCCTGCAACGTCATCGCCGTCCCCCTGCCGAGTCGCCCGACGGGCTACCCATGAAGTGTAAAGAAAAGGCAATCTTGCCCAACGCGTGCGATGATGACCCCGCCAACTGCATACCGGCCGTTTGAATCCGCGCGGGAGAGTCCCGGACACCGTGTGCGCCGGGCGCCGAAGGAGCAAGTTCCTCCCTTGAATCTCTCAGGCCCCGTACCGCGTGGATGAGGCAGATCTGAAAAGCGGGCCGCTGTGCGGCTCCACCCAAGGTGCAAGCCGGACCCTTTCAGGGGCTCTCGGCGAACCTCTCAGGTTCCGATGACAGATGGGGAGGGAACCACCCCCTGTCGTCATGCCCTGGAGCCAAGTCCATGAGCACTGCCCCGAGCGCCGCACCCCGCCTCACCGCCCTCGACGCCCTGCATCGGTCCCTGGGCGCGACCATGACCGATTTCGCCGGCTGGGACATGCCGCTGCGGTACGCCAGTGAGCGCGACGAGCACAACGCCGTACGCGGCGGGGCCGGCCTGTTCGACCTCTCGCACATGGGTGAGATCACGGTCACGGGTCCGCAGGCGGCGGCCTTCCTGAGCTACGCGCTGGTCGGCAACATCGCGACCGTCGGCCTGGGCCGGGCCCGCTACACGATGATCGTCGCGGAGGACGGCGGGATCCTGGACGACCTGATCGTCTACCGCCTGGCCGACACCGAATACCTGGTCGTCGCCAACGCGGGCAACGCCCAGCTCGTCCTGGACTCCCTCACCGAGCGCGTCGGGGGCTTCGACGCCGAGGTGCGCGACGACCGTGAGGCGTACGCACTGCTCGCCGTCCAGGGCCCCGACTCCCCCGCCGTACTGAAGTCGGTCACGGACGCCGACCTGGACGGACTGAAGTACTACGCCGGACTCCCCGGAACGGTCGCCGGTGTCCCCGCCCTCATCGCCCGTACGGGCTACACCGGTGAGGACGGCTTCGAGCTCTTCGTGGACCCGGCCCACGCCGAGCAGCTGTGGAAGGCCCTGACCGAGGCCGGCGCGCCGTACGGGCTGATCCCCTGCGGACTCTCCTGCCGCGACACGCTCCGCCTGGAGGCGGGCATGCCGCTGTACGGGCACGAGCTGACCACCGCGCTGACGCCCTTCGACGCGGGCCTGGGCAGGGTCGTGAAGTTCGAGAAGGAGGGTGACTTCGTCGGCCGCGATGCGCTGTCCGCCGCCGCCGAGCGTGCCGAGGCGGCCCCGCCCCGCAAGCTCGTCGGCCTGATCGCCCAGGGCCGCCGGGTGCCGCGCGCCGGCTACCCGGTCGTGGCCGGCGGCGAGGTCGTCGGCGAGGTGACCTCCGGCGCGCCGTCGCCCACCCTGGGCAAGCCGATCGCCATGGCGTACGTGGACGCGGCGCACGCCACGCCCGGCACCGAGGGTGTCGCGGTCGACATCCGGGGCACGCACGAGCCGTACGAGGTCGTGGCGCTGCCCTTCTACAAGCGCCGTAAGTGACACAGCGCGCAGCGCACCGCAGACGTGACGCAGTCCCGTCTCACACCGTAAGACCATCGTTCATCAGCACTCCCCCGCGTACAGGAGAATTCAGGTCATGAGCAACCCCCAGCAGCTGCGGTTCAGCAAGGAGCACGAGTGGCTGTCGGCCCTCGAGGACGGCGTGGCCACGGTCGGCATCACCGAGTTCGCGGCCAACGCGCTCGGTGACGTCGTCTACGCCCAGCTCCCGGAGGTCGGCGACACGGTGACCGCGGGCGAGACCTGCGGAGAGCTGGAGTCGACCAAGTCGGTCAGCGACCTGTACTCGCCGGTGACCGGCGAGGTGACCGCGGCCAACCAGGACGTCGTGGACGACCCGTCGCTGGTGAACTCCGCTCCCTTCGAGGGCGGCTGGCTGTTCAAGGTGCGCGTCGCGGAGGAGCCGAAGGACCTTCTCTCCGCCGACGAGTACACCGCGTTCTCCGGCAACTGAGACCTTAGGGACTTAACTGATGTCGCTTCTCAACTCCTCCCTCCACGAGCTGGACCCGGATGTCGCCGCCGCCGTCGACGCCGAGCTCCACCGTCAGCAGTCCACCCTCGAGATGATCGCCTCGGAGAACTTCGCTCCGGTCGCGGTCATGGAGGCGCAGGGCTCCGTCCTCACCAACAAGTACGCCGAGGGCTACCCCGGCCGCCGCTACTACGGTGGCTGCGAGCACGTCGACGTGGTCGAGCAGATCGCGATCGACCGCATCAAGGCGCTCTTCGGCGCCGAGGCCGCGAACGTCCAGCCGCACTCGGGTGCGCAGGCCAACGCCGCCGCGATGTTCGCGCTGCTGAAGCCGGGCGACACGATCATGGGCCTCGATCTGGCCCACGGCGGTCACCTGACCCATGGCATGAAGATCAACTTCTCCGGCAAGCTCTACAACGTGGTCCCGTACCACGTCGACGACACCGGTGTCGTGGACATGGCCGAGGTCGAGCGCCTCGCCAAGGAGTCGAAGCCGAAGCTCATCGTGGCCGGCTGGTCCGCCTACCCCCGCCAGCTGGACTTCGCCGCCTTCCGCCGTGTCGCGGACGAGGTCGGCGCGTACCTGATGGTCGACATGGCGCACTTCGCGGGCCTGGTCGCCGCGGGTCTGCACCCCAGCCCGGTGCCGCACGCCCACGTCGTCACGACCACCACGCACAAGACCCTCGGCGGTCCGCGCGGTGGCGTCATCCTGTCGACGCAGGAGCTCGCCAAGAAGATCAACTCGGCGGTCTTCCCCGGTCAGCAGGGTGGCCCCCTGGAGCATGTGATCGCGGCCAAGGCCGTCTCCTTCAAGGTGGCGGCGACCGAGGAGTTCAAGGAGCGCCAGCAGCGCACCCTGGACGGCGCCCGCATCCTCGCCGAGCGCCTGGTGCAGCCGGACGTCACCGAGGTGGGCGTATCCGTCCTCTCCGGCGGCACGGACGTCCACCTGGTCCTGGTCGACCTGCGCAACTCCGAGCTGGACGGGCAGCAGGCCGAGGACCGGCTCCACGAGCTGGGCATCACGGTCAACCGGAACGCCATCCCGAACGACCCGCGCCCCCCGATGGTCACCTCGGGCCTGCGGATCGGTACGCCGGCGCTCGCCACCCGTGGCTTCCGGACCGAGGACTTCACCGAGGTCGCCGAGATCATCGCGTCCGCGCTGAAGCCCGCGTACGACGCCGATGACCTCAAGGCCCGCGTGATCGCGCTGGCCGAGAAGTTCCCGCTGTACCCCGGCATCAAGTAGTCACCCGCAATTTGCACGCAGGGTGGGGGCACCGCGCACACTGAACACAGTGAGCCCGGTGCCCCCACCCCTTTGCCCCGCGCTCCCGGGCCCACCCGGCCCGTCCCGCACCACCCGGCGGACAACGACGTCCACCAACGCCTTAGGAGTACTCCCGTGGCCCTCTCGGTCTTCGACCTCTTCTCGGTCGGTATCGGCCCGTCCAGCTCCCACACGGTCGGCCCGATGCGCGCGGCCCGCATGTTCGCCCGCCGCCTCAAGAACGAGGGCCTGCTGGCCCACACCGCCTCGATACGCGCCGAGCTGTACGGCTCGCTCGGCGCGACCGGGCACGGCCACGGCACCCCGAAGGCCGTCCTGCTCGGCCTGGAGGGCGAGTCGCCCCGCACGGTCGACGTCGAGGGCGCCGACGCCCGCGTCCAGGAGATCCGCGCCTCGGGGCGCATCAATCTGCTGGGCATGCACGAGATCCCCTTCGACGCCGACGAGCAACTGGTGCTGCACCGGCGCAAGGCCCTGCCCTACCACGCCAACGGGATGACGGTCATCGCGTACGACCGCGACGGCGCCCCGCTTCTGGAGAAGACGTACTACTCGGTGGGCGGCGGCTTCGTCGTCGACGGGGACGCCGTGGCCGGCGAGAACCCGATCGTCCCGGACGACACCGTCCTGAAGCACCCCTTCCGCACCGGCGACGAGCTGCTGAGGCTCGCCGACGAGACGGGCCTGTCCATCTCCTCCCTGATGCTGGAGAACGAGCGGGCCTGGCGCACCGAGGCCGAGATCCGGGCCGGGCTGCTGGAGATCTGGCGCGTCATGGAGGCCTGCATCGCGCGCGGCATGTCCCGCGAGGGCATCCTGCCGGGCGGCCTGAAGGTCCGCCGCCGCGCCGCGAACTCGGCCAGGCAGCTGCGCGCCGAGGGCGACCCCCAGACGCACGCGATGGAGTGGATCACCCTCTACGCGATGGCCGTCAACGAGGAGAACGCCGCCGGCGGCCGTGTCGTCACCGCCCCCACCAACGGCGCGGCGGGCATCATCCCGGCCGTCCTGCACTACTGGATGAACTTCGCCGCGGGCGGCTGCACCGAGGCCGAGAAGGAGGACAGCGTCGTCCGCTTCCTGCTGGCCGCCGGCGCCATCGGCATGCTCTTCAAGGAGAACGCCTCCATCTCCGGCGCCGAGGTCGGCTGCCAGGGCGAGGTCGGCTCCGCCTGCTCCATGGCGGCGGGTGCCCTCGCCGAGGTCCTGGGCGGCTCCCCCGAGCAGGTCGAGAACGCCGCCGAGATCGGCATGGAGCACAACCTGGGCCTGACCTGCGACCCGGTCGGCGGCCTCGTCCAGATCCCGTGCATCGAGCGCAACGGCATGGCGGCGGTCAAGGCGGTCACGGCGGCGAAGATGGCGCTGCGCGGCGACGGCAGCCACAAGGTCTCCCTGGACAAGGTCATCAAGACCATGAAGGAGACGGGCGCGGACATGTCCGTCAAGTACAAGGAGACCGCCCGGGGCGGGCTCGCGGTGAACATCATCGAGTGCTAGGTGTATTGCCCTGTGAGGTTGGGGACGCGGGTGATGGGGTGCAGACGCCAAGGTGTCCGCACCTGCCGAATCTGCCGCGCTCGGCGGGCCGTTCGGTGCGCACCAGGGCCTCGGCCAGACAGTCCGTGCTGTTTCATGCGGTGCTCTCCGTCGTCGTCCCGGGCGCCCAGCCCGGGGCGTCACCGTGCAGCGCCGTGTAGGAGGGGTCGCCAGGACCGATCTCGCCCGCGCGCACGGTGGCTCCGGTGAAGGCCGCCTTGTACAGCGCGCTGATGAGTTCCAGGGTGCTGCGGCCGCCCTGCCCGCTGGAGCCCGGCCGGCGGCCCGCCCGCAGATCGGCGGTGAAGGCGCGCAGCTGCTCCAGGTGTGAACTGGGTGTGTCGGGGCCGAAGTCCTGCCAGGCGGCGGCCTCGGTCCCTGGCACCCCGGGCGCCGGTGTGATCCGCCAGTCGGCGTTGGAGTGGCCGTACAGGTGGGTGACCTCGACCGTGGCGCGCTCGCAGTCGATCCGTATGCGGCTGACCTCGTCGGGGCTGAGCACGCTGTTGACGATCGTGCCGAGCGCGCCGTTCCCGAAGCGGACCAGGGCGGTGGACACGTCCTCGGTCTCCACGTCGTGCACCAGCCGCCCGGCCATCGCCTGCACCTGCGACCAGGGCCCCAGCAGGTCGAGGAAGTGGTCCATCTGGTGGATGCCGTGGCCCATGGCGGGGCCACCGCCCTCCGTCTCCCAGCGACCCCGCCACGGGACCGAGTAGTAGGCGCGGTCGCGGTACCAGGTGGTCTGGCAGTGGGCCACCAGCGGCTTACCGAGTGCCCCGCTCGCCAGCAGACGGCGCACATGGGCGGAGCCGGAGCCGAAGCGGTGCTGGAAGACGATCGCGGCGTACGGGCCGCCTTCGCGTTCCTCGGCCGTCATCAGGTCGAAGTCGGCGAGCGAGGGGCACGGAGGTTTCTCGCACAGGACCCAGGCACCGGCCCGCAGGGCCGCCACGGTCTGCTCGCGGTGCACGGCCGGCGGGGTGCAGATCACCACGAAGTCGGGGCGCTGTTCGGCCAGGAGGTCGTCGAGCGACGTGTACGCGTGCGGGATGCCGCCCTGTTCGCAGAACTCACGGACGGATTCCGCCGACACGTCGACGGCCGCCACCACGTCCACCGCCGGCTCCAGCGCGCGCAGCGCGGGCAGATGGGCGCCCTGCGCGATGGCCCCGGTGCCGACGACGGCGGCACGGAGCGGACGGCCGCCGGGCTCGGGCTGCGGCGTCATGCGGCGCGCCCCCACGCGGCTGGAGCGAGGCCGGCATCGCCGCGCTCGAACTGATCGTCTGCGTCCCGGCCGTCCTCGTGCACGCGCACCACCCTGTTCCGGACCTCGTTCGAGGCCACCTACCCGACGGATCGATGAAACACCCGTCGATACCGGCGGATCAACGGGGAATGCCAGGCGCGTGACCCATCCCACCTGCGATTCATAACCCAAATCGATAGTTTTGTGGGTCGCTGACCGTTTTACGGCTTTGGCTCCGGGGTCGCCCGTCTGTCATAGTCGGGGGTACGACCTCCTCCGACCCGAGCCAGGTCCCCCCCCGTGCGGCCGTGGACACACCCCCCATTCCACGGCCCCCTCAGAAGCCCCCGAAGCGCCACACCCAGGCGGACCGGGGGCTTCTGCGTGCCGGCCCGCCTGTGGGGTGCGGGTCAGGGCTCAGCGGTCGGTGGTGCGCATCTCGAACCAGGTGGTCTTCCCGCGCGGTAAGAGATCCACGCCCCACCGGTCGGAGAGCTTGTCGACCAGGAAGAGGCCCCGGCCGCTGACATCCATCTCGCGGACGGGCATCAGACACGGCAGTCCGCGCGAGGGGTCACGCACCTCGATACGGACCCAGCCCCGGCGGCGCAGCATCCGCAGACCGAAGATCCGCGCCCCGGTGTGCCGCACCGCGTTGCCCACCAGCTCGGAGACCAGTAGCACTCCGTATTCGGCGGTCTGCGGGGGGAGCTGCCACTGACGCAGCATCACGCACGAGGTGATCCGGCGGGCGGTCGCCGCGGACTCGGGACGGGAGGGCAGCCGGACTTCACCCTCCGTCGGATTTCCGAACAACTCCAGCGCTTTGAACGCCTGTTCGTCTTCGACGGCAGTCGTCAAGCGCGCTGCTGTCGCGCCGCCGCGCGGTCGCGGCTGATCCACACCTTCGAGGCCCGCCATGCTCACCATCATGGAGGCACAGAACGCTCTCCGTGACCGTTCCGGTGAATCCCTCTACCGGAACCAGTCACTCCGGGCTGGTTCTCCGGCATATGCCAGCGGCAGAACAACCCCCTGTCCAGCCCCACTCACCTGCGGCGACGGCGAGACACCGGGTAATTGCACAGGCAGTGCGGACGCCGGGCCTTAAGGTTCTCTTAAGGTTCAGCTAATCCGCCCGCACGGATGAACGCGCGCGTCTGTGTACGCAACTCACGCTCGGTCAGAGGAACTCGGCCTTGCCCGGTCCCTCCTCCACGAAGCTGCGCATGCCGCGCTCGCGGTCCTCGGTGGCGAACAGGCCTGCGAACAGGGACCGTTCGACCGTGAGCCCGGTGTCGATGTCCGTCTCAAGGCCCGCGTCCACGGCCTCCTTGGCGGCACGCAGCGCCAGCGCGGGCCCCCGGGCCAGCCGGGCGGCCCAGGCGTGGGCCTGCTCGTAGACCTCGGCGGCGGGCACCACCCGGTCCACGAGCCCGATCGCCAGGGCCTCGTCCGCCTTCACCTGACGGCCCGTGAAGATCAGGTCCTTCGCCTTGGACGGGCCCACGAGACGGGCCAGCCGCTGGGTGCCGCCGGCTCCGGGGATCAGCCCCAGCAGGATCTCCGGCTGGCCGAGCTTGGCGTTGTCCCCGGCGACCCTGAAGTCGGCGCAGAGGGCCAGCTCGCAGCCGCCGCCCAGGGCGTAACCGGTGACGGCCGCGACCACGGGCTTGGGGATGCGCGCAACGGCCGTGAAGGACTCCTGCAGGGCCCTGGAGCGCACGACCATCGCGGCGTGGTCCATCACCTGCATCTCCTTGATGTCCGCGCCCGCCGCGAACACCTTCTCGCCGCCGTAGAGGATCACCGCGCGCACGTCGTCCCGCAGGGCCGCCTCGTCGGCGAGCTCGCGCAGCCGGTCCTGGACGGCGGTGTCCAGGGCGTTCATGGGCGGCCGGTCAAGACGGATCGTGCCGACGTTGTCGTGTACTTCGAGGGTTACGGTCATGGGAGGCAGGTTAACGAGCGCACCCGCGACTGACGACAACGCCGGAGGCGGAGGTCCCGGACTCCGTGACGCCGCTGACGATCGCGGGTGAGCGCGTCAACATGACGGACGCGTCAGGGCCCGGTGCCGTTGGTCACAGCACCGGGCCCGTTTCACACCCGCGGGGCGGGGGGAGCTACTTGGTCCACTCCGACCAGTCCATGTTCCAGCCGTTGAGGCCGTTGTCCGGCTGGATCACCTTGTCGTCGGAGTTCTTCACGACGACGACGTCGCCGATCAGGGAGTGGTCGAAGAACCAGGCGGCGGGTGTCCCGCCGTCTCCCGCGCCGCGCGCGTCCTGGAGTCCGACACAGCCGTGGCTGGTGTTGGTCGAGCCGAAGATGCCCGAGCCGCCCCAGTAGTTGCCGTGGATGAAGGTGCCCGAGTTCGACAGGCGCATCGCGTGCGGCACGTCCTTGATGTCGTACTCGCCGCCGAAGCCGACGGTGTCACCGTTCATCCGGGTCACCTTGAGCTTCTCGCTGATGACCATCTGGCCGTTGTACGTGGTCGTGGCCGGGGCGCCCGCGGAGATCGGGATGTCCTTGATCTGCTTGCCGTCACGGACCACCTTCATCCGGTGCGAGCGCGCGTCGACCGTGGAGACCTGGCTGCGGCCGATGGTGAACTTCACGGTCTTGGCCTGCTTGCCGTAGACCCCGGGCCGTCCCTCGACGCCGTCGAGGTCCAGGCGCAGGGTCACCTTCGTGCCCGCCGCCCAGTAGTCCTCGGGTCGGAAGTCGAGGCGGTCGTTGCCGAACCAGTGGGGCTCGATCTCCACGGCGGGCTCCGCCGTCACGGTGACCGCCTTCTCCACGGCCTCGGGGTCGGTGATGCCCCGGGTGAAGTGGATCGACACCGGCATCCCCACGCCGACGGTGGAACCGTCCTCGGGCGTGTACTGACCGATGAAGGTGTTCTGCGGGACGAGCGTCGTGAAGCTGGTGTCCTTCGCCGACTGCCGGCCATCTTCGTCCTTGGCGACCGCGTGCACCGTGTACTTGGTCGCGGCGGCCAGGTGGCGGTCGGGCACCCAGGTCAGCCCGTCCTTCGCCACCTTGCCCGGGACGTCCTTGCCCTTGGGGTCCGCGACCTTCACCGTGCTCAGCTTGCCCTTGGCCGCCGAGACCTTCAGTGCCCCGCTGGTCGCCACGCCGTCGGCGCCGTCCTTGGGCGCGACGGTCACCACCGCCTGCGAGGCGCTGGTGTCGTCGGTCTTCGCGCCCGGCTTGTCACCGTTCTTGTCGGCGGCGTTCCCGCTGCCACCGCACGCGGTCGCCAGCAACAGCAGCGCGCCCAGTGCCAGTGCGAGGAGGCCCCGGGCACCTCGCCCGCGCCGTCCCCCGCCCGCGTCGGCCCATGCCCCCGATATCGGCTGCCCGTTCAATGTGGTCGTCTCCCCTCGCACGGCCTGGCCCCGCCATGGCCCGCACTCCCACGCGCTGTACATGCACGCTGGGCGTAAGACAATCACACCGCACATGGGGAGACTCCCCCCGGAATGTCACCGTTCGGTCCCAAGTCGTCCGGGGCCGCCGCCGGGTGGTCCCGGAGGGTGCGCCTCCGGGACCCGCCCTGGTCGGACCGGGGATCAGCGCAGGGCGGAGCCCGCCGTCCACTGCGGCCAGCCGACGTTCCACCCGGAGAGGCCGTTGTCGGCGGCGACGGTCCCGTCCGTGGAGTTCACCACCTCGACCACATCGCCCACGAGCGTCCGCTCGAAGAACCAGCCGGCCGGGGTGTCCGAGCTGCCTCCCTTCACATCGCGCAGCCCGATACAGCCGTGGCTGGTGTTCTCGGAGCCGAAGATGTCGGGGGACTCCCAGTAGTTGCCGTGCAGGAAGGTGCCCGACTTCGTCAGCCGGATGGCATGGGGCACGTCCTTGATGTCGTACTCGCCGCCGAAGCCGACGGTGCTGCCGTCCATGCGGGTCACGTCGTGCAGCTCGGAGACCACCATCTTCCCGTTGTACGTGGTCGTCTTCGCCGCGCCCGCGGTGATCGGCACCGTACTGACGGCCTCGCCGTCGCGGCGTACCTCCATGGTGTGCGCCCGCGCGTCCACCACGGACGTCTGGGAGCGGCCCACCTGGAAGGTCACCTTCTTCTGCTGGCTCCCGTACACACCGGGCGCGCCCTCCACATCGCGCAGCCCCACATCGACGGTGACCTCGGTTCCCGGCTCCCAGTACTTCTCGGGGCGGAAGTCCAGCCGGTCCTTGCCGAACCAGTGGCCGACCACATCGACCTCGGGATCCGTGGTGATCCTGATGGCCTTCTCGACCGCGTCCCGGTGGGTGACGGGCCGGTTGAAGTCGAAGGAGATGATCATGCCGGTGCCCACGGTGGACCGGTTCTCCGGCTTGAAGTAGCCGATGAAGCGGTCCTTGGGCACCAGCGTGGTGAAGGAGGTGTTGCGGGCCGAGCGATGGCCGTCACCGTCGACGGCGACGGCCTCCACGCTGTACTTCCCGGCCAGCCCGAGCCGGTATCCGGCTTCCTGGGGAGCCCACGAACGGCCGTCCTTCGCGATCCGGCCCGGCACCTCCTGCTCTTCCGCGTCCGCCATCCGGGTCACCTTCACCCGCTCGAGCCGCCCGTCGGGGACCTCCACCCCGAGCGGGCTGTCGGCGCCGACGTTCGCGGCACCGTCCTTGGGGGTGATCCGGATGACGTCCCCGGGTGAGCGGTCGTCCCCGAAGAACGACGTCGCATCGGTGCAGCCCGTCAGTAGGACCAGCACGGTGAACAGTCCTGCCCATGTCAGCACGGCGGCCGAACCCGCCCGTGCTCTCTTCGCTACGTGGTTCACCCTCCCCCCAACGACGTGACCGCCCCGGGGAAACGTGAGGGCGGGGCCACCGGTGGGCAGAAGAGAGGGGAGGACACCGCCAGGGAGGCCGCGGCCGGGACGCCGCGCGCTCCTTCTGCCGGGTGACCGCTCCTACGAGCCGCAGGAGGCTGAGAGGTGTCGAGCACTGCCGAGCAGGAGGAAACTCCGCGTGCGACGGGGCGGGTGGTGGTGACCCGGCCGGCCCCGAAGGGCGAACCGGACGAACCACCCGTATGGCCGGGTGCCCCGATGCCGTTGGGCGCACGCTTCCGGGTCGGGCCCGACGGGGTCGCGGGCACCAATTTCGCCCTCTGGGCGGGCGGCGCCGAGGCCGTCGAGCTCTGCCTCTTCGACGAGCGGGGCACCGAGACCCGGCTTCCGCTGACCGAGCTGACCCATGAGATCTGGCACGGCTTCGTCCCCGGGGTGGGCGCGGGAGCGCGGTACGGCTACCGGGTGCACGGCCGCTGGGACCCCTGGACGGGGGCCCGCTGGAACGCCGCGAAGCTGCTCCTCGACCCGTACGCCCGCGCGGTGGACGGATCGTTCACCCTGCCGCCCGAGGTGTACGGCCATGTGAGGGACTGGCCCGAGCAGCATGTCGCCGACACCGTGCGCGACGACCGGGACTCCGCGCCGTACGTCCCCAAGGCCGTCGTCGTGCACGACGACGACGAGTGGGCGGAGGACCGCAGGCCGAAGACCCCGTGGGCGGACACGGTCATCTACGAGCTGCACGTACGCGGCTTCACCAAGCTCCACCCCGACATCCCGCCCGAGCTGCGCGGCACGTACGCCGGGCTCGCCCACCCCGCCGCCGTCGGCCACCTCAAGCGGCTCGGTGTGACGGCCGTGGAGCTGCTCCCCGTCCACCAGTTCGCCCACGAGGACCATCTGCTGCGGCGCGGACTGCACAACTACTGGGGCTACAACTCCATCGGCTACTTCGCGCCGCACGCGGACTACGCGGCGAGCGGCACGGCCGGCCGGCAGGTCGGCGAGTTCAAGCAGATGGTGCACGCCCTGCACGACGCCGGGATCGAGGTGATCCTCGACGTGGTCTACAACCACACGGCGGAGGCCGGGGAGCTCGGCCCGATGCTGTCCCTGCGCGGCATCGACAACCGCGGCTACTACCGCCTCCAGCAGGACGCCCGCCGCTACGCGGACTACACCGGCTGCGGCAACACCCTGCACGTCGTGCAGCCGCAGGTCCTGCGGCTGATCACGGACTCCCTGCGCTACTGGGTGACCGAGATGGGCGTCGACGGCTTCCGCTTCGACCTGGCGGCCGCACTCGCCCGCTCGATGCACGACGTCGACATGCTCTCCCCCTTCCTCGCGGTGATCGCCCAGGACCCCGTGCTGCGCCGGGTCAAGCTGATCGCCGAACCGTGGGACGTCGGCAACGGCGGCTACCAGGTGGGCGCGTTCCCGCCGCTGTGGACCGAGTGGAACGACCGCTACCGGGACGCCGTACGCGACTTCTGGCGCGGCGCCCTGCCCGACGTGCGCGACATCGGCTACCGGCTCACCGGATCGAGCGATCTGTACGCCTGGGGCGGCAGGCGGCCGTACGCCTCGGTCAACTTCGTCACCGCGCACGACGGCTTCACCCTGCGCGACCTGGTCAGCTACGAGAACAAGCACAACGAGGACAACGGCGAGGACAACCGCGACGGCACGGACGACAACCGCGCCTGGAACGGCGGCGCCGAGGGCGAGACCGACGACCCCGCCGTCAACGCCCTGCGCCTGAAGCAGCTGCGCAACCTCCTGACGACGCTGCTCCTGTCGACCGGGGTGCCGATGCTGGTGGCGGGCGACGAGATGGGACGTACGCAGGGCGGCAACAACAACGCCTACTGCCAGGACAACGAGATCAGCTGGCTGGACTGGTCGCTCCTCGACGAGCCCAGGTGGCGGGAGCTGACCGAGCTGACCGCCCGGGTGCTCGCCCTGCGCCACCGCCACCCGGTGCTGCGCCGCCGCGCCTTCTTCGCCGGGACTCCGCAGGCCCCGGACGGTCTGCGGGATCTTGCCTGGTTCACCGCGCAGGGCGCGGAGATGACGGAGGGCGACTGGTACGCGCCGGCCGCGACGCTCGGGCTCTATCTCTCCGGGCGCGACATCCCGGGCCGGGACGCCCGGGGCGGGCAGATCACCGACGACAGCTTCCTCGCGGTGCTGCACGCGGACCACAGGCCCTGCGGATTCCAGCTCCCCGGCCCGCCCTGGGCCCAGGCCTACGAACTGGTCCTGGACACCTCGCGGGACGAGCAGTCCACCGCCCCCGGCACGCTCCACAGGGGCGGCTCGGAACTCACGGTGGAGGGCAGGTCGGTGCTGCTGCTCCGGGTCGCGGAGTGAGACCGGAAACCGGAAACCTGAAACCGGAAAAAGGGGGTGAGCGATGTCAGTGGTGAAACATAGTCTCGGTCGTGATGCCCGAAAAACCTGCAGAGCCCACGGACCGGTCCGCCGTGCGCTCCCTCCTGCGCTTGTGGCCCTACGTCAGACCGGTGCGTGTGCGCTGGATCAGTGCCGCCCTCGTGGCCGTGCTCGCGTCCTGTCTCGCCCTGGTGATCCCGCTGATCCTGAAGTGGATGGTCGACGGGCCCGTCGCGGACCGTGATCCGGGCGGGGTCTGGCTGGGGGCGCTCTACCTGCTGCTGCTCGGCATCGTCGAGGCCGGACTCTTCGGGCTGCGGCGGTGGCTCGTGGCCAGACCGCTGGCCGGCGTCGAGGCAGCGTTGCGCGCCGACCTGTACCGCCATCTCCAGCGGCTGCCGGTGGCGTTCCACGACCGCTGGCCCTCGGGACAGCTTCTCTCGCGCGGGACCACGGATCTGATGCTGCTGCGGATGTTCCTGGCCTTCCCGCTGACGTTCCTCCTGGTCAACGGCACGACGATCCTCGTCGGATTCGTCATCCTGTTCGGCCAGGAGTGGTCCCTCGGGCTGGTGCTGCTCGCACCCGCCGTCCCCCTGATGATCCTGTGCTCCCTCTTCGAGACGAAGTACTCGCTGGTGGCGCGCAAGGCCCAGGACCAGGTCGGCGACGTGACGACGGTCGTCGAGGAGAGCGTGCTCGGCATCCGGATCGTCAAGGGCTTCGGCCGCAACCGCAGCCAGGCGCTGGCCTTCCGCGCCCTCGTGCAGCGGCTGCGCACCACGGAGCTGGGCAAGGCCCGGCTGCTCGCGGGGATCTGGGCGCTGATCACGGCCATTCCGGAGCTGGCGATCGGCGCCGCGCTGGTGCTCGGCACGATCCAGGTCGCGGACGGCGGTCTGTCGGCGGGCACCCTCGTCGCGTTCCTCTCGACGGCGCTTGCGCTGCGCTGGCCGGTCGAGTCGATCGGCTTCCTGCTGGCGATGAGCCAGGAGTCGGCGACGGCCGCCGACCGCTTCTTCGAGGTGATGGACGTCGCGGAGGAGCCGGAACCCGAGCCCGCGACGCGAGGTGAGGGCTCCGGGGCCGCCGGGCAGGGCCTCGTCTTCGAAGGGGTGGAGTTCCGCTACCCGGACGCCGGCCCCGGCTCGCCCCCCGCGCTCGCCCGGATCGATCTGCGGATCCGTCCCGGCGAGACCATGGCCCTGGTGGGCGCCACCGGGTCGGGGAAGACGACGCTGACGGCGCTCGTCCCCCGGCTGCACGAGGCCACCGGCGGCCGGATCCTGCTGGACGGCGAGGACATCGCCACCATGGAGCGGTCCCGGCTGCGCGAGCTGGTGTCGGTGGCCTTCGAGGAACCCACCCTCTTCTCGGCGACCGTCGGGGAGAACGTCCTGATGGGCGCGGAGGGCGCGAGCGAAGGGGAGCTCCACCGGGCCCTGTCGGTCGCGCAGGCCGACTTCGTGCACGACCTGCCGCAGGGCGTCGGCACCCAGGTCGGCGAGCAGGGGCTGAGCCTCTCCGGCGGCCAGCGCCAGCGCCTCGCGCTGGCGCGCGCCGTCGTCGGCACACCGCGCTTCCTGGTGCTCGACGACCCGCTCTCCGCCCTGGACGTGCACACGGAGACGCTGGTGGAGGCGGCCCTGCGGCGCGTGCTGGCGGAGACGACGGCCCTGGTCGTCGCCCACCGGCCGTCCACGGTGATGCTCGCTGACCGGGTGGCGCTGCTGTCCGAGGGCCGGATCAGCGCCGTGGGCACCCATCAGGAACTCCTGCGCACCCACGCCGAGTACGCCTGGCTGATGTCGGGCGCCGACACCGATGAAACCGGTGTTCTCGTCCCCGAGGAGGGCAGCACCCGATGACCAGTACGACTGCCGACGGACCCGCCCTCGCCGACGACGATCTCGCCGGGGCCGAAGCCGGCCGGGCGCCGGACGGCGAGGACGCCTTCGACGCCGACGCCCTGCCCGCGCCCCGGGGCGCCACCCGGTACCTGCTGGCCTCCCTGCTCGCACCACTGCGGACCAGGGTGATCGTGGCCTCCCTCCTGATGCTCGTCCAGCAGGCCGCGGTGCAGGCGGGGCCGCTGCTCGTCGCGTACGCCATCGACAGCGGTGTGCCCGCCTTCCGGGACCACGACTACGGTCCGCTGGCCGCCGTGGGCATCGGGTACGCGGCGTGCTCGGTGGGCGCCGGGGCCCTCCAGTACGCCTTCATCCGGGCGGCCGCACGGATCAACCAGGATGTGCTGCTCGACCTACGCGGCCGTATCTTCCGTCATGCGCAGGCGCTGAGCGTGGACTTCCACGAGCGCTACACCTCGGGCCGGCTGATCTCCCGTTCGACCACGGACGTGGAGTCCCTGCGCGAGCTGCTGAGCGAGGGCCTCCAGGAACTCATCGGCGTGGTCCTGTCGTTCGTGTCGATCTCCCTGATGCTGCTCTGGCTCGACCTCGGTATCGGCTCCATCGCCGTGGCCTCCTTCGTCCCCCTGTATCTGCTGGTGCGGAACTACCGGCGCCGGGCCGCCAAGGCGTACTCGGCGCGCTCATCGGCGATCGCCGCCGTCATCGTGAAGTTCGCCGAGACGATGAACGGCATCCGTCCCGTGCAGGCCTTCCGCAGGGAGCGGGCCAACGACAAGGACTTCGCGGTGTTCAACCGCCGCCATGAGCGCACGAACGGCGACGCGCTCCTGGAGATGGCCCGCTACGTCGTCGGCTCCCGGCTCCTCGCCAACACGGCGGTCGCGGCGATGGTGCTGTGGGGTGCCTACCGGGTGGCGTCGGACACGCTGGCGCTCGGCGTTCTGGCCGCGGCGGTGCTGTATCTACGGCGGCTGTACGACCCGATCGACCGGCTCGCGATGTTCCTGAACTCCTACCAGTCGGCGGCGGCTTCCCTGGAGAAGATCGCGGGCCTGCTCGCTCAGACGCCCACGGTGCCCGAGCCCGTGGCGCCGAAGGAACTGCCCGTGCTCACCGGTGAGCACCCGGGTCGCGAGGTCACGTTCGACGGGGTGCGGTTCGCCTACCGCACGGGCGGCGAGGTACTGCCCCGCTTCGATCTGACGATCCCGGCGGGCCGGACGGTGGCCGTGGTCGGCTCGACGGGTGCGGGCAAGTCGACGCTGGCCAAGCTGCTGGCCCGCTTCTACGACCCGACCGAGGGCCGGGTCCTCCTGGACGGCACCGATCTGCGCGACCTGGCGACGGCCGAGCTGCGCAGGGGCGTGGTGATGGTGACCCAGGAGGCGTTCCTGTTCTCCGGGACGATCGCCGAGAACATCGCGATCGGCCGTCCCGAGGCCACGCCCGAGGAGATCGAGCACGCGGCGAAGGCCATCGGGGCGCACGACTTCATCAGCTCCCTGCCCGACGGGTACGACACGGATGTCCGTAAGCGGGGCGGCCGGATCTCCGCGGGCCAGCGTCAGCTCGTGGCCTTCGCCCGGGCCTTGCTCGCGGACCCGGCGGTGCTGATCCTGGACGAGGCCACCAGCTCGCTGGACATCCCCGGCGAGCGGGCGGTGCAGCGGGCGATGGACACGGTGCTGCACGGCCGCACCGCGGTCGTCATCGCGCACCGGCTGTCGACGGTGGAGATCGCGGACCGGGTCCTGGTGATGGAGCACGGCCGGATCGTGGAGGACGGCGTCCCGGCCGAACTCATCGGCGGCACGGGCCGGTTCGCGGGCCTGCACCGCACATGGCGGGAGAGCCTGGCCTGAGGAGGGGGTCAGGCCGCGGCCCCCGCGGGCACGCAGATGACGAGATGCTTCCGCGCCTGGGCCGTGATGGCCCCGCGGGTGGCCGCGTCGTCCCAGGCACACGGGCCGCCACGGACGAGGACAGGCACCCCGGGGACGGCTGCCTCCTCGATGACCGCCGGGCCGCGGGGGCCGGGGGCCAGGGGCCGCCGAGACGGTCAGCCGGCCGGCCCGTAGGCCCGCGGGAAGGTGGCGGCCTCCCCGGAGTGGGGCCGGCTGCTGGACGCCATCCCCGACGTACACATCCCCACCGAAGCCTGACGCGGACCGGACACGAAGGCCGACGGGACCCACGGAAAAACAGGGACGGCGCGTAACTGGCCACAGTTGTGCGCCGTCTCAGCACGTGGTCCCCTCCGCTTCCCCGCGCGCACCTCGGATACGAGGGATACCGACGGAAACCCCTTCCTGCCCTGCGGCGCACGGAGAACGGCCGGTGCGGCGATCGAGGACGCCACAGAGATGACACGCGGCGAAACGTCCGCTTAACGAACACGCTCCTTCGGGAGCCGGACGAATTCCGGCCAATCTGTTGACGCGGTCCTGACATACACCCGCTCCGGCTGACACTCTTCCCCCGTTCCACGCACCGCCTGCTCTGCCCGGTCCGCTCACCGGCCGACCGTCGCCCCCTCGCAGAAGGAGCCCGCGTGAGACCCACCCCCAGCCGTCGTGCCACCGCGACCGGCGCTCTGATAGCCGCAGCCGCCCTCCTCGCCGTCGGAATGCAGGGCGGTGCCGCAACGGCCGCCCCCGAAGCCGCGAGCGCCGCCCCCGCGGCAGCGGTGAAGGGCGCCGACCCCGGCGCGCTCCCCGCGAAGCTCTCCCCCTCCCAGCGTGCCGAACTGCTCCGCGAGGCGGACGCCACCAAGGCGGCCACCGCCGGCGAACTCGGGCTCGGCGCCACGGAGAAGCTCGTCGTCCGCGATGTCGTCAAGGACGTCGACGGCACCACGCACACCCGCTACGAGCGCACCCTCGACGGTCTCCCCGTCCTCGGCGGCGACCTGGTGGTGAGCGAGTCGAAGTCCGGTACGACAGAGGCCGTCACCAAGGCGTCGAAGGCGACCGGGGCCCAGCTGAAGGCGGTCGGCACCACGGCCGACATCGCGCCGGCCGCCGCCGAGAAGCAGGCGCTCGGCGCGGCCCGGACCGACGGCTCGAAGAGCACCGAGGCGAGCAAGGACCCGCGCAAGGTCGTCTGGGCGGCGAGCGGAACCCCGCAGCTCGCCTACGAGACCGTCGTCGGCGGCCTCCAGCACGACGGCACCCCGAACGAGCTGCACGTCATCACGGACGCCACATCGGGCGACAAGCTCTACGAGTGGCAGGCCATCGAGACCGGCGTCGGCAACACCCAGTACAACGGCCAGGTCACCCTGGACACCTCGGGCTCAGGCAGCTCGTACAACCTCACCGACACGACGCGCGGTGGCCACAAGACGTACAACCTGAAGAACGGGACGTCCGGCACCGGCACCCTGTTCTCCGGCACCGACGACGTCTGGGGCGACGGCACCGCGTCGAACGCCGAGACGGCCGCCGCCGACGCGCACTACGGGGCCGCGGAGACCTGGGACTTCTACAAGAACGTCATGGGCCGCACCGGCATCAAGGGCGACGGGGTCGGCGCGTACTCCCGCGTCCACTACGGCAACAGCTACGTCAACGCCTTCTGGACCGACAGCTGCTTCTGCATGACCTACGGCGACGGCAGCGGCAACGCCGCTCCCCTGACCTCGCTCGACGTGGCGGCCCACGAGATGTCGCACGGAGTCACCTCCAACACCGCGGGGCTCAACTACAGCGGCGAGTCGGGCGGGCTCAACGAAGCCACGTCGGACATCTTCGCGACGGGCGTGGAGTTCTACTCCGACACCGCCGAGGACCCGGGCGACTACCTGATCGGCGAGAAGATCGACATCAACGGCGACGGCACGCCGCTGCGTTACCAGGACAAGCCGAGCAGGGACGGCGCGTCCAAGGACTCCTGGTACTCCGGGATCGGCAATGTCGACGTCCACTACTCGTCGGGCCCGGCGAACCACTTCTTCTACCTGCTCTCCGAGGGCAGCGGCGCCAAGACCGTCAACGGGGTGTCCTACGACTCCCCGACGGCCGACGGCCTTCCGGTGACCGGCATCGGCAGGGACAAGGCGCTGCAGATCTGGTTCAAGGCGCTCACCACGAAGTTCACCTCGACCACCAACTACGCGGCGGCCCGCACCGGCACCCTCGCCGTGGCCGGTGAGCTGTACGGCACCACGAGCGCCGAGTACACCGCGGTCGCCGACGCCTGGGCGGGCATCGCCGTGGGCTCGCGTCCCGGCGGCGGCACCGACCCCACGCCCGGCGGCACCGTCTTCGGGAACAAGACCGTCAAGGCCATCGCCGACCGGAGCACCACCAGCTTCCCGGTCGTCGTGAGCGGCGTCACCGGCAACGCGCCCAGCGATCTGTCGGTGTCGGTCGACATCACCCACTCCTACCGCGGTGACCTCGCCCTCGACCTGGTCGCCCCGGACGGGACGGCCTACCGCCTCAAGGGCTCCTCGTCGTCCGACTCGGCGGACGACGTGGTGGAGACGTACACCGTCGACGCATCGTCCGAAGTGGCCGACGGCACCTGGAACCTGAAGGTCCAGGACGTCTACTCGGGCGACACCGGCACCTTCAACAGCGTCGAGCTCACCTTCTGAGCGACGGCGGCAGCGGCGGCGCCGGGGGGCAGTCCCCTCCCGGCGCCGCCCACGCGCGTCAGCCCGGCGCGTTCGCGCCCCGGCCGGGGACGATCTGCTCGGCCCAGACGATCTTTCCGGTCGCCGTGCGGCACGAACCCCAGCTGCGGCACAGCATGTTGATCAGCTGAAGCCCCCGGCCACCCTCGTCGCTGAGATCGGCGTGCTGGATCTGCGGCAGGTCGGGCCCGGTGTCGGCAAGCTCCACCTGGAGCCGCTCGTCGAGGAGCAGCCGGAGCCGGCCGGGACCGCCGCCGTAGCGCAGGGCGTTGCCGACCAGTTCGCTGACCACCAGCTCCGTCACATCGGCGAGTTCGGCCAGGCCCCACCGCGCGAGCTGCTCCGTGACGAGGGTGCGCGCGGTGGAGGCGGGATTGCCTTCGGTGGGCAGGTCCCACTCCTTCAACTCCACGCCGGGGGGCAGCTCGTGGCCCCCGGCCACCAGCAGCACCGCCTCGTCGAAGCGGCCGTCGTCCTGCCTCGGCCAGGTCAGCGGACCGCCCGCGTCGAGCTCCTCGGGCGTCATCGAGGCCACGGAGGCACGCAGTGACTCCAGTTGGACGTCCACGTCGTCGGTGCGGGTCTTGATCAGGCCGTCGGTGTAGAAGACGAGCCGGCCGCCGGCCGGGCCGCGCAGCCTCAGCGGGTCGTACGGAATGACCCCGGCGCCCAGCGGCGCGCCGACCGGCACTTCCGGATAGCGGGCGGTGCCGTCCGCCTCCACCAGCAGCGGCGGCGGGTGGCCCGCGCTGGCGATGGTGTAGCTGGAGTCCGCCGGGTCGTAGACCGCGCAGAGACACGTGGCGACCTGGTCGTCCTCCAGGTCCCGGGTGGCCAGGTCGAGCCGGGCGAGCAGCCTGTCGGGGGCGATGTCCAGCATCATCAGCGTACGGGCGACGGCCCGGAGCCTGCCCATCGTGGCGGCGGCGGGCAGCCCGTGGCCGGTGACGTCACCGACGACCAGCGCCGTACGCCCGGCGGGGAGCGCCACCACGTCGTACCAGTCGCCGCCGACCCCGTGCGCGTCGACGGCCGGCGCGTAGTGGGAGTGCACCCGCAGACCAGGGGTGTGCGGTGTGGCGCGCGGGAGCAGGGTGCGCTGGAGCGAGACGACATGCTCGCGCTCGCGCCCGTAGAGCCGCGCGTTGTCCATGAACACGGCCGCCATGGCGGCCAGCTGGCCCGCGAGGTCCAGATCGGCCCGGTTGAACGGCGGGCTGTCACCGGCGCGTACGAAGTCGGCGGAGCCCAGCAGGACACCACGGGCGACCAGCGGCACGGCCAGGTAGCTGTGGACGCCCTGGCGGCGCATCGCGTCGGCCGCGCTCGGCGTCGGTGTGACGCGGTCGTAGTCCTCGTCGGTCATCCGGCTGACCAGGACGGGCCGTCCGTTGCGCAGGCACTCGGTGGTCAGCAGCGTCTCGCGCAGTGCGCTGCGATCGACCACCTCACCCACCGGCGCGGGTTCGAGTTCGTCCAGCGCGTCGATGGAACGCACCGCCATGGCACGGGTGACGGGCACCGCCGCGCCGGTGACACGCTCGCCCTCCTCGCCGCGCAGCACGGACTCCAGCAGGTCGACGGCGGCACCGTCGGCCAGCCGCGGGACGCTGAACCCGGCGAGCTCCTGGGCCGTCCGCTCCAGGTCGAGCGTCGTGCCGATCCGGGTGCTCGCGGCGTGCAGCCACCGCATCCGGGCCGCGGTGGTGAAGCGGTCGCCCCGCGAAGGGCCCGTGGGTTGCGGGCGGCGGACGTACAACTGCCGTGAGATGCCGTGCTGGGCGGCCAGCCGACGGGTCAGGCGCCTCGCTCGGCCTCCGCCGCCGTTCACCGTGCTGACCTCCACTCGCGCCCGGTGGGACGCATCGCTGTCATGTCGGTGGCCAGGGGGCCACACCGGCAGGGCTGTCATGTTAGCGAGATCACGGCGAAAACAACCCCGCCCGTCCGCGCCGGACGGACGGACGCGAGGGTGGGCCCGGCGCGGGGACTCGCCGGGCCCACCCTGAACGGCACGCGTCAGCGCAGGAGCACCCCGCCGCCGTCGCCCGTGGACGCGTTCGGCACGGCGACCATGCCCAGTTCCGCACCCGACGCCAGCCGCGGATGCGAGGGCAGGACACGCACGGTGTAGCCGTAGGGGCCCGTACGGTCGAGGGCGAGCGGGCCCTCGTACAGCCAGCGGCCCTCCAGATCGTGACCGCCCGCCGGCTTCAGCGGGAACGTCTGCGCCTCGGCGATCGCGTCCCCGGAGTCCACGCGCCCCGCCACCACCTGCACCTCCACGTCCTCAGGGTCGAGACCGCCCAGGGCGACCCTGACCCGGAGCGCCAGGGTGGACCCCAGCTCGGCGGAGCCGCCGACGACCGTGTCGGCCGTCGCCTCCACATGGTCGACCGCCACCTGCGGCCAGGCCGCGCGGATCCTGGTCTTCCACGCCGCGAGGTCGCGGGCCGCGGCCGGCTCCAGCGCCCGCCGGGAGTGCGCCGCGGGGGCGTAGAGCCGCTCGACGTACTCACGCACCATGCGGCCCGCGAGGACCTTGGGGCCCAGGGTGACCAGGGTGCGGCGGACCATCTCGATCCACCGCTCGGGCAGGTCCTCGGCGTTGCGGTCGTAGAAGCGGGGGGCGACCCGGTCCTCGATCAGCGCGTAGAGGGCGCCCGCCTCCAGCTCGTCGCGCCGCTCCTCGTCGGTGGCCGAGCCGTCGGCGGTGGGGATCGCCCAGCCGAAGTCGGGCTCGAACCACTCGTCCCACCACCCGTCGCGCACGGAGAGGTTGAGGCAGCCGTTGAGCGCGGCCTTCATCCCGCTGGTGCCGCAGGCCTCCAGGGGGCGCAGCGGGTTGTTGAGCCAGACGTCGCAGCCCGGGTAGAGCTTCTGCGCCATCCCCATGCCGTAGTCGGGCAGGAAGACGATGCGATGGCGCACCCGAGGATCGTCGGAGAACCGCACCAGCTCCTGCACCAGCCGCTTGCCGCCGTCGTCGGCGGGGTGGGCCTTGCCCGCGACGACGATCTGGATGGGGTGCGTCGGGTGGAGCAGCAGATCACGGAGCCGGTCACGGTCGTGCAGCATCAGCGTCAGCCGCTTGTACGAGGGCACCCGGCGGGCGAAGCCGATGGTCAGCACGTCCGGGTCGAGAACGTCGTCGATCCAGCCCAGCTCGGCGGTGCCGGCCCCGCGCCTGCGCCAGGAGGCGTAGAGGCGCTTGCGGACCTCGGTGACGAGTTGCTCGCGCAGTCCCCTGCGCAGCTCCCAGATCTCCCGGTCGCCGACGGCGGTGACGGCGTCCCAGCGCCGGGGCGTGCCCGCCGCCCCGCCGTCCGCGCCTGTCCGCTCCTCGACCTCGGCCCCGGCGAGTGCGTTCTCCGTGCGTTCGGAGCCGAACTTTCCGGCGCCGAGCCGGAGAACCTCGGGGGCGACCCAGGTCGGGGCGTGCACCCCGTTGGTCACCGAGGTGATCGGCACCTCGGAGGGGTCGAATCCCGGCCACAGCCCGGAGAACATCTCCCTGCTCACCGCGCCGTGCAGGGTCGAGACCCCGTTGGCGCGCTGGGCGAGCCGCAGCCCCATCACCGCCATGTTGAAGAGCTCGGGCTCACCGCCCGGATAGGTCTCCTGCCCGAGGCGCAGGATGCGCTCCACACCGAGACCGGGCAGCTCGCCGTCGTCACCGAAATGACGGGCCACGAGCTGGCGTTCGAACCGGTCTATCCCGGCGGGTACCGGGGTGTGGGTGGTGAACACGGTGCCGGACCGCACGACCTCCAGGGCGGCGTCGAAGTCCAGGCCGGTCTCGGAGAGCTCCTGGATCCGTTCGAGACCGAGGAACCCGGCGTGCCCCTCGTTGGTGTGGAACACCTCGGGCACCGCGTGGCCGGTCAGCCGGCAGTAGGTGCGCACGGCGCGCACCCCGCCGATGCCGAGCAGCATCTCCTGGAGCAGCCGGTGGTCGCTGCCGCCGCCGTAGAGCCGGTCGGTGACGTCGCGTTCGCCCGGCGCGTTCTCCTCGACGTCGGAGTCGAGGAGCAGCAGGGGGACACGCCCGACCTGGGCCTGCCAGACCGAGGCGTGGAGCGAGCGGCCGCCGGGCAGGGCGAGCACCACCCTGCTGGGGGTGCCGTCGGCCTCCCGCAGGAGGGTGAGCGGCAGCTCGTTGGGGTCGAGCACGGGGTAGTGCTCCTGCTGCCAGCCGTCCCGCGACAGGCTCTGGCGGAAGTAGCCGTGCCGGTAGAGCAGGCCGACCCCGATGAGCGGTACGCCGAGGTCGCTCGCGGCCTTCAGATGGTCACCGGCCAGGATGCCGAGCCCGCCCGAGTACTGGGGCAGGGCGGCGGTGACCCCGAATTCGGGTGAGAAGTAGGCGATGGCCGCGGGGAGCTCCGCGCCCTGGGAGAGCTGGTTCTGATACCACCTCGGGCCGCCGAGGTACTCCCGGAGGTCATCGGACACCTCGGTGAGCCGGCGCATGAAGTGCTGGTCCCCGGCCAGCTCGGTGAGGCGCGCCGCGGAGACGGCACCGAGCAGCCGCACGGGGTCGGCGTCCGCGGGCCGCCAGCCCTCCGGGTCGGCCGCCTGGAAGAGCTGCTGGGTCTCGGTGTGCCAGGACCAGCGCAGGTTGCGTGCGAGGTCGCTGAGCGGTTGCAGGGGTTCGGGGAGGACGGGACGCACGGTGAATCGACGAATGGCCTTCACGTATCCCACCTTTACAGGGGACCTGCGGATCCGAGGGGACGCACGACGGTGGGCGCCCTCTCCGTCACCCTCGACGGTAGCGGCGTGCCGCCGTACGCGACCACGGCGCGCGACCGGCTCAGTGGGTCCGGCGCGGAGCGGTCCGCCCGCCCCCGTCCCGGCGCCGCACCGTGCGCGCCCTCTCTCCGCCGGCTCCTGGGACGCCTCCTGCCGCCGGGGTACCGCCGGTATCTCCGGCCCCTGTGGTCCCTGTGGCCCCCTGGGCCAGATGCGCCAGTTTCGTCCCCGTCTGTCACGGGCGATATGGCTGATTTCCCCTCCGCGCACGGACTTGTGGCACCCGGCACCGCAGGGAAGGCTGCGGGGGTGCCCACTCGCCGGGCGGGGGACCGGCGTGCGGCCCACGGCGCGTGCGCCTGTTGCACCCAGGAGTTAACACACCACCGGGTTGGCCGCCCGAAATCGGTGGGAAGGCTCCCGGTGACACCCCGGTGACACCCCCCGCGTCGCACATCCCTAGGTGCCCCGGTCGGAGCCCGAATCCCCCACGCACCTGCCATTCGAGTGCCATTCGAGTGAACGCGGACAGGAGCGGCCATGCCCACAGCCCGCCAGCCCACAACCGAGCAGCTACAAAGGACGCACCCCCACCATCGCGGCGCGCGCGGTCAGCCCTTCACGCCCATGTCGCTCGCCGTGCATGCCGAGCTCCGACCCCCAGGTGATTCCATGATCGGTCGCATTCCCGTCCTGGACGTCCGTCCGCTCGTCGACTGCGGCAGACGGCCCGCCAAAGCCGTCGCGGGCGAGACCTTCGAGGTCAGCGCCACCGTGTTCCGCGAGGGCCACGACGCCGTGGCCGCCAACGTCGTCCTGTGCGACCCGAACGGACGACCCGGTCCCTGGACGCCGATGCGTGAGCTCGCCCCGGGCACGGACCGGTGGGGCGCCGATGTCACCCCGGGGTCGGAGGGGCACTGGACCTACACCGTCGAGGCGTGGAGCGACCCGGTCAGCACCTGGCGCTCGCACGCGCGGATCAAGATCCCGGCGGGCATCGACACCGCGCTGGTCCTCGACGAGGGGGCCGAGCTGTACGCCCGCGCCGCCGAGGGCGTACCCAAGAAGGACGGGCGCGAGGCCGTGCTGGCCGCCGTCGACGCGCTGCGCGACACGAGCCGCCCCTCAGCCGCCCGGCTCGCGGCGGCGCTGACCGCGGAGGTGGACGAGGCGCTCGGCCGCCACCCCCTGCGCGAGCTGGTCACCGCATCCCGGCCGCTGCCGCTGAACGTCGAGCGCCGGCGCGCCCTGTACGGCTCCTGGTACGAGATGTTCCCGCGCTCCGAGGGGGCGCGCCCGGAGCCGGTGGAGCCCCCGAAGCCCGCCAGGAAGCCGCGGGCCACGAAGACGGCGAAGACCACGAAGACCGCACCGGCCCGGAAGAAGGCGCCCGCCACGGTCAGCGCGGAGCTCCCGCCGCCCGCCCCGCGGATGATCAGCGGCACCTTCCGTACCGCGGCGGAGCGGCTTCCCGCCGTCGCCGCGATGGGGTTCGACGTCGTCTATCTCCCCCCGGTCCACCCCATCGGCACCACCCATCGCAAGGGTGCCAACAACAGCCTCACCCCCGGAGCCGACGACCCGGGTGTGCCCTGGGCGATCGGCTCGGCCGACGGCGGGCACGACGCCGTCCACCCGGATCTCGGCACGCTGGAGGACTTCGACCACTTCGTGGCGACGGCCGGGACGCTGCGGATGGAGATCGCGCTGGACTTCGCGCTCCAGTGCTCCCCCGACCACCCCTGGGTGACGGAGCATCCGGAGTGGTTCCACCACCGCGCGGACGGGACCGTCGCCTACGCCGAGAACCCGCCCAAGAAGTACCAGGACATCTACCCGATCGCGTTCGACAAGGACCTGCCCGGGATCGTCGCGGAGACCGTGCGCGTCCTGCGGTTCTGGATGGATCACGGCGTACGGATCTTCCGCGTCGACAATCCGCACACCAAGCCGGTGGTCTTCTGGGAGAAGGTGATCGCCGACATCAACCGCACCGACCCGGATGTGATCTTCCTGGCGGAGGCCTTCACCCGCCCCGCGATGATGCGCACGCTGGCCGCGGTCGGCTTCCAGCAGTCCTACACGTACTTCACCTGGCGTAACACGAAGCAGGAACTCACCGAGTACGTCACGGAGCTTTCGGGCGAGAGCGCCTCGTACATGCGGCCCAACTTCTTCGTGAACACGCCCGACATTCTTCCCGGGTACCTCCAGGAGGGCGGCCGTCCCGCCTTCGGAGCCCGGGCCGTGCTGGCCGCGACGCTGTCCCCCTCCTGGGGCGTGTACGCGGGGTTCGAGCTGTACGAGAACACCCCGGTGCATCCCGGGAGCGAGGAGTACCAGGACTCCGAGAAGTACCAACTCAGGCCCAGGGACTGGGAGTCGGCGGAACGTGAGGGCCGCTCGCTCGCTCCCCTGATCACCTCTCTCAACCGGATCCGCCGTCGCCATCCGGCACTTCAGCAACTGCGCGACGTGCACTTCCACCCGGTCGACAACGAGGCACTGATCGCGTACAGCAAGCGCTCGGGCCCGGACACCGTCCTGGTGGTCGTCAACCTCGACCCTCACCACACCCAGGAGGCCACGGTCTCGTTGGACATGCCGCGTCTCGGCCTCGACTGGCACGAGAGCGTGCCGGTGCGCGACGAGCTCACCGGCGACACCTATCACTGGGGCAGGACCTTCTATGTGCGTCTGGAACCGGGTGTGACACCCGCGCACATCGCCGTCCTGCGACCGTCCCCGCCGACCGGAGGGTCACCCACACCATGATCGTCAATGAGCCTGTCCACGACCTGTTCGAGGACACTCCCGCCAAGGACCGCGATCCCGACTGGTTCAAGCGCGCCGTCTTCTACGAGGTACTCGTCCGGTCCTTCCAGGACTCGAACGGGGACGGCGTCGGTGACCTCAAGGGCCTCACCGCCAAGCTGGACTATCTGCAGTGGCTGGGCGTCGACTGCCTGTGGCTGCCACCGTTCTTCAAGTCGCCGCTGCGCGACGGTGGTTACGACGTCTCCGACTACACGGCGGTGCTGCCCGAATTCGGCGACCTCGCCGACTTCGTGGAGTTCGTCGACGCGGCGCACCAGCGCGGAATGCGCGTGATCATCGACTTCGTCATGAACCACACGAGCGATCAGCACGACTGGTTCCAGCAGTCCCGCACCGACCCGGACGGGCCGTACGGCGACTACTACATCTGGGCCGACGACGACAAGCAGTTCCCGGACGCCCGGATCATCTTCGTCGACACGGAGACGTCCAACTGGACCTTCGACCCGGTCCGCAAGCAGTACTACTGGCACCGGTTCTTCTCGCACCAGCCGGATCTCAACTACGAGAACCCGACGGTGCAGGAGGAGATCATCTCGGCCCTGCGCTTCTGGCTGGACCTCGGCATCGACGGCTTCCGCGTCGACGCCGTGCCCTACCTCTACCAGCGCGAGGGAACCAACTGCGAGAACCTCCCCGAGACCCACGGCTTCCTCAAGCGGGTCCGCAAGGAGATCGACGCCAACTACCCGGACACGGTGCTGCTGGCCGAGGCCAACCAGTGGCCCGAGGACGTCGTCGACTACTTCGGCGACTACCCGGCCGGCGGCGACGAGTGCCACATGGCGTTCCACTTCCCGGTGATGCCCCGCATCTTCATGGCCGTACGCCGCGAGAGCCGCTACCCGGTCTCGGAAGTCCTGGCGAAGACCCCGGCGATCCCGTCCGGCTGCCAGTGGGGCATCTTCCTGCGCAACCACGACGAGCTCACGCTCGAAATGGTCACGGACGAAGAGCGCGACTACATGTACGCGGAGTACGCCAAGGATCCGCGGATGCGGGCCAACATCGGCATCCGTCGCCGCCTCGCACCGCTCCTGGACAACGACCGCAACCAGATCGAGCTGTTCACGGCGCTGCTCATGTCCCTGCCCGGGTCCCCTATCCTCTACTACGGGGACGAGATCGGGATGGGCGACAACATCTGGCTCGGCGACCGCGACGCCGTACGCACCCCCATGCAGTGGACGCCCGACCGCAACGCCGGTTTCTCCTCCAGCGATCCGGGGCGCCTCTACCTCCCCACGATCATGGACCCGGTCTACGGCTACCAGGTCACCAACGTCGAGGCGTCGATGGCCTCGCCGTCGTCACTGCTGCACTGGACTCGGCGGATGATCGAGATCCGTAAGCAGAATCCGGCGTTCGGCCTCGGTTCGTACACCGAACTGCCGTCGTCGAACCCGGCGGTGCTCGCGTTCACCCGTGAGTACAAGGACGACCTCGTGCTGTGCGTCCACAACTTCTCGCGGTTCGCGCAGCCGACGGAGCTCGACCTGCGGGCCTACGAGGGGCGTCATCCGGTGGAGCTGATCGGCGGGGTGCGCTTCCCGGCCGTCGGTCAGTGGCCCTACCTGCTGACACTCGCGGGGCACGGTTTCTACTGGTTCCGGCTGCGGAAGGATGCTCCGGTCAGCTGACCTCCGGTGACGATCGGCTGACGGCGCCCCACACCGGGGCGCCACCCGCGGGGCGGTTTCCGCCGCCCCGCACGGGGCACTCTCACCCCAAATCGAGCACTTCCTGTCTCTTCCCGACCCTTCCATGCTCTTTATGGCTCATTGACCGAGCCTTGATCGAGTATTGATCGGGCATTAATCGAGTCCATTTGGACATTTCCTCACCCGACACGTCCCGCACAGCCGGACAGCCGTTGCCGCAATCCGGGACACTCTTCGCATCCTGTGGTGTGCCCGGGGAAAGGACGCGATGCCATGTCGGAGGCTGCATCCACTCGAGTCGCCCTGGCGAAGAGCACAACATCCAGAAAGACGACAAAACGACATTCGACGAGCAGTACGGGCACCACCGCCCTGCTGCCGTCGCTCGCCCCGCTGCTCCACGAGTGGGTGCCCCGGCAGCGCTGGTTCGCCGGCAAGGGGCAGCCCGTCACCGGTTTCTCGCTGGTCTCGGCCACCGAGATACTGCCGCTCGACACCACGGGTACGGCCCCTGGGCTGCTGCATCTGCTCGTGCGGGTGCACCAGGCGGGCGGCCGCCCCACGCAGTCCCAGGGCGACTGCTACCAGCTCATGCTCGGCGTGCGCACCACGCTGCCCCCGCGCCTGGCCGGCGCACGCATCGGCCCGGTCACGGAGGGGCCGCTGGCCGGCCGCACGCTGTACGAGGGGCTGCACGACCCTCGCGTCGCCGACCTGCTGCTGGAACGATTCCGTACGCCAGGCCCCCTGGGCCCCCTCCGCTTCGACCGGGCCGAGCCGATCCCGCCGGGCCTCACCCCGCGCGTCCTGGAGACCGAGCAGTCCAACTCCTCGCTGGTCTACGGTGAGGCGTTCATCCTGAAGATCTTCCGCCGGGTCTTCCCCGGCACCAACCCCGATCTCGAACTGCCGCTCGCCCTCAGCCGCGAGGGCTGCGGCCGGGTGCCCGCCCCGGTCGCCTGGTTCGAGACGACGACCCCGCAGCCGCTCACGCTCGGCGTGCTGCAGCCGTTCCTGCGCGGCGCCCAGGACGGCTGGCAGCTGGCCCTCGCGGCGCTGGCCGCCGGGCAGGACTTCGTGACCGAGGCGCACGCGCTCGGCCGCGCCACCGCAGAGGTGCACACGGCGCTCGCCGCCGCACTGCCGACGCCACCGCTGGCCCATGACCGCACCAGGGACCTGGTGGCCGGGATGGTGGAGCGGCTTGAGGCAGCCGCCCAGGCGGTCCCGGCACTCGTCCCGTACGTACCGGGGCTGCGCACCGCCTTCGACGCGGTCACCGCGCTCGGGGACACGGGGTGCGGCTGGGCGGCGCAGCGGGTCCACGGGGATCTGCACCTCGGCCAGACCCTGCGGGGGGAAGACGGCTTCTGGTCACTGATCGACTTCGAGGGCGAACCCGCCCGGCCGCTGCCCGAGCGGCGCGCGCCGCAGCCGACGGTGCGTGATGTCGCCGGAATGCTGCGGTCCTTCGACTACGCCGCCCGCTCCCACCACCCCTGGAACCCCGAGTGGGCGGCCCGCTGCCGCGCCGCGTACTGCGAGGGCTACGCCCGCGCGGCGGGCGCCGATCCACGCGCCGAACCGGAACTGCTGCGCGCCCACGAGACCGACAAGGCGGTGTACGAGGTGCTCTACGAGGCCCGTAACCGCCCCGACTGGCTGCCGGTCCCGATGGCCGCCATCCAGCGCCTGGCCGGCACACCCGCGTGACCTCCCCTCCCACCACACACCCTTCCAGCCCTTCGAGCCTTTCGAGGAGGCAGTCTCCGTGACCGCCCGCAAGCCGTCCCGCAAGCCGTCCGATCCCATCGAGGTCCCGCCCACGGCCAAGCCGGTGACCACCGAGGTCACCGCCTCCGCCGCGACTCCCGCCGCTGCCCCCTCTCCCGCGCCGGTGGACACACCGGCCGACGCGCCTCCGGCGCCGGCCCCTGCCAAGCGCACCCGGGCCAGGAAGACGACCGCCGCGGCCTCCGGGACCCCACCCCGCCCCAGGCGCGGCGGGGGCAGCAAGAACGTCCTGCCCGCCACCGCCCTGGACGACGCGGACCGGGGCCGGCTGCTGGCCGGTGAACACCACGACCCGCACGGTGTCCTGGGCGCGCACCCGGCGGCGGGCGGCGTCCTCTTCCGGACCCTGCGCCCCTTCGCGCGCTCGGTGACCGTGGTGCCGGCCGAGGGCGAGCGGGCCCAGCTGCAGAGCGACGGCGACGGCTTCTTCTCGGGGGTCCTGGGGCTGCCCGCCGTGCCGGAGGCGTACCGCCTCCAGGTCACCTACGACGACACCACCGTCGAGGTGGAGGACCCGTACCGCTTCCTGCCCGCCACCGGCGAACTCGATCTGCATCTGATCGGCGAGGGCCGGCACGAGGAGCTCTGGAAGGCGCTCGGCGCGCAGCCGATGGAGCACCAGGGGGTGGCGGGCACCCGCTTCACGGTCTGGGCGCCGAACGCGCGCGGTGTCCGTGTCATGGGCGACTTCAACTACTGGGACGGCACGGCGTCCCCCATGCGCTCGCTCGGCTCCACCGGCGTGTGGGAGGTCTTCCTCCCCGGCGTCGGTGAGGGTGCCGTCTACAAGTACGACATCTGCCGGCCCGACGGGTCGCACACCCAGCGGGCCGACCCGATGGCCCGGCGCACCGAGGTGCCGCCGGCCACCGCCTCGGTGGTCACGGCCACGCACCACGTGTGGCAGGACGCGGACTGGATGGCCCACCGCGGCGACCGCCCGGTCCACGAGTCCCCGTTCTCCGTCTACGAGATCCACCTCGCCTCCTGGCGCCCCGGGCTCAGCTACCGCCAGCTCGCGGCCCAACTCCCGGCGTACGTACGGGAACTCGGCTTCACCCACGTCGAGCTGATGCCGGTGTCCGAGCATCCCTTCGGCGGCTCCTGGGGCTACCAGGTCACCGGCTTCTACGCGCCGACGTCCCGCATGGGCACCCCGGACGACTTCCGTTTCCTGGTCGACGCGCTCCACGCGGCGGGCATCGGCGTCCTGATGGACTGGGTGCCCGCGCACTTCCCCCGCGACGACTGGGCACTCGCCGAGTTCGACGGCCGCCCGCTGTACGAGCACTCGGACCCGAACCGGGCCGCCCACCCGGACTGGGGCACCCTGGAGTTCGACTACGGCCGCAAGGAGGTCCGTAACTTCCTGGTCTCCAACGCCACGTACTGGTGCGAGGAGTTCCACATCGACGGACTGCGGGTCGACGCGGTCGCCTCGATGCTCTACCTCGACTACTCCCGCGAGGACGGCCAGTGGTCGCCGAACGAGTTCGGGGGCCGGGAGAACCTGGACGCGGTCACCTTCCTCCAGGAGATGAACGCGACGGTCTACCGCCGCAGCCCCGGGGTCGTCACGATGGCCGAGGAGTCCACCGCCTGGGACGGCGTCACCCGCGCCACGGACCACGGCGGCCTGGGCTTCGGTCTGAAGTGGAACATGGGCTGGATGCACGACTCGCTGGTGTACGTCTCCAAGGAACCGATCCACCGCAAGTACCACCACAACGAGATGACCTTCTCGATGGTGTACGCGTACAGCGAGAACTACGTGCTGCCGATCTCGCACGACGAGGTGGTGCACGGCAAGCAGGCCCTGGTCAGCAAGATGCCCGGTGACTGGTGGCAGCGGCGCGCGAACCACCGCGCCTACCTGGGCTACATGTGGGCCCACCCGGGCAAACAACTTCTGTTCATGGGCCAGGAGTTCGCCCAGGGCGCCGAGTGGTCCGAGGGCCACGGCCCGGACTGGTGGCTGCTGGACGAGACGTACGAGGCCTCCGGCGACCACCGCGGCGTACGCACCCTGGTGACGGACCTCAACGCGGTGTACAACGCGCTGCCCGCGCTCTGGCAGCGGGACACCGACCCGGGTGGCTTCTCCTGGATCGACGGCGGCGCGGCCGAGGACAACGCGTTCTCGTTCGTGCGCTACGACGCGGACGGCTCACCGCTGATCGCGGTCTCGCACTTCTCCCCCGTGGTGCGCCAGGACTACCGCATCGGCGTGCCGGACGGCCCCGAGGCCTGGGTCGAGGTCCTCAACACGGACGCGACGCGCTACGGCGGCAGCGACGTACGCAACGAGGAGCCGCTGAAGCCGGAGTCGGTCCCGGCGCACGGCAGGGACAGCAGCATCACGCTGACGCTGCCGCCGCTCGCGACGGTCTGGCTGCGCCCGGCCTGAGGGCCCCCGGGGCACCGGGAGGCCCGGTCGAAGAGAGGTTACGGACACGCGGACCTTCCGCGACCTCGGCTTTCGGGGCGGTGCACGGTCCGTAACCTCACTCCGAGCCCCGCTTCGCGCGAGGCCAACCGGGACCCGCACCAGGTGTGCGCGGTGCGGGCCCCGGCGGATCAGCCGCCGCAGGTCGTGAACTCCGGCCCGGTCTTCGCCAGGTAGACGCTGGCGTGGCCCTGGTCGTCACTGGTCAGGGGCACGGTGACGGTGTCGTGTGCCTTCCACGGGTAGCCGTTCGCGTCGAAGGTCCAGTCACCGGTCACCTTCGTCGCCAGCTCCGACAGCGCCACCCAGCCGTAGTGGCCCGGCGGCACGGCGATCTCCAGGCTGTTGCCGAGCGTCTCGCTGAGGCTGTAGGTCACTTTGTCCGAGATGGTGAGGCCGATCTTCGTCTGGATGGGGCTCGGGTCGCCCACGGTGACGCTCGACTCGAAGGAGACGCTGATCTCGCTCGACCAGCCGTGCTCGGTGGTCAGTGAGAACGTCCACGGCACCGAGGCGGCGGTGCCGTTGTACCAGACGGGCGAGACACACTGCAGGGGCAGCGGCTCGGCCGGGGCCTGGGAGCCCTTCGTCCACGAGCAGGTCGCCTCGTCCTTCTGGCAGCGCTTGGACGCGTAGTCCACAGCGGCCTCGAACGCGTCCCCGGTGGCCGAGGCCGGGATGGACCACTGCTGGGCCTTGCTGCCGTTGCAGGCGTAGGTCTGGGTCCACGCGTCGTCGTTCTGGGACGCGAGGACGACGTCGACGCACTTGTTGTCACCGGCGTTACGGATCATGAAGGTGTTCTCGACACCGGCGACGGGCTGGAAGTACCAGCGCTGAGCGGCCGTTCCGGCGCAGGACTGCTGCGCGAGCGGAAGGCCCGTGGCCAGACACTTGCCGGTGTCGTCGTTGACGAGCCGAAACGCACCGTCGGTCTGGACGTCGGCCGTCCACTGCTGGTGGTAGCCCGGCGCCGCGTTGGTGACGACGAAGACCCCGTCACCCGTGTTGCCGTTCTGCACGTCGAGGTTCCGGCCGCTGTTGACCGAGGTGAACGTCAGGCCGGTCAGCCCTGACGCCGACACCCCGTCGGCCTGGGTCGCGCCCGCCTGCGCGGTCAGCCCGAGCATGACGGCCAACGCGGCAACGAGGACGCTGAGCGCCCTGGGTAAGGCTCTGCCTGCACGCGATTCCATGGTGTGTCCCCCTGTGCGATCGGCATGCTGATGTAGCGATGGCGGGCCTCACGTTAGTGAAGCCCGCCATCCGTCGCGGGGAACTGTGGTGTCTTTGGCCGACTTACGAAGGTGTCTGGCCGACGAGGACCCGCCCGCTGCCCGCCCTGCTTGAGCTTCGGCACCGTCCACCGCCCCGGATTCTGGAAGAGCCTGGCCAGCCGTACCGGCCGCCGCCGGACGGGATCGGCGGCGGCCGGTACGGCAGGCGGTCAGTACACCGTGTCCCGCTGATCGGGTACGACACTGCCGTCGCGACGCAGCACGGGGCCGAAGCCGCCGTCGGGCTCGTTGTAGGCGGCCGTCGCGCAGGGGTAGGCCGTGGTCTTCCGGGGCAGCGGCTCGATGAACATGGGGTTCACGACCCAGCGGCCGTCGGCGTTGTCGTAGGCGCGGCACATCACCTCGTTCTTGTTGCGGTTGAGCACGAGGTGCGCGCCGGTGGCGTCACCGACGAACGTCACGTCGGTGTCGGCGTCACCGCCGCCGAGCGCGATCCGCCGGTCCGGGGCCTGCTTGCTCCAGGCGGCCCGGCCCTCGATCCCGTAGATCTCCTGGTTGATCCAGCACCGCTTGCCGTCGATGTACGGGATGGCCTCGCCCTGGGTGACGCCCACCCCGCCGCAGCCCTCGTTGCGGGTCGTGATGCGGCCCTTGCGGTCGAGCACGGAGCGGATGGCGACGGTGTGCGCGCGGTCGATGCCGATGCCGCGCGACCAGACCTCGGTGACCGGCTCGGAGCCCGCCGAGACGATCCAGACGTCGAAGCCGGCCTTCTGGAGCGTACGGACGAGGTCGCGCTGCTGTTCGTAGTAACGGACGTACGCCGGAAGGACGTGGGTACCGACGGTGCGGGTCGCACCGACAGGCGCGGCAAGGGCCTCCTTGCGGGCGGCCGCCGTGTACGCGCGCAGTTCGGGGACGGTGTGTCCGGCGAACAGCTGGGGCACCCAGGCGTACTGCGGGACGGTGCGCCGGTGGTTCCACTCCCCCGCGAAGGCGGCGTCGCCGCTCATCGTGGTGCCGTCCTCACGGATCTGGAGGATCTCGTCGGCGCAGCGGTCGTTGGTGGACGTGGGCAGGGGCGCTCCCACCTCGACGTCGGTACCGCAGGCCTTGGTGAGGGCCTTCTCACCGGTGTCGGTCAGCCACTTGCTGGTGTCCTTCCAGCGGGCGGGCCGCAGGATCTTGTCGTGCCTCAGGGACCAGCTGATGGTGGCGTCGGTGACGTCGTTCTTGGTGATGGTGTTGTCCCAGTCGAACGCCGCGACCGGACGCGGTCCGCCCTTGCCGTGGCAGGTGCCGCGCTCGTCGATCACGCGCTGCAACTGGGCGCGGTTGTCGCCGTACCAGGTGAGTTCGTCGGAGAGTTGAGGACAGTGGGCCTTCGGCTTCACGGACACCGGGGCGGCCGGGGCGGCGGCGGCCACGGGGCCGGCAGCGGCCGCGACCGCGAACGCCGCGGTCACGGCTGAGGTCCACGCGAGTACAGGTCGGGTGCGCATGCGAGTGGACCGTACATCAGTGTTTCCGTGATGTTGAGGAGGCACACAGCACTCCTTGGACGCGGACCGCGTGCGCTCTCCCCTGCCCGCGTCACATTCAGCGCGCCTGGCCGCCTTCGAAGTACGCGATCAGCTCGGGGGCGAGCGCCGGCACGTCGAAGGGTGTACCGCCGTCGCGCAGCGAGCGGGTCGCGAGCACACCGGCGGCGACGCTCATCCGGGCGGCGACCGGCGAGGTGTCGGTGACACCACCGTCGCGGACGAACCGGCAGAACTCCTCCATGATCCGGCTGTCACCGCCGCCGTGCGAGCCGTCCGCCTCGGGCACCCGGTAGGTGATGTCGGCCTCGGCGCGGTAACCGCCGGGACCGGTGTTCCAGACCTTGACCTCGTCGCCGGGGCCGTCCCCGAAGTTCTCCAGCCGCCCTTCGGTGCCGATGACCGTGTAGTTGCGCCAGTAGTCCGGCGTGAAGTGGCACTGCTGGTAGGCGGCCACCACACCGTTGTCGAGCTGCATGTTCATCACCGAGACGTCCTCGACGTCCACGGTGTGGTGCAGGTCCTTACGGGCAGTCGGCGGCCAGTCGAACTCCCGCAGCCAGTTGTCCGGACGCGGTGTGTCCGGGGCACGGCGCGGCAGGTCACCGTGGACGAGGAGGTCGCCGAGTGCGTTGACGCGACGGGTGTAGCCGCCGGCCAGCCAGTGCACGACGTCGATGTCGTGCGCGGCCTTCTGCAGGAGCAGACCGGTGGTACGTGTCCGGTCGGCGTGCCAGTCCTTGAAGTAGTAGTCGCTGCCGTAACCGACGAAGTGCCGTACCCAGACGGTCTTGGGCTCACCGATGTCACCCCGGGCTATGACGTCGCGCATCAGCCGCACGACACCCATGTGGCGCATGTTGTGGCCGACGTACAACCGGGTCCCGGTCCCGTACGCGGCGCGCAGGACGTTGTCGCAGCTCTCGACGGTGATCCCGAGCGGCTTCTCGACGAAGACCGCCTTGCCGGCCCGGAGCGCGTCGACGGCGATCGCCTCGTGGGTGTCGTCCGGCGTCGCGATGACGACGGCGTCGAGGTCCTCCCGGCCGAGGAGCAGCCTGTAGTCCTTGACGGCGACATCCGTACCGAAGTGCTCCGCCTCGCGGCGACGCACTTCCGGGTCGAGGTCGCAGACGGCGGTGACCACCGAACCCCGCCCGGGACGGTGGGCTGCCGTCGCGATGGAACGGCGCAGTCCGAGTCCGATGACACCGAGTCGCAGGTCTGACACGGGGGTCCCTTCGCTCACGATGCGTGAACTTGCGCGTAAGGAGCAAGTATTGATCACCATCGAGCATAGGCAACGCTGAAAGTACGGCTGTAGGTGGCCCTGCGGTCCAGCGTGACCTCACTCCGCCTGAGGCGAGACGCACCGGGACCTCTGCATAGCTGCGGCGCGCTTGGGGGGCGGACACGAACACCAGGGCGCGAGGGCCCAAAGAACGCGGCATGACGACGCCGTAGCCGACCAAGTACGTTAAGGCTGCAGGCGGGGCGGGTTGCCCGCAGGGCGGCGACAGCAGACACGGGGGACGCCAACATCACCCGAGAGTTCGTGACGAAGACGGCGAAACAGTGCGGCGAGGCCGCCGCCGAGGCGAAGACCGTCCTGAGAATCCTGCGGAGCGCTCACACCGGCCCTCCGGTGCGGCGGCCGGCGACGGCTACAGCCTCACGCCGACCGCCGAAGAACTCGGCGTTGCTCAGCGCCGGATCACCCGCATCCCGTGGGAGGCGACCGGGACCGACCGGAAACAGCACCGCCAACCGGATAGCAGGTGAAGTCCCGCAATGACCACCGCACCCTGGCGTGTCACGCGCCGTGCCGCGCTCGCCCTCGGTGTCGCCGCAGCCCTCCTCCCGGGGCTCACGGCATGCACGAGCTCCACCGGCTACACAACGCCCAAAGCCCTGTGCGACCGCACCGTCGACCCCGACGTGCTGAAACCGCTGCTGCCGGGCGGCGAGAAGATCGAGGCGGAACAGCAGGCGACAGGGAAGCCGGAAACGTCGAACTGTGTCGTGTCCGTGGACGGATCCAGGGCGCTGACCGTGGTGGAGTACCGGGACCAGAATTACTTCGACGTGCAGACGGATCTGGAAAAGACCTCCGCCGACCGCGATCCGCGACCGTCGGGGACGGGGAACGCGGCAATAACCGACGATGCGTATGTTTCGCTGAGTCCGTGTGCCAAACGTGGCAGCAAGAGTAATTACGTCCTCAGGGTCACCCTGTCCATTCCTCTCGACCAGGCCCGTAAGAAGCGCTCCCAGTTGGAGAAGTTCGCCACGGCCTTCCAACCGGAAGGCCTGCGCGCCATGGGGTGCAGCAAGTAGTCGGCCACGTCGGCCCCAGGGCAGAGCGTCCCGCCCGGGAGGCTCTCCACTCGATCCGGTGCGGGCCATCGGTCGCGCGACAGCGGCGGTCCTCGCCATCCAGCGGTGAACGTGATCGACCGGACAGGTTCGGAGGGTTATCCTCCAGGCGCCTCAGGGCGTTTACTCGCCGCATGAGTGACAGTGACACCAATGGAATGCTGGCCGGCAAGACCGTCATGATCACGGGTGCGTCGAGCGGTATCGGCGAGGCGGCAGCCAGGCTGTTCGCCGCCGAGGGTGCGGCGGTCCTTCTGATGGCCCGCCGCGAGGACGTGCTGAAGCAACTGGCCCAGGAGATCAACGAGTCGGGCGGCCGGGCGGCCATCAGCACGGGCGATGTCTCGATCGCCCAGGACGTACAGCGCGCCGTGGACGCGGCCGTGGAGCACTTCGGGGCACTGGACGCGGCCTTCAACAACGCGGGCTTCTCAGGCGCCGACCTGTCCCCCCTGCATGAGCTCGACCAGGCGATCTTCGACCGCTCGATGGCCGTCAATGTCAACGGCACCTGGAACTGCCTGCGTTCGCAGATCCCGGTGATGCTCGACGCCGGGAAGGGGGCGATCGTCAACACATCCAGCACCGCCGCCGTGGAAGCCACCGGGGCCCCCGTTCCCTACGTCGCGGCGAAGCACGCGGTGCTCGGAATGACCAGGGCAGCGGCGGCCGAGTACGCGGAGCACAACATCCGCATCAACTCCCTCGTCGTCGGCACCACCCGCTCGGAGATGATCAGCCAAGCGGTGGAGGCCTACCCGGAGTTGGAGACGGCGTTCATCTCGCGCCAGATGCAGAAGCGCATGGCGGACCCCGTCGAGATCGCCCAGGCGGCCCTGTGGCTGTGCAGCGACCGCGCCTCCTTCGCCACGGGGTCGGCACTGGCCGTGGACGGCGGGTGGACGGCCGGCTGACATCGGCCTACCCGCCCGCAAGGACCATGGCCATGGGGTGCGGCACATGGCGCAGCGGTCGAGCACCGGCACGCGTGAGCGCGTCCGCCCGGGCACGTCGGGGCCCCGCCGGGAGGCTAGGCTCGCAGCGTGTTCGAAGCGATGACGTCAACACCGGTGAAGGGCGTTCGCGGTGCCGTGGCGCGCTGGAACGCGCTGGACGTGCTCGTACGGGACGGTGTGTTCACCGCCGTGCTGGCACCCCTGGCGTTCGCTCCGGCGATGGCCCCGCTCGGCGCGGAGTTCGGAGACCTGGCGAAGCGCCCGTACGACATGCCCGGTGTCCTGGTGACCCTGCTCCTGTGGCTGCCGCTGGTCGCGCGCCGGCGGTGGCCCGGGTGGTGCCTCGCACTGGTCGCGGGGGCCTTCGCCGTGCACCAACTGGTCGCCTACCCAGCGACGTTCGCCAGCGTCGGGCTGTACATCGCCCTGTACAGCGCCGGGGCGCACGGCAGGCGTGCCGACGGTGCTCGCCTCGCGCTGGTGGCCGCCGGGGCCGCCGCTCTCTACGCGCTCTTCGTCCTCGGGCTGCACGACAGGGGCTCGCCCCTGCATGCGTCCGACTTCCTCCTCATCCCCCTCGCCCTGATCTGCTGCTGGGCCGCCGGCCGGGCCGTACGTGCGCGGCAGGCCGGCGAGGAGGAGCGGCGGCGCCTCAGCGTGGAGGCGGCGATGTCCCGCGAACGAGCGCGTATCGCACGGGAGTTGCATGACGTCGTGACCCATCACGTCACCGCGATGACGGTGCAGGCGGACGCGGCCCAGTTCCTGCTCGCCGACGCCCCGGACCGGGTCGCCACCGGACTTGGCGCGATCAGCGACTCCGGCCGGCACGCCCTGACCGACCTCCAGCATCTGCTGGGCCTGCTGAACGCGTCCGACGATCCGACGCTCACTCAGCATGCAAAGACCGTCGAGGCCACGCCCCATGACACGGCGTCCGATGACACGGCGCGGCTGAGCGATCTGGTCGAGAAGACCCGGGCGGCCGGGCAGCCCGTGGAACTGACGCAGACCGGCGAACAGCCGCCGACCGCATCGGGCGTCGGTCTCGCCGCGTACCGCGTGGTGCAGGAGTCCCTGACCAACGCCCTCAAGCACGCGCCGGGCCGCAGGACACTGGTCGCCGTCCATTACACGCACGACGACATCGAGGTCGAGGTGACCACCGAGGGAGCACCCGCCACACCCGCGGCCACCGGGGTCAGGCCCCTGGGCCGGGGCGGTGGGCACGGCCTGATCGGGCTGCGTGAGCGGGTGGGAGTGTTCGGCGGCGAACTGCTGGCCGGTGCCCGCCCGGACGGCGGCTTCGCGGTCAGCGCCCGCATCCCCATCCCCTCCGGGGAGCACGCCGTTTCCCGCAGGAGGAGCGAATGACCGAGACCGGTGGTGGGATACGGACGGCGGATGCCGGGCCCGAGAGGCCGATCAGGGTCCTGGTCTGCGAGGACCAGGCACTCGTGCGGGCCGGCTATGTCACCATCTTCTCCGCCCAGCCGGACCTGGAGGTCGTGGGAGAGGCCGCCGACGGGCGCGCGGCCGTGGAGGCCGCGGGGCGGCTGCGCCCGGACGTGGTGGTCATGGATGTCCGGATGCCGCTGCTGGACGGGATCGGGGCGACCCGCCTGCTGGCGGGCCCCGACGTCCCCGACCCGGTGAAGGTCCTGGTGGTCACGACCTTCAACCTCGACGCGTACGTGTACGAGGCGCTGCGGGCCGGCGCGAGCGGGTTCCTGCTGAAGGACTCCCCGCCGCGTGACCTGGTGCACGGGGTCCGTACGGTCGCCACGGGCGAGTCCCTGCTGGCGCCCGCCGTCACCCGTCGCCTGGTCGGCAGGTTCGCCGACCGGATCCTGCCGGGCGAGACGGCCCCCGAGCCCGCCGCGACAACAACGCTGCTGCCCGACCTGGCCCCACGGGAGACCGAGGTGCTCAAGCTGATCGCCGAGGGGCTGTCGAACGCCGAGATCGCCGACCGGATGTTCATCAGCCGCGAGACGGTCAAGACGTATGTGTCGCGCATCCTGACCAAGCTGGACCTGCGTGACCGCGTGCAGGCGGTCGTGTACGCCCACCGGGTGGGCCTGGTCACCGTGCGGGGCTGAAGCGGCCACGGCACGCACCGGACCTGGTTCAGGAGGTCGTGGACTCCGCACCGGCGACTCGGGCGGCACGGAAGTGACCGCGGTCGTAGAGGCGGCCCCGGCGCCGGGCCGTGCGCAGGAACAGGAACGTGGCGACGGAGCACACCAGGACGGAGAAGATGCCGGCTTCCGGTCCGAAGTCGCCTCCCGTGATCGCGCTGGGACCCGAGAAGACTCCACGGACCAGGCCCACGGGGGTCGTGTCGTCGCCGGAGACGGCGGTCCCGAAGATGCCCCCGCTGGCGAAGTTCCAGCCCCAGTGGATCCCGATCGGCATCCACAAGGAGCGCGTGGCAGCGTAGGCGGCGGCCGTCAGCAGTCCGCCCTCGATCCCGATCGCGAGGGCGCCCCAGACCGTGGCCCCGTCGTTGACCAGGTGGAGGGCGCCGAAGAGCACGGCCGACAGGGCCAGTGCGACGCGCGTGCCGGTGAGTTCCTCGACCAGGCGGAAGACGACCCCCCGGAACAGCAGTTCCTCCGTGACGGCGACTCCCGCCATGATCCCGAGCACGGCCAGCATCCCGCCGATCGAGCCGCCGGACCCCGAACCGTACGTACCGAAGATGGCGATCAGGGTGAGCGTGACGGTGAAGAGGCCGACCCCGACGGCACCTCCGGTCCGCAGCTCCGGAACCGCCCTCGCGAGGTCCAGCTCGGACACGGCGCGTTGTTCCAGGGCCCGTACGACCGCCGCGTAGGCGGCCAGGCTGCCCACCACGACCACGGCTCCGGCCAGAACGGCGAGGACCGGCTGGTGTCCGGCGATGGACCGCACCCCGGCCGCGAGCGCTATGACGACGAGGAACAGCACCGCCATGAGCGCCAGCCGCACCCCCCTCGAAAGCACCCGGCGCGTCGGGACGAGGGGAGTCGGAGTCTGCGAGAAGAGGCCCTTCAGTCGTTGTGTGCCCGGCAGCGATGTACGCGACATTTTTCCCTCTTCCACGGCCCGCGGCCCGGTGGCCGCTGTACTGCCGGGAACACTAGGAAACCGGGTGTACGCCGGGCATCACCCTGCGGTGGACATCCGAGTGGCTCTCATGGGGGACAAGTTCGATTAGATTTCAATCACGCCCCGTCAGAGGACGGGCGCGGACTAATGCGTGAGGGAGCTCGTATGGCCACCATCCACCGCACCACCATGACGCCCACCAAGCTGGAACTCCTCACGGGCTGGCTGTCGAAGCAGAGGTGGTACGTGGGAAACGCGGAGGCACCGGTGCTGGTCAAGGCCGGCGGATTCCGGCTGGACGACCCGCAGGGCGCGGTCGGGATCGAGTTCATGATCGTGGTGGACACCTCCGCGCAGGCGCCGGTGGCCTATCTGGTCCCGCTGGGCTACCGCGGTGAGCCGCTCGAAGACGCCCCCGACGCGGCGTTGATCGGCACCTCCGAGCACGGGGTCCTGGGCACCCGATGGGTCTACGACGGCGTCCACGACCCGGCAGTGTCGGGCCAGTTGCACGCCCTCCTGCGCGGCGAGGCGCTGCCGCAGCGCCAGAGCGAGAGCGACACCCCTGATCCGACCGTCACCATCCACGGTACGGACCCTGCCGACGGGCCGGATGTCCGGATCAACCGGGTCCTGCGGCCCGTGGACGACGCGCAGAGCCCGTCCGGCCAGATCCACCTCGTCGCCGGATGGACCTGGCCGGACGGAACGCCCGCGCGCGGCGTGCTCGCGACCCTCGCGCGGCGGTAGGGGAGTTACGGACCACCAAAAGCGACATACACCCCCACAGGTCGTCCTCAACCTCCCCGCTTGGGGCGGGGGGTGGGCGGGGGTGGGGTGGGTGCGGGGTGGGGTGGGGTGGGGTGGGAATCAGGGCGTCGGGGGGAGTATGTCCTCCAGGTCCTGGAGGAGGCGGCGCTTGGGGCGGGCGCCGACCATCGACTTCACCGGTCCGCCGTCCTGGAAGACCATCAGCGTCGGCATCGACAGCACCGCGTAGCGGCTGGTGACGCCCGGGTTGTGGTCCACGTCGATCTGGACGATCTTGATGCGGTCGGACTCCTCCCCGGCGATCGCGCTGAGCACCGGTGCGAGCTGGCGGCAGGGGCCGCACCAGTCGGCGGTGAACTCGACCAGGACCGGCAGCCCGGCCTCCAGGACCTCCGCGTCGAACGTCGTGTCGGTGACCTCGGCTACGCCTTCTGCGTGGATCATCGGGTCTCGTCCTTCCAGTTCGGTTCACTCAGTTCACATCGGGGCTCCGGGCCGCCCGGCAGCTCGGCGGTCGCCTCCAGTTCGGCGCGTGCCAGCTGGGCCCCTACCTCCGTGCGGATCGACTGCAACTGACCGATGAGTGAGTCCAGTTCGCCGAGCTTGCGCCGGTAGACGACCAGCGAGGCAGGGCAGGCGTCGCCCGCCGGATGACCGGCGCGCAGGCAGTCGACGAAGGGACGGGTCTCCTCCAGGTCGAACCCGAAGTCCTGAAGGGTCCGGATCTGCTGGATCAGCCGCAGGTCGCTCTCCTCGTACGTGCGGTAGCCGTTCTCCGCACGGCGTGCCCGCAGCAGGCCCCGTGACTCGTAGTACCGCAGCGTCCGTGTCGTCGTGCCGGCGCGTTCGGCCAGTTCCCCGATTCGCATCCCCCGACAGTAATCCTTGACGTCGGCGTCAAGGCAAGGGAAGGGAAGAGAGGGAGGGGAAGGAGGAGGAGGGGAAGGAGGAGGGGAGGAGGCTGCGGGGCTGCTCCGGGGAAACCTTCCGTGCCTCATCGATCTTCTTATCGAATTCCGTCACCCGTACAGGTGCACATTCCGATCCCTGGTGATCAGGCCCCGAGAAAGGCCACAGAATGATCTGTGTCCGCGACTTCTCCGCGTGCGCTTTTGTATCCGCATGCACCACAGAATTGAGTTGAACATTGCACCGCTTCGGGACCGCAGTCGTTCTCGCCGCTGCGGGACTTCTCGCCGCATTCGCGCCGACGGCCTCGGCCGCACCCGCGGATGCCGGTGAGGTCGCTGTCTTCCGTACCGAGGTGGCGCCGCTGACCACGTACGCCAGTCCCCGGGGCTGCCACAAACTCCCTGCCGACGCGCACGTGCTCGTCAACCGCAGCGAGCGCCCCGTGACGGTGCACGGGGACCCCTTCTGTCTCACCCCGGGACTCACCGTCCAGCCGGGGCACGGGTCCCATGTCGCCCCCGGCAGCGGCAGCTTCTCCGGCTGATGGTGGAGGTGAAGGCGGTTCAGCGGGAGCCCCTGCCGTCCCGGCCGGCATCCGCGCAGGTGCCTCAGCAGGTCACGTCGTCCCCTGCCGACGGGGCCGCCGACCTGGTGGTCGTCGGACTCGGCCATGTCGGGCTGCCGCTCGCGCGCAGTGCGTCGGCCGCCGGTCTTCGCGTCCTGGGTCTCGATGTCAGCGCCCTGGTCGCTTCCGGACTCGGCGCGGGGCGCTCGCACGTGGGCGGCGTGAGCGACGCCGATGTCACGGCGATGCTCGCCCAGGACTTCCGGGCGAGCACCGACCCGGAGATCGTGCGCGGCGCCCGCACCGTGGTCGTCTGTGTCCCCACCGGGCTCGTCGCCGACGGCGGTCCCGACCTCGCGCAGGTCGAGGCCGCCACGGAGGAGGTCGCCCGGAGGATCGGTCCCGGCACCCTCGTGGTACTGGAATCAACCAGTTATCCCGGCACGACCGAGGACGTCGTGAGACCGCTCCTGGAAAAGGGCAGCGGCCTCGTCGCGGGCCAGGATTTCGCTCTGGCCTATTCCCCGCAGCGCATCGACCCGGGAAACAGGAAATGGGGAGTGGAGAACACTCCGAAAATTGTCAGCGGATACACGACCGACTGCGCGAGACGGGCCGTCGCCTTCTACTCCCCATTCGTCAAGGACATCGTCCTCGCGAAAGGCACCCGGGAGGCGGAGATGGCGAAACTCCTGGAGAACACCTACCGATACGTCAACATCGCTCTCGTCGACGAGGTGGCCCTCTACTGCCGGCAGAGCGGCATCGACGTATGGGACGTCCTGCACTGCGCGGGGACGAAGCCCTTCGGGTTCGGCCGGTTCGTGCCCGGCCCCGGTGTCGGCGGCCACTGCATCCCGGTCGATCCCCGCTATCTGGCCGCCGAGGCCGAACGTCAGGGCTTCTCCTTCCGGCTGCTCGACGCCGCCCGCCAGGTGGTCGACGCCATGCCAGGGCATGTGGCCCTCCGCGCACTCGGCCTCCTGGACGAGCACGGCGTCCGGCCCGACGGCGCCCGGGTGCTGCTCCTGGGGGTCACCTACAAACCCGATGTGGCCGACATCCGCGAGACCCCGGCGCGGGGCGTCGCGACGGTGCTGGCCGAGTCGGGCGCCCAGGTCACCTACCACGACCCGTACGTGGACCGTTTCCACGTGGGTGGCACGGCACTGCCCCGGGCCACCGACCTGGACGAGGCGCTGGAGTCGGCCGACCTCGTCATCCTCCTCCAGCCCCACGCCTGTTACGACCTCGGAGCGCTCGGGCGCCGCGGCCGGCCCCTGCTCGACACCCGGGGCGCCGTCACCGGCAGGTTCGTCACCACACTCTGACGCCCACTGTGCCCCGCCCTCGAAAGGCCGGTGGCCTCTCCCTCAGCTCGCGCGCCCTCCACGGCGCGTGCGGCCCCTCGGTTCCGGTCCGCCGGAGCCCATGGGCCCCTGGTGCGCCGGACGCACCGCTTGTCCGCATCACCCGTAACGAAGAAGGAGAACATTCATGAGCACTGCCCTGGCCAACGAGCGTCTGCGTAAGCGTTTCGCCCGCTGGGACGTCGACGGCAACGGCCTCCTGGAGCTCAGCGACTTCCGTCAGGAGGCCGCCCGGATCGCCAAGGCCTTCGGCAAGGCGGAGGACGCCCCCGAGGTGCAGGGGCTGCGCGACGCCTTCGAGGCGCTCTACACCCACCTCGCCGAGCAGAGCGGTTCCGCCCAGGGTGGGATCTCCGAGGAGGGCTTCCTGCGCGCCACCGAGCAGCTGCTGTTCAGCGAGGGCGAGGCCGCGTTCAACCGCGCGCTCGGCCCGGTCGTGAAGTCCCTCGTCCAGCTCTCCGACTCCGACGGTGACGGCGTGCTCGACGGCAAGGAGTTCTCGACGTGGCTGGTCGCGATCGGCCTGCCGGCCGGCCAGGCCGACGAGGTCCTGCGCAAGGTCGACGCGAACGGCGACGGAGTGCTGAGCGAGGACGAACTGCTGCGCGTGGTGCGTGAGTACCACTACGGCCGCCTCGACATCGAGCTGCTGGGCTGATCCAGCACCGCTGGGAGGGGGGCCGGCGGTCCAGGACCGCCGGCCCTCTTTCGCATGCTCCGCTCAGGCCGGTTCGTCCGCCGGGCCCTGGCGCAGGATCACCGGCACTTCCGGGCTCAGGCCGAGTGAGGCGCCGGTCAGCAGGTGGGGAGCGTGGATGAGGATGTTGTAGTGGTTGGGCAGATGGCAGCCGTCGAAACCGAGCACCGTCCCGTGTTCGGTTCCGCCGATGGCCAGGGAGTCACCCCGGTCCACCACCCCGCCGCACTCCATCTCCGCGAAGCCGAGGAAGCCGACCCGGTCGATCCGGGCTCCTGGGCGTGGGTCCCACTGGTCGGTCACCACCAGCTCATGGACCTCGCCCCGTCGCACACAACGGCTCGCCCACTCCAGCAGGGTCATTCCGCGGTCCGTACGCCGGTGCAGCAGCACCTTCACCAGCGTGGCCCGCACCGGCCTCTTGGGGCCGTCCTCCGCCGTGTTCCTCATGCCCCTGCCACCGGGGCGACAGACAGAGCGGCCTTCTCATGGGCGTACGCCGCCTCCACCAGGTCCAGACAGGCCAGGCCGCCGGATGCGCCCTCCCCGAAGCCGCCGCCGGCCCGCAGTGCGGCGAACTCCGTGAGTACGCCCTCGTACTCGTGCCACAGCGAGCCCTTGAAGCCGGGGTGGGCCGCGAGGAGGTCCGCGTGCAGGGTGCGGCCGTCCGCCAGGGTGACTGTGACGTCCTTCCGCTCCCCGGCGTACGACCAGTCGAGCAGCACCTCCGCCTCTGCCCCGGTGGCCGACCGCAGATCCACCCGGGCGCTGCGGTCCACCCCGGCCGGGTCCCTGCCGATCAGGGACCCGGCGGGGGCGACCTCACCCATCAACTGCCGTACCAGATCGAAGGCGTTGGGCCCGTTGTCCGCGACGCATCCGCCCCCGCAGCGCTCCGGTTCCAGATACCAGGACTCGCCGCCCGTGTGCTCCTCGATGCGCTCCAGATAGCGCACCAGCACCCGGCGCACGGGAGAACCCGCCTCGGCCACGGCCTCCCGCAGCGCCCGGAAGGCGTCGTTGTGGCGGCGGTGGAAGGCGGTGAGCAGCGGTGTGTCCGACCGTGCCGCCAGGGCGACGAGTTCGCGGCCCTGGGTCGCCGTCAGGGCCAGCGGCTTCTCCACGCAGACCGGGACACCGACAGCCAGGGCCGCCCGGCACACCTCGGCGTGCGCGTCGTTCGGGACGGCGACGACCACCCCGTCGAGGCCGGCCTCCCGCACCATCGCCTCGGCGTCGCTCCAGGCAGGCGCCCCGCCGCCACGCTCCCGCAGCACCTCGGGGCGGGCGTCGCACACCGCGGCGAGCCGCCAGTGCGGGGAGTGCTCCAGGGCGGCGAGGTAGTAACGGGAGATCGCTCCGAGCCCGATCACACCGAGGGCGGCGCGTGTGTCCTTCATCGGGCCTCCCCCATGCCGGGGCCCGCGGTCGCGAGACCCGTGGTCGCGTGACCCGTGGTCGCGTGACCCGTGGTCGCGTGACCCGTGGTCGCGTGACCCGTGGTCGCGAGACCCCGGGTCCCTGTCCCCGCGGTCGCGGACCCCGTGGTCGCGGCGCTGTCGAAGAGCCCCAGCGTCGTCAGCTCCTCGTACAGGCCGGTGGGCAGCGGGACGCCCTCGCTCCGTCGGTGCGCCGCGCGCTCCGCCTCCCACCAGCCGGGGTAGCGCACCTCACCGTCCGCACCCGGTGCCGGGAGGCAGTCGGCGACCGTCCCGAACAGGTCCCGCATCGCCTCGGTGAAGTCCCCGCCGGGGCGCAGCCGCCCGGCGTCCACGGCGAGCATCAGGAAGCCCACGCCGTCGTCCACCCCCTGCGCGCCGCCGTCCCCCGTCAGAGCCTCGGGGGCGGGTCCTGTGGCGCTTCCGGACAGGCCGGCGGCCAGTACCTCGACAGCGAGGCCCAGGCCGAAGCCCTTGTACGCACCCGTCCCGGATTCCCCGCCGAGCCAGCGCAGCCGGGCCTCGCCCCTGTCGTACGCACCAGGGTCGGTGACGGGGGCGCCGCGTCCGTCCTCCAGCCAGCCCTCCGGGACCGGAGCGCCCTCGCGTTCGGCAAGCCGTAGCCGTCCGGTGGGCACCACCGTGGTGCTCATGTCGAGGACGTAGGGGTGGCCGGGCAGGGCGGGCGCGGCCACGCTCAGCGGATTGGTGCCGAGCAGCGGGCGACCGCCGCCCGGTGCGGGGACCAGCCGCTGGCCGCCGCAGTTGGCCGCAACGACGCCGACCATTCCGGCGGCGGCAGCCCTGGCCGCGTGGAAGCCCGCGCAGCCGAAGTGCGTCCCTCCCCGTACGGAGACGAGGCCGATGCCGTGGCGCCGCGCACGGTTCACCGCGTCGTCCATCGCTTCGGCCGCCGCCCACAGGCCCAGCGCCCGGCGGTGGTCCACGACGGCGCAGGCCCCCAGGTCGTTCACCGTCACCGGCTCGGCGCGCGGGTCGCAGCGCCCGGAATCCAGCAGCGGCAGATAGAGCCGCTCCAGGTTGAACAGCCCGTGGGAGGGGAATCCGGCGAGGTCGCCGTGGCAGAGCGCCTCGGCCGCCGTACGGGCCCGTGCCACGGGCAGCCCCCGGCGGGCGAAGAGGCCCGTGACGGCGTCCAGCAGCCGTGCGTGGCCGACGAGGGCCTGGGGCGCCTCGGGTCGGGGGGTGGTGGTCGTCACGCGGTGGTTCCGCCTTTCTGGCAGAGGTCTTCCCCGGAGGGGAGCGGGGGTGCGGGCCGGTCGGCGAACGCACCGAGGAGCCGGGCGACGACGCGAGCGAACTCCTCCAGGTCGTCGAGGTCGATGAACTCGCCCTGCGCGTGGGCGTGGTTGGCATCCAGCGAGCCGGGGCCGATGACCGTGGTGAAGGCCCCGGGCAGACCGCTCGCCCAGAGGGCGTCGCAGGTGAAGCCGGGGTCCGCGGCGGGGGCCTGTTCCGCGCCGGCGCCGGCGAGCAGGGCCTCGGCCCAGGGGTCGGAGTCGTGGAGCGCGGGCAGGTCTCGCTTGTCCCAGCGGAGTTGTACGAGTGCTTCCGCGTCCTTGGCCGTACGCGCGAACGCGGCGGTCCGCGCGAAGCGTTCGGTGAACCCGGCCAGGCCTTCCCTGAGGGCTTCGGTGAGCGCGTCGGCGAGCCGCCGGCCGTGCTCCTCGTGGCCGTACGAGAGGTTGAGCAGCAGTGTTCCGCGGCCGTAGACACGGTTGTGGAGCTCGCCGGTGTGCAGCCCCGCGACACAGACCCGGGTGCCGGGGACGGCGCCGTCGAGCCGGTGGCCCAGGTGCTGGGCGAGGTGTCCCAGCAGGACGCTCGCGTTGTGTCCTGCCTCGGGGCGGTCGTCGATCGCGTCCTCGCCGTCCACAGTGATCCGGGCGGTCATCGAGGCGGTGGAGCGGGGCAGCGAACGCATACCGGTGGGTTCGCAGAAGACGTTGAGCCGCCCGTAGTGGCCGTCCGCGAGCAGGGGCCGGGTGCCGTACGTGCCCATCGCGCCGCCCTCCTCCCCGGCCACCGCCTGCACCAGGACACCCACGCACCGGCCCAGCTCGGGCCGGGCGGCCACCGCTGCCCGGATCCCGGCGAGCAGGGCGACGGCCGGCCCCTTGGCGTCGACGGCGCCCCGGCCGTGGAAGCGGGCGCCGGCGAACCGCACGGGCTCGTCTCCGGCCACGGTGTCGAGGTGGACGTTGAACATGACCGTGCGGGAACGGGGCAGCCCGGGTCCCAGGCGCAGCAGCAGGCTCGGCTGGGCGGCGAGGAACCCGGGGTCGGCCTCGGCCGCCCGGCGTACCACCGCGGGCACCCCCGGCCGGTCCAGCCAGCCCGGGTCGGGCGGAGCATGGTGTACGACCCGCATTCCGGCCCGGTCCGCCGCCTGCGCGTAGAGCCGCTGGGCGGAGCGGATCGCCCCCGGCGCGGTGCCGCCCTCCAGAGGGCCGGCCGTGGGCAGGGAGAGCAGGTCAAGGAGCAGCCGGTGGTCGGCTCCGTCGAGCAGAGGACCGCCGGGCGGGGTCATGGGGCGCCCTGCCGCTGCGGTCCGGGCACGGTGAGGCCGGTCAGGAGCTCCTCCAGCCGGCGGCCTGCCCGGACGAAGAGGTCCGTCGCGCCCTCGCCCGGCCGCCTCAGGCCCTCGTGCGGACGCAGCGCCAGGTGGGGTTCGAGCGAGAGCGGGCCGGTGTAGCCGGCGGCGGTGAGGGTCCGCAGGCAGTGCGCCACCTCCGCCTCCCCGTCGCCTGGCAGTACGTACGCCGTGGTGCCGTCGGGCCGGCGTACTGCGTCCTTGATGTGCACGTGCTCGACGTACGGCAGGAGGGGGCCCAGCAGGTCGGCGGCGCGGTATCCGTGGGGGACGCCGTTGCCGGTGTCGAAGAGCACCCGCAGGGCGGGGCTGTTCACCTCTGTCAGCAGGCCCAGGGTGCGGCCGGCGTCGGAGCCGGCCCAGCCGGCGCAGTTCTCGTGGAGCAGGGTGAGCCCCGCCGCCTCGGCCCGGCCGGCCAGCAGGCCCAGGCGCTCGACCGCCCGCTCGCCCCATTCGCGCTCCGGCAGACCGTCGTTGGGGTACGACATGACTCTGATGCGCGGGCAGTCGAGCAGGAGCGCGCACTCCTCCATGACCCGCAGTTCGTCGAGGTCGAGGCCGAAGTCACCGGTCACGGGGCGGGCCCAGTTGCCGATACGGGAGGCGAGGGCGATCACCCGGACCTCGGCGTCGGCCAGCCGGCGGGCCGAGGCACGGATCTGGGCGGTGGGTACGTCGGCCAGGGGGACGCCGTCCAGCGAGCGGAGCTCGACGGCCCCCCAGCCGAGGGCCAGGACTGCTGACAACTGGCCCTCCAGGGACGGCGCGGCCTCGTCGCCGATCCCCGCCAGCACGTGCGGGGAGGGGCCGAGGGGGCGCGCGCCCGGTGCGTCGGGGTCCGGGAGACCGCCGTCCGCCAAGGCCGTGTGCCGTACCGTCATGCCGTCACCCGCTCCGTGGATCCGGCCGCCCGTGCCTCGCAGAGCAGCCGGGCGGCCTCCGCCGCGACGGTGAAGTCCATGGCCGGCGAACCATCGGTCACGGGCCCGTAAGCGGTGCGGAAGAGGGCCAGGATCGCGTCGTCGCGGAAGATCTGCCGCTCTCCGCCGGGCAGCACGAGCTGGGCGTGGTCGTCGTCCTCGCCCACCGGGAAGTGCGCGGTGACCTCGACGTCCCGGAACTCCAGGACGACGCTGCGCCGCCGCACGGGAGCCGTCAGGTCCGAACGGATGGCCGTACGCACGCCGTTGTCGTGGTGCAGGGTCAGCTCGGCCCCGCCCAGGCCGGAGCGCAGCTCCCGGCCGACGCGCAGGTCCGCGCAGTGGGAACGCAGCAGGCGGGCCGGGCCTGCCAGACGGACCACGAGGGCGAGCGCGTGCGGGATCTCCACCTCCAGCGCACTGTGGTGCGCGGATGTGGTGAGCGACTTCGTGAAGCGGGGCTTGTGCTGTTCCACCGTGATGGCCAGGAGCGGCCCGTACCGCCCGTCGGACACCGACCGGGCGAGCCGGGCGGTGAGTTCGGAGGCCAGCCAGTGGGTGACGACGGCGATGCGCAGACCGGCTCGCTCACGCAGCTCCCGCAGCGCGTCGAGCTCGGCGTGGGAGGTGGCGAGGGGCTTCTCGATCAGCATCCGCCTCACCCCGTGGTCCGAGAGCTCGCGCAGCAGCGGCAGCCTGTCCTGCGGCGGTGTGCAGACGTGTGCCACGACGGAGGCCGGGTCGGCCACCCGGTGCAGCGCCTCGGCCGCGGAGGTGGTGAGGACGACCCCCGACAGGTCACGCCCGGTGTCGGGGGCCGGGTCACAGCCGATCACCGGGCCGATACGGAAACCGGGTGAACGTGCCAGCTTCCGCAGCGCCTTCAGGTGCAGTCCGGCTCCCGAGCGGCCGAGTCCTATCACCAGGGGCTGCAACACATGCGACACACAGTCTCCTCAAGGGTGGTGGCGATTTCGGCGCGGGAATTCCTGGCCCCCTGAAGCCTTTCGACCGGACCGAAGCGGAGTCAAGCCACGCCTGGAATATGCACTACAACGTGTGAAACGGATTGTTTTTCTTGTCGTCCTGGCCCGACGTGAGCGAGTCTGGGTTCGTTCATGGCGAAGATCGGGAAGGGTTGCACGATGGGTTCCGACCCCGAGGTCAGCGGCCTTGTGGATGTGTGCGTGACACCTGTTCAGGAAGTACAGGAATTAACTGTTCAGGAAGTAACCACTCAGGAAGTAACCACCCAGGAAGCACCCGAACCCCCGCCGCCAGGAGTGCCGTTCTTCTCCCAGGCCCGCGGATTTCGCCGGCTGTGGCCTTTGGTCGAACAGAACCTTGAGCGCGTGTTCGACAACGGAAAGTTCTCCCACGGCGCCCAGGTGAGCGAATGGGAAGAGGCACTTTCCGCCTACACCGGAGCCCGATTCGCCATCGGGGTGAACAGCGGGACGGATGCGCTGATTCTGCTGTTGCGCGCGTGCGGTCTCCGGCCGGGTGACGAAGTACTGGTGCCCGCCTACTCCTTCTTCGCCACGGCATCCTCCGTCGTTCTCGCGGGAGGCACTCCGAGGTTCGTCGACATCGACCCCGTCACCTACGCCATGGATCCACGGGCACTGGCCGCCGCGATCACCCCGGCCTGCCGCTTCGTGATGCCCGCGCACCTCTTCCACCGGACCGCCGACATGGCCGCGATCGGGGCCGTGGCCCGGGACCACGGACTGACCGTCGTGGAGGACAGCGCCGAGGCGATCGGGATGCGCCGGCAGGGACGGCACGCGGGTCTGTACGGAGCGGGCGGGGTGCTCTCCTTCTTCCCGAGCAAGACGCTCGGCGCCCTGGGTGACGCGGGGGCCGTGCTCACCGACGACCCGGAGCTGGCCCGTGCCGTCGGCGCGCTGCGCCACCACGGCCGGTCCGGGCCGACACTCGACGACTTCCCCGCGATCTCGACCGGGAGCAGCTGGGTCGGCACCAACAGCAAGATGGACGACGTACAGGCGGCCGTGCTCCTGGCGCGGTTGACGACCCTGGAGAGCGACATCGCCCGCCGCGCCGTCCTCGCCGCCCACTACACCGAGCGGCTGCGCGGCGTCCCCGGCGTCCTGCGCCTGCCGCGCTCCACCGCCCGGTCCGAGGACGGGGACCGGGACGTCTTCTACGTCTATCTGATCGAGGCCGAGCGCCGCGACGCCCTCGTCGCCCATCTCGAACGGCAGGGCATCGGCACGGAGGTCTACTACCCGGTGCCGCTGCCGCACCAGCCCGCGTTCGCCCGTGCCGGACACCGGCCGGGCGATTTCCCGCACGCCGAGCGGGCGGCCGGGCAGGCCGTGGCGCTGCCGCTCCACCCGGACCTCACCATCGAGGAGGCCGACCGGGTATGCGACGCCGTGGCGGGCTTCTACACGCCCCGCGCGCAGGCCCCGTCCAAGGAAGGCGGGCGCCTGAAGTGACCGCACCCACCCACAGCGCCGGAGTCGCGGCCGGCCCCATCCCCTTCTTCCCGCCCCATCTCTTCGAGGCCGACCGCAGGGCTCTGCTGGGCCTCGTGCGCGAGGTCGCGCTCGACCCCTCGCAGCGCTTCATCCTCGGCCACCGCACCCAGGAGTTCGAGCGGGTGCTGCGTGAATCCCTGGGCGCCACCGACGTCGTGCTGTGCGGCAGCGGCACCTCGGCGCTCGAACTCGTCCTCACCGCCATGGACATCGGCCCGGGCGACGAAGTGGTGGTCCCGGCCTTCGGATGCGCCCCGCTCGCCGCCTCCGTCATCAACATCGGGGCCGTCCCGGTCTTCGCCGACATCGAGCCGCACACCATGGTCGCCGACCCCGACGCCATGGAGCGGTGCATCACGCCCAGAACCAAGGCCCTGATGCCCGCGCACATGTTCTCCGTCATGGCCGACATGCCCCGCTTCCGCGCGCTCGCCCGCCGCCACGGGCTGAGGCTCGTCGAGGACTCCGCCGTCGCCCAGGGAGCCGTTCTCGGCTCCACACCGGCAGGGCTCTGGGGCGATGCGGGGGTCTACTCCTTCGTCCAGGTGAAGTCCTGCGGGATGCCGGGCGAGGGCGGTGCGATCGTCACCCACGACGCCGAACTCGCCCGCAGGCTCAGGATGCTGCGCAACCACGGACAGGACGGCCGGCAACGCTTCGTCCACCATGTCGTCGGCCGGAACAGCCGCTTCGACGAGGTGCAGGCAGCCTTCCAGCTCCACCGCTTCGAGGGCTTCCCTGCCCGGCTGGAGCGCAGGGCCGCCATCGCCGCGTGTTATACCGAGCGCTTCGCCCCGCTCGCGGACCACGGAATCCTCGCGCCTCCCCCGGGCCGCGACGGCCGCTGCCACTACGTCTACTGCCTGCTCGCCGAGGAACGCGACGCCCTGCGCGCCCATCTCACGGGCGCCGGCGTGGAGACCCACGTCTACTACCCCCGGCCGCTGCCCGCGCAGCCGGCCTTCGCCCGGTACGCCCGCCCCGGGGAGACATGGCCACGGGCCGAGGCCGCCTCCGCGCGCATCCTCGCGATCCCCGTGCACCACCTCCTGACCGACGCCCAGGTGGAGCACATCGCCGACAGCGTCCGCTCCTTCGCGGACGGGCACTGAGCCACGGCGCGTCCCGTTCGCCCCGGCCTGCCCGGCACGAACGACATGAACCACACGAAAGACCGAGGAACGATGACACAGAACGTCGCAGCCGAAGCGGGAGCCGTACCCGCCGCGCCCTGCCCCGAGGGCAAGCTGCAGAGTTACCGGAGACTGGGCAAGCTCGACGTCTTCGACTACTACCTGAGCGCGCCGGTCGTCCTGGCCGCGGTCCTGCTGCCGCTCTCCGGACTGACCGGCCGCGCCGTGGGGACGCTGTCGCTCCTCCTCCTCGGTCAGGTCCTCGTGATCATGGCCATGGTCGCGCTGGACGATGTGACGGGCTACCGGGACGGCAGCGACCTCGCCAACTACGGCCCCGACCACCCGCTGCGCAACAAGCTGCGCAAGCCGCTCGTCGCCGGGACACTCACCGAACGCGAGGCGCTCCGCTTCGCCTGGACCTGTGCCGTGGCCGGCGCGGCCGTCTGGGCGCTCACCGTCGCCGTCGCCCCGCACCGGCCGCTGTGGGCGGTCGTGCTGCTGGCCGCCCTCTACGTCGTCTCCCTCCAGTACTCCTACGGCCTGAAGATCAGCTACCACGGCTTCCAGGAGGCGTTCCTCGTCGCCCTGGGGCTGATCCTGGTCCTCGCCCCCTACGGGCTGCTGACCGGGCAGTACACCGGCTTCCTCCTGGTGCAGGGGCTCCTCTTCGGCTTCGGACCGCTCATGTTCGGGGTGTACTCCAACACCAACGACGTCGACGGTGACCGCGCCGTCGGGCGCCCCACCGTGGCAGCCCTCGTCTCCACCCGTGGCAACGCCGTCTTCATCGGGGTCCTGTCGGCCGGCGAGTACCTGATCAGCGTCGCTGCTTCCGTCACCGGCATCGCACCCTGGTGGTTCGCCCTGGTCATGCTCCCGGCCGGGTGCCTCAGGCTCCGGCAGTACGTGACCGGCTTCCGGGGCGGAAACGTCATGGTCGCCCGTCGCACGGGCTTCCTCGTGCACCGGCTGAGCGTCGTCCTCCTCATCGTGACGAACCTGCTCGTCGGAGCGGGCGGGGCGAGCGACGCGGGCGGCGCACTCGGAGCGCTGGGAGCACTCGGCGCAGGGGCCTCATGAGCCACGACCTGGATGTCGCCGTCATCGGCGCGGGTCCGGCCGGCCTCACCGCCGCGCATGAACTGAGCCGCGCCGGACTGTCCGTACGCGTCTTCGAGAGCCATGCCGAGGTCGGCGGCCGGATGCGGTCCTTCCGGCACGACGGCTGGACCGTCGACCAGGGGGCCGAACAGGTCCCCTCCCACGGCTACCGCGCCACCTGGGAGCTGCTCGACCGCCTCGGCGTCCCCCGCACCGACGTGCCCCGTATCTCCGGCGGCATCGCCGTCTGGCGCGACGGCCGGGCCCGCCCGGGGGTCGCAGGGCCTGGAGCCCTGCTCGGAGCCGGCGCCGGGCTCCGGCCGCGGGCCAGGCTCGACCTGGCCAGGCTGCTGGGGCGGACCGCGAGCCGGCCCGGCGCCTACGACGGTGACCGGCCCGAGAGCACCCCGGCCGGCGCGGCCACCATCCGTGAACTGGCCGGGCGTTACCACCCGGACCTGCACGACTACCTGCTCCAGCCGCTGGCGGAATGCTGCTTCGGCTGGGACACCGCCCGCTCCACCGCCGCCCCGATGCTGAGCCTGCTCGCCGAGGTCGGTCCGCCGTCCGGCTGGCGCACCTACCGCGACGGCATGGACCTGCTGGCCCGGCGGCTCGCCGGCACCGTCGACGTCGAGACCGGCAGGACCGTGCACGAGGTCGTCGAGGCGAACGGCCGTACCGTGGTGCGCTGCTCGGACGGGGAGATCACCGCGCGGGCCGCCGTGCTCGCCGTACCTGCCCCCGTCGCCGCCGCCCTCCGGCCCCAGGCGCCGCCCGAGGAACGCGCGTTCATCGACGCCTGCACCTTCAGCTCCGCGCTCAAGGTCAGCTGTCTGCTGGACCGGCCCCTGGCGCCCACCGCGGCCGGCCGGCCCCTGTATCTGCTGCTCACCCCCGCCGTCGAGGAGAACGTCCTGACCGCCGTCATCGCCGACCACGTCAAACACCCGGGCCGCGCCCCGCACGGCAAGGGTCTGCTGACCCTGATGGCCGCTCCCGGGACCGTGCCCGAGCTGCTGGACAGCGCGCACGAGGAGACGGCGGGCCGGCTGCTCGCAGCCGCCGAGCGCTATGTGCCGGGGCTCGGCGCCGCCACCCTCCGCACCTTCGTGCACGCCTTCCCGCACGCCCTGCCCGAGGCCACGCCACGCGCCCTGCACCTGCGCGAGCGCTTCGCGGCGCGCCCCGTCCGCGCCGTCGAGTACGCGGGCGACTGGGTCATGCTGCGCCCCGCGTCCGAGGGCGCCGTACGCTCCGGCGGTCTCGCCGCATCGCGTGTCCTCAGCCGGCTCGGTGCCCCTGACCCGCGTCCCGCGCAGCTGCCGGCGGTGGCCGGGTGAAGCCGTACGACATGGGGCTGCTCTTCGACGAGGCCGCGGCCCGCGGGCACGCCACCGTCGTCCACCTCGACCGGCCCTTCGACCTCGCACCCGACGGCGGCACCCGGTGGACCGTCCCCGAACTGGCCGCCCTGGTCGCCACCACCGCCGCCCGGCTCGCCGCGGCCGGGGCCGGGCGTGGTGACCGTGTGGCGGTCGTCAAGGAGAACCACTGGGACTACGACCTCCTCGCCTGCGCCGCGGTCCGCGCCGGGGCCGTGCCCGCCCAGCTCTCCGCCGCTCTCGACCCACCGGTCCTCGCCGCCCTGCTCACCAGGCTCCGGCCCGCGGTGCTCATCACCTCGGCCGCCGTGCTGGAGCGCTGCCGGGCCGCGGGCACCGATCCGGCGGCCCTGGCCGGCATCTGCCTCACCGTGGGCGCCGATGCCCCGGGCGTCGTCCCGCTCACGGACATCGAGCCCGGGCCCCGGGTGCACCGCGCCCGCCATGACGACGAGCCGCTCGTCATCAACCACACCTCGGGCACCACCGGGGTACCCAAGCTCGTCACCCACTCCACGCGCACGATCATCCGTAAACTCGCCCGCTTCGAGGCGGTTCCCTACCCCGGCATCGGCGTCCGTCGCGGCGACACCCTGCTGCACGCGGGCTCGTACGCCCATGGGCGCACCTTCTGCTGGACGGCGGTGGCCTTCTCACGCGCCCCCGAGGCCGTGGTCCTGCTCTCCGGCACCGCCCCTGACACGGTCGATCCACTGCTGCGCGCGCACCCCCCGACCATCGTCGAGGCGCTGCCGAGCGTCTACGTCCGCTTCCAGGGCCTCACCCGCCGGCTCGACAACCCCTTCCGCCGGGTCCGCCTCTACATCAGCACCTACGACGCTGTGCACCCGCCCACGCTCCGCGCCTATCTGCACGCCAGCAGGCGTCAGCGCCCCGTGTGGATGCAGGGCTGGGGGCAGACCGAGACCGGTCCGCTGACCTTCCGCTTCCACACGCGTACGGCCACCGACGACGCCGGCTCCACCGCCCGCGACCTGGGCAGGCCCATCCCGTTCAAGACCCGGCTGCGCGTGGTCGACCCCCGCACCCGCATGCCGCTGCCCCGCGGCAGTACGGGGCTTCTGCAGGCCAGGACCGCCGCCCTCGCGCTCGGTTACGTCGGCGAGGAGGACCGCTGGGCCGACAAGCACCACGACGGGTGGTGGAACACCGGCGACCTCGGGGTGCTGCGCCGTGACGGAAGCGTGCGCCTCCTGGACCGCGAGGTCGACAGCCCCGGCCGGCTCAGCTGCCTGGAGACGGAGGACCTGCTCGAAACGCGGCTGCCCGAGGCGCTGGAGTGTGTCGTCCTCGGCCGGCCGGACGGCAAGGACCCGATCCCCGTCGTCGTCACCCCCGACGGACAGCTCGCTCCTGCCCGTTGGGACACCGCGGCGGCCGGCCTCCCGCTCGCCGAGCCGACCGTCCTCACCTGGGACGAGGTGCCGCGCACCGGCACCGGGAAGGTGCGGCGCTCCGCCCTGCTGGAGCAGCTCACCGGGGACGCCGGCACCTGCGGCACCGGCCGCTGGACCTGACGGTGCCCGCCCCTCCTCCTCTTCACCCCCTCTCGCACCGAAGGACTCCCACCGTGCCGCACCCGACGGCCACCGAGCCCACTGAGCCCACTGGGGGGTACGTCTTCGACAACGCCACCCCGCACAGCACGGAACAGCACCGCTGCCTCGCCGCTGCCTACGACCCGGTCACCCTGCCCCGGCTGGCCGCCACCGGGGTCGGCCCCGGCTGGCACTGCCTGGAGGTCGGCGCGGGCGGCGGCAGCGTCGCCCACTGGCTGGCCGGGCACGTCGGCCCAGGTGGCTCGGTCCTGGCGACCGACGTGGACCCCCGCCACATCTCCCCCGCCCCGCACTTGGAGGTGCGCGCGCACGACCTCGTGCACGACCGGCTCCCCGAGGACCGCTACGACCTCGTCGTGGCCCGTCTCGTCCTCCAGCACCTGCCCGAACGGCGCACTGTGCTCGGCAAGCTGGTCCGTGCCCTGCGGCCCGGCGGGGTGCTCCAGATCGACGAGTTCGACACCTCGTACGAACCCCCGCTCCTCTCGCCCGACCCGGATGCGGAGAAGCTCTACACCGCCTTCCTGGAGGCCAAGTCCGCCGCCATGCGCGCCGGCGGAGGTGACCCGCAGTGGGGAAGGCGGGTGCCGGAGGCGCTGCGGGAGGCCGGCCTGGTCGGGGTCGATGTGCACCCGCACATCGAGGTACGCCACGCGGGCTCGCCCAGCCTCCAGCTCCAGCTCCACCACACCCACCATCTGCGGGAGAAGCTCCTGGCCCAGGGGCTGACGGACCGGCAGCTCGACCGGGTGCGGGAGATCATGCGGGACCCGGGCTTCCGTGCGGCCAGCAGCGTCCTGTACTCGACGCAGGGCCGGCGCCCCGGGCGGGCGGCCCTGTGAGCACCACCACCCCCGTGCTGCCCGCCACGACGGCGGAGGTGACGGCTCGTCTGCTCCGGGGGGCGACCGACGGGGTCGTGCCGCCCGGCGCCGTGCGGGACGTACGTCTGACGGCGGACTGGGCGGGGCCGGTCGCGACACCCCTCGCCGATGAGGACGCGGTCCAGGCGGCCTGCGGGATCATGCACGTCCACGGGCGGGCAGGCGGCAAGCCGCTCCCGCTGGGGGTGGACTACGCCGCCACCACCGCCGGAGTGCTCGGCGCCCTGGGTGTCTGCGCGGTCCTGCTCGCCCGGCACCGTGGGCACGGCCTGAGCGAGGTACGGACCTCGGCCGCGCAGGGTGCCCTGCTCGCGCTCTCCCAGTACCTCGCCGCCGCCACGGCCCCCGCTGACAGCACGGAAGGCCCGTACGGCGCGGAACCGGCCGGGCGCGGTGGAGCGACGCTGGTGTCGGCCGAGGGCACCGCCTTCGAGATCGAGACCCTCGATCCCGACGCGTGGCGGGAGTTCTGGCAGCGGCTCGGTGTCCCCGCCCGGCTCGCGGGACGCGGCTGGGGGGCCTTCCAGCGGCGGTTCGCGAACGCCGTGTGCGCCCTGCCCGAGGAGCTGCGGACAACGGCCCGCGCCACGCCGCTCCGGTCTCTGCGCGAGGCCGCTGCGGTCTGCGGCGTCAGTCTCGTCCCGCTGACGGACGACCCTGTACCGGGTCCCGCGGTCGAGCCGGTGCGCCTCACCCCGGGGCCGCCGTACGTGCCGGTGGTGACCCCGGTCCGTACGTCCGCCGTCCTGCCCCTGGCGGGCGTACGGGTGGTGGAGTCGACGCGCCGGGTGCAGGGTCCGCTCGCCGGTCATGTCCTGCGGCTGCTGGGTGCCGAGGTGATCGGCGTCGAGCCTCCTGGCGGCGATCCGATGCGCGGGCTGCCGCCGCTCGCGGGTGGCTGTTCGGTACGCCACTCGGCGCTGAACTCCGGGAAACGGGTCGTCGAGGCCGACCCGCGTACGGCCGCGGGGCACGCCGCCGTGCGTGAACTCGTCGCGGACGCCGATGTGTTCCTGCACAACTGGGCACCCGGCCGGGCCGGGCGCCTGGGGCTCGACGCGGAGGACCTGTGGCGGGTCAGGCCCGGACTCGTGCATGCCGGTGCCTCCGGCTTCGGCGACGCCTGTCCGCCCGGACAGACCCCGATCGGCACCGACTACCTCGCCCAGGCCCGCAGCGGTCTCGCCGCCGCTCTGCGTCCGGCCGGGGAGAACCCCGCGCCCTCCCTGATGACGCTCACCGATGTGCTCGGCGGCCTCCTCTGCGCCCACGCGGTGGTGGCGGGGCTGCTGCTGGGCGCCCTCCGGGGGCACGGGGTGCGTGCCGAGTCCTCTCTGCTGTCGGCCGCCGGCCTGGTGCCTCGCCCTGCCGTGCGACGCCGGGCCCGGTCGCCGCTGGAGACGCCGGTACGCACGGCCGACGGCTACCTGTGCCTGGGCGGGCGGATCCGGGCCGATCTCCCCCTGCTCGCGCGGATCACCGGCCCCGGTACGCCGGACCCGCGCGCCCTGGCCACGCGCTTCGGCCACCGCACCACCGGCCAGTGGCTGGAGCGGTTCGGCCTCGCCGGTGCGGCCGCCACCGAGGTCCGTACCGATCTGGGCACCCTCCCGGACGATCCGGGCTTCCGGGACGCCGTGGATCCGGCCCCGCCGGGCGGGTATGCGACGGTCCGCAGCCCCTGGACGTTCTCGTGACGGGCGCGCCGAAGGTGGCGGGGGCGCCGAAGGTGGCGGGGGCGGCGGTGCGCGCGCCCTGGACCTCGGGCAACGGGGTGGCCTTCCCCGACCATGTGCCCCGTGCGGACCGCCGCGCCTGGGCCGAGCGGGGGCTGTCTCCCGGCCGCGACCTCTACTCCCTCTTCCGCCTCCGTGTGCGGCTCCATCCCACCCGCCAGGCGGTCGTGGAGACCGGCGAACCGGCCGGTGGCGGCCTCACCTACGCGGCCCTGGACGCCGAAGTCCGGCGTATCTGCGCGGTGTTCACCGATGCGGGGCTCGGCGCGGGGGACGTGGTGGCACTGCGGCTCCCTGGAGGCCGGGACGCGGTCGCCGCCGAACTCGCCGTGTACGCGATCGGCGCGGTCGCCCTGCCCTACCCGCCGGGCGGCGGCAGCCGGGACACCCTTGCGCTCCTGGGCGCCTCCCGCGCGCGGGCCGCCGTGTTCACGGAGCCGGACGATGTCGCGGTGGCCGGGCGACTCCCGGATATCGAGGTGCTGTTCAGCCCACTTCCCGACCTGCCCGGCACCCGCCCGCTCGGCAAGTGCGCCGGCCGCCCCTGGCACCCCGGCCGGGTGGATCCGGCGGCGCCGGCCCGTGTCCTGGTCTCCTCCGGCACCGAGGCGGCGCCCAAGATGGTGGCCTACTCCCACGAGGCGATGGGAGGGGGCCGGGCCGCGTACGTCCGGGCGCTCGCGCCGGGTGCGGAGCCCCGCCGTCATCTCGTCCTCGCCCCGCTGGGCTCCTCCTTCGGCTCGTGCGGCATCGTCACCGTCGCCGCGCTCGGCGGCACGCTCGTCGTCCCGCCGTCGTTCTCGGTGCGCGGGACGCTGGCCGCGCTCGGCGTCCACCGGCCCACGCATGTCTTCGGGGTGCCGACGATGCTGCGGCGGCTCGCCGAGACCCCACCCGCGCAGGGCGAGGACTTCACCGGCCTACGGGCGCTGGTGTCCAGCGGTGCGGCGCTGCCGCACAGCACGGCCCGGGCCTGCGTACGGCGTTTCGGGCGGCCCGTGTCGAAGGTCTACGGCTCCTCGGACGGCGTCAACTGCCACACGGTCTGGTCGCCCGGAGCCGAGGAGGAGTACGCGGGGATCCCGGATCCTGCGGTCACCCTGATCCGGATCACCGCTCCCGGTGACCGCACGCTGCCCGCGGGCGCCGTCGGGGAGATCCAGGCCAGGGGCCCGATGACGCCGCTGTGTTACGTCGCGGACGCCGATCTTGACGCGCGCTACCGGAGCGCCGACGGCTGGGTGCGCACCGGTGATCTCGGCCGGCTCGACGCGGACGGGAGGCTGTTCGTCCTGGGCCGGCTGAAGGACGTCGTGATCCGCGGCGGGCACAACATCAGCCCCGCCGAGGTGGAGCGGGAGCTCGCCAACCATCCGGCCGTGGCCGAGGCCGTGTGCGTCCCGGTGCCCGATCCGGATCTCGGCGAGCGGCTCTGCGCCTGTGTCCGGCCGGTTCCTGGCGCCCCCGCGCCCTCCCTCGCCGATCTGGCCGGCTTCCTGGTGCGTCGCGGCCTGGAGTCACGCAAGCTGCCCGAGCGTCTCCTGCACGTCCCGGCCATGCCACTGGGCCCCACGGGCAAGGTGTGCCGCCGCTCCCTGTCGGAGCGGGCGGCGGCACACTGCCGTGGGGCCCGGTGTCAGTCCGGCTGAGGGGCGGGTACTCCCAGGCACTCCCCTCCGGTACGTCGTATGTCGTACGCCTTACGCCTTACGCCTTGGCCAGCGAGGGCTTCTCCTCGTCGCCGTCCCGCTGTTCCGGGACCTGCTCCGCGTGGCTCTCGTCGGCGATCATCTTCTCGTCGAACGGGAGCGCGCCGGAGAGGACCTCGTCCACCCGGGCCCGGTCGATCTCCTTGGTCCAGGTGCCGACGAGGATGGTGGCCACCGCGTTGCCCGCGAAGTTCGTCAGGGCGCGGGCCTCGCTCATGAAGCGGTCGATGCCGACGATCAGGCCGACGCCGTCGACCAGTTCGGGGCGGTGCGACTGGAGTCCGCCCGCGAGGGTGGCGAGACCGGCGCCGGTGACGCCCGCCGCGCCCTTGGACGCGATCACCATGAACGCCAGCAGGGAGACCTGCTCGCCGATGCTCAGCGGGTCACCCGTGGCGTTGGCGATGAACAGCGAGGCCATCGTGAGGTAGATCGCGGTGCCGTCGAGGTTGAAGGAGTAGCCGGTCGGCACGGTGATGCCGACGACGGGCTTGCTGACACCGACGTGCTCCATCTTCGCGATCAGCCGCGGCAGGGCCGACTCGGACGAGGAGGTGGAGAGGATCAGCAGGAACTCACGGCCCAGGTACTTCAGCAGCAGGAAGATGTTGACCCCGGAGACCACGCGCAGGATCGCACCCAGGATCAGGAAGACGAAGAGCGCGCAGGTGACGTAGAAGCCGATCATGATCATCGCGAGCGACTTCAACGCGTCCACGCCGGTCTCGCCGACCACCGCCGCCATCGCGCCGAACGCGCCGACCGGGGCCGCCCACATGATCATGGCGAGGATACGGAAGACGAGGCGCTGGATGTGGCCGATGCCCCGCAGGACCGGCTCACCTGCCGAGCCCAGGGCCTGGAGCGCGAAGCCCGCGAGCAGGGCGATGAGCAGGGTCTGCAGAACCTCGCCCGCGGTGAATGCCGACACGATGGTCGTGGGGATGATGCCGAGCAGGAAGTCCGCGGTGGATTCGCTGTCGCCCGAGACCTGCGCCTCGCCCACGGCGCGCGTCGCCTCGGTGATGTGGAGGGTGGAACCCGGCTCCAGGATGTTGCCGACGACCAGGCCGATGGCCAGGGCGACGGTCGACATCACCAGGAAGTAGCCGAGGGCCAGACCGCCGACGGCGCCGACCTTGGCGGCCTTCCGTACCGAGCCGACCCCCAGCACGATCGTGCAGAAGATGATCGGCGAGATCATCATCTTGATGAGGTTGACGAAGCCTGTGCCGATCGGCTTCAGCTCCACGGCGAAGTCCGGCGCCGCGAGGCCCACCGTGATGCCCAGCACCACGGCGGCGATCACGGCCAGATACAGATAATGCGTGCGGTCCCGTCGTGCGGCTTTCTCTGCCACGGGGGTCTCCTCGGGGTATGTGCGGCTCCCCGTCCCTGGGGGCTCCGGTGACTATCCACTTCCCTGTGACGGCCGTCACCCTTGCGTTCATATCGTTCACACGCCATTTCGAGCCACCTTGGGCCCGCGCTCCCCGCCAGGCAGACTGTGAGACATGCGCCTGTCCCGTGCCCTCCCCCGCAGCCTGGCCGGCCAGCTGTTCGCGATGCAGGCCCTGCTCGTGGCCGCGGTCGTGGCCGGATGCGCCTTCTTCGCGTACGCCTCGGGCCGCTCCCAGGCCGAGACGACCGCGGTCCGCCAGGTGCGGGCGACCGCTCTCGCGATGGCCGAATCGCCATCGGTGCGGGAGGCGATCCGTACCCCGGACCCGTCCGCCGTACTCCAGCCGTACGCGGAGCGGGTCCGCGAGGAGACCGGGATCGCGTTCGTCACGATCATGAATCCGCAGGGGGTCCGCTGGACCCACCCCGACCCCACCCAGATCGGCCGGGACTTCATCGGGCACACCGAGGGCGCGCTGCTCGGCGAGACGTTCGAGGAGACCTACGCAGGCACCCTGGGGCCCTCGATCCGGGTTGTCACACCGGTCCGCGACGGCGACAGGATCGTCGGCCTGGTCAGCGCGGGCATCACTGTCCAGCGGGTGTCCACGCAGGTACGCGAGCAGCTCGGCGCCCTGGGGACCGCGGCGGGCGCGGCCCTGGCGATCGGCGCGCTCGGGACGTACGTGATCAACGCCAGGCTGCGGCGGCACACGCACGGGATGAACGCCAGGGAGCTGAGCCGGATGCACACGTATCACGAGGCCACGCTGCACGCGGTGCGCGAGGGGCTGCTGATGCTGGACGGGCAGCGCCGGGTCGCCCTGGTCAACGACGCGGGCCGGGAGCTGCTGGGCCTGGCGCCGGGGTCCGTCGGGCGCCGGGTCGACGAGCTGGCACTGCCCGCGCCGCTGACCGGGGCGCTGCTGGCGTCGGAGCCGCGGGTGGACGAGGTCCATCTGACCGCGGACCGGGTGATCGTGGTCAACACCAGCCCGGTGGTCGGCGGCGAGCGGCGCGGCACGGTCGTGACGCTGCGGGACCACACGGAGCTGCAGGCGCTGTCGGGTGAGCTCGACTCGGAGCGCGGTTTCACGCAGGCGCTGCGCTCGCAGGCGCACGAGGCGGCGAACCGGCTGCACACGGTGGTGTCGCTGATCGAGCTGGGCCGGGCCCAGGAGGCGGTGGATTTCGCGACGGCGGAGCTGGAGCTGGCGCAGGCCCTCACCGACCGGGTGGTGGGCGCGGTCGGTGAGCCGGTGCTCGCGGCCCTGCTGCTCGGCAAGGCGGCGCAGGCCAACGAGCGGGGGGTGGAGCTGGTGCTCGCCGAGGACAGCGTGATCGACGACGGGGCGCTGCCGTCGTCGCCCGCCCCCCGCGACCTGGTGACGATCCTCGGCAATCTGATCGACAACGCGGTGGACGCGGCATCGGAGGCCGCGACGGGTGGCGCGGGCGCTGCCGTCCCCGCGCAGCGCGCCGCGACGCGGGCCCTGGTCACGGTGACCGCGCGTACGGAGTCCGGCGAGCTGCTGCTGCGGGTGGCGGACACCGGCGCCGGGATCGGCGAGGGCGACGCGGACGAGGTGTTCCGGCGCGGCTGGACGACCCACGGCACGGGCCGCGGCCTCGGCCTGACGCTCGTACGGCAGGCGGTCCACCGCAACGGCGGGGCGGTGACCCTGGGCCGGGCGGCGGAGGGCGGCGCAGAGTTCACGGTGCGGCTGCCGCTCACCGGCCGTACGGCGGGGACGGAGGTGGTGGCACCGTGATCAGGGTGCTGGTCGTGGAGGACGATCCGGTGGCGGCTGACGCCCATCAGCTGTACGTGAACCGGGTGCCGGGTTTCGAGGTCGCCGCCGTCGCCCACTCACGGACCGAGGCCGCTCGGGCGCTGGAGCGGACAGAGGTGGATCTGCTGCTGCTCGATCTGTATCTCCCGGACGGGCACGGCCTGCAACTGCTGCGTTCGCTGCGGGCCGCCGGGCACGGGGCGGACGTCATCGCGGTGACGTCGGCGCGCGATCTGGCGGTGGTGCGGGAAGGCGTCTCGCTCGGCGTCGTGCAGTACGTACTGAAGCCGTTCACCTATCCCACGCTCAGGGACCGGCTCGTGCGCTACGCCGAGTTCCGGGCGGCGGCGGGCGAGGCGAGCGGCCAGGAGGAGGTGGACCGTGCGCTGGGCGCGCTGCGGGTCGCGGATCCGGCCGCCCTGCCGAAGGGGCTGAGCGGGCCGACGCTGGAGGCGGTGACCCGGGCCCTGCGGAAGGCGCCGGACGGGTTGACGGCGGCGGTCGCCGGGGAGGAGCTGGGGATCTCCAGGATCACCGCCCGCCGCTATCTGGAGCACCTGGTGACGGTGGGCCGGGGCGTGCGCCGGCCGAGCTACGGTCAGGTCGGCCGGCCCGAGCTGCACTACCACTGGGTGGCCGAAACCCGCTGATGTTCCGGGGTGCCGCAGCCGAGGCCGCCGTAGGAGGATCATACGAAGGGTGAAGTAATAGGAACAGCCTGTAGCCAGGCCGTTCGCGGGCTTCTACGGTGGGGCCGTGCACCCCTCCCCTCCCTTCAACGCCCCCGCCGCGCGCCGCCTCCGCGAGGCACTGGGAATGGCTCCCGGACATGTTGCGTACGGCCTCGGCGCGCAGTACGGACTTCGGATCACGGCAGAGACCGTGATGGCCTGGGAGCGTGGAACGGCCCTGCCGGGCGAACGCGAACTGAGGGCGCTGGCCGGTGTGCTGTGGTGCGCGCCGGGTGAACTCCTGGCCGCCGCGAGCACGTTGCGCGAGCACCGGCTGGCCCGGGACGTCGCGGTGGACGATCTGGCGCGGACGCTCGGGATGACGGCCGCCGCGTACCAGCGGACGGAGGAGACGGGCCGCTGGCGCGGCAACGAGCGCCAGGCGGTGGCACTCTGCGACGCGCTGGACATGTCGGCGGCGCAGTTCCTGACGGCGACCGGCCGGAACGAGGAGCTGGCGGACCTGCTGACCCGGGCGGTCACGACGCGCTGGCAGGCCTACGTACGCCCGGTGGACAAGCTCGTGCCGCTGGACCGGATCCTCCTCCAGAACGTGCTGGAGCAGCTGCACGCCGACTACCAGTCCCTGATGGTGTCGACGCTGAGCTGGAACACGACGGGCCACGACCGGGCGGGGACGGCCGGCGAGGCGGGGCGGGAGTTCCTGGACCGGGTGGTCGAGGAGTTCTGGCGGACGGCGGGAATCTGAGACCCGCCAGGACCCGGGGCCCTGAGGACCCGGCCCGCAGGACCTGGCCCGCCCGCAGGACCCCTCCGGGCCGGACCCCTCAGGGCCGGGGCTCAGAAGACCGACTCGGCCTCGTACATCCGGTCGCTGGGGACGGTCTTCAGCCGGGTCACGGCGTCCGCGAGCGGGGCCATCACGATCTCGGTCCCGCGCAGCGCCGTCATCCGGCCGAAGTCGCCGCGGTGGACGGCCTCCACGGCGTTCCACCCGAAGCGGGTCGCCAGCACCCGGTCGTACGCCGTCGGCGTGCCTCCGCGCTGCACATGGCCGAGGATGACCGGCCTGGCCTCCTTGCCGAGGCGCAGTTCCAGCTCGACGGCGAGGCGGTTGCCGATGCCCTTGAAGCGCTCGTGCCCGAACTGGTCGATCTCGCCCTTGGCGTACGGCATGGAGCCCTCGGCCGGGTGCGCACCCTCGGCGACGCAGATGACGGCGAACTTCTTGCCGCGCGCGAAGCGTTCCTCGACCATCTTGACCAGGTCGTCGACCTGGAAGCGCCGCTCGGGCAGGCAGATGCCGTGGGCGCCGCCCGCCATCCCGGACTCCAGGGCGATCCAGCCCGCGTGACGGCCCATGACCTCGACGACCATGACCCGCTGGTGGGACTCGGCGGTGGTCTTCAGCCGGTCTATGGCCTCGGTCGCGACGCCGACCGCGGTGTCGAAGCCGAAGGTCCTGTCGGTGGCGGAGATGTCGTTGTCGATGGTCTTCGGGACGCCGACGACGGGCATCCCGGCGTCGGACAGCATGCGGGCCGCGGTCAGCGTGCCCTCTCCGCCGATCGGGATCAGCGCGTCGATGCCGTAACGGCGGGACAGCTCCTCGCAGTTCTCGGCGGCCTCGCGCAGCCGGTCACGCTCCAGCCTGGCCGAGCCGAGGATCGTGCCGCCGCGGGCCAGGATGCCGCTGACGGCGTTCAGGTCGAGGGGCCGGAAATGGCCGTCGAGCAGCCCCTTGAAGCCGTCCTCGAAGCCGATGACCTCATCGCCGTGCCCCACCACGGCACGGTGCACGACCGACCGGATCACAGCGTTCAGGCCTGGGCAGTCGCCGCCTGCGGTGAGAATTCCGATGCGCATCCCGCTGTGTCTCCTGCTCGCTAGTGCCAAGCGTTCCGGGGGCCCGTCGCGAAACCCCCGTACCGTGAGCCACGACGATTGTCCCACGCCGATCAGGGGGCCCGTGCTTCCGGCTGCGTCACGCGGCCGGAGCGGGGCCCGTGCGGGACCGGGAGCGGTCCGCACCGGGTGCCGTGCCCGGCGGGCGGCTCACCTGCCCCCGTAGGTATCGTCAAGAGGACAATGCCAGCCAAACAGGACGGGAGACCACGCGTGGCGCGCAGTGTGTACGTGACCGGGATCGACCGGGGAGACGGCCGCCAGGTCGTCGATCTGGGAGTCATGGAGCTACTGACGCGTCAGGTCGACCGGGTGGGCGTCTTCCGGCCACTCGTCCACGACGGCCCCGACCGGCTGTTCGAGCTGCTGCGCGCCCGCTACCGGCTCTCGCAGGGCGCGGAGACGGCCTTCGGCCTGGACTACCAGGAGGCCTCCGCGGTACAGGCCGAGAAGGGTACCGACGAACTGGTCTCCCTGCTCGTCGAGCGCTTCCACCGGGTGGCCCGCGACTACGAGGTGGTGCTGGTGCTCGGCAGCGACTTCGCCGCGACCCAGCTCCCCGACGAGCTGGCCCTGAACGCGAGGCTCGCCAACGAGTTCGGCGCATCGGTGATCGCCGTGGTCGGCGGCCAGGACCAGGACGCCGAGTCCGTACGGGCCGAGACGCGCAATGCCTACCGGGCGTACGCCGGCCTCGGCTGCGACGTCCTGGCGATGATCGTGAACCGGGTGGCGTCCGAGGACCGCCAGGACATCGCCGATGCGTTGCGGACGCAGCTCCCGGTCCCGTGCTCCGTGCTGCCGGACGACCCCGCACTCTCCGCGCCCACGGTCGCCCAGATCACCACCGCCCTGGGCGGAACTGTTCTGCTCGGCGACGACTCGGGCCTGGCCAGGGACGCGCTGGACTTCGTGTTCGGCGGCGCCATGCTGCCGAACCTCCTGAAGGCCCTGACCCCGGGCTGCATGGTCGTCACCCCGGGCGACCGCGCGGACCTGGTCATCGGTTCGCTCGCCGCACACAGCGCCGGCACGCCACCCATCGCCGGTGTCCTGCTCACCCTGAACGAGCGGCCCGGCGAGGAGATACTCCGGCTGGCCACCCGGCTCGCACCGGGCACCCCGGTCGTCGCGGTGACCGGCGGATCCTTCCCCACGGCGGGTGAACTCTTCGCCCTTGAAGGCAAGTTGAACGCGGCGACGCCCCGCAAGGCGGAGACGGCCCTCGGCCTCTTCGAGCGCCATGTGGACACCGCCGCCCTGCTGGAGCGCATCTCGGTGGCCCGCAGCGGCCGGGTCACCCCGATGATGTTCGAGCACGAACTGCTCGAACAGGCGCGCTCGGACCGGCGCCGGGTCGTCCTGCCCGAGGGCACCGAGGAGCGCGTCCTGCGCGCCGCCGATGTGCTGCTGCGCCGCGACGTCTGCGACCTGACCCTGCTCGGGGACACCGACGTCATCCGTAAGAAGGCCGCCGACCTGGGCATCGACCTCGCCGAGACCCAGATCGTCGATCCCCGGACCTCGGAGCTGCGCCAGAGCTTCGCCGAGCGGTACGCCGAGCTGCGCGCGCACCGCGGGGTGACGGTGGAGCTGGCGTACGACGTGGTCGCGGACGTCAACTACTTCGGCACCCTGATGGTCCAGGAGGGCCTGGCCGACGGCATGGTCTCCGGCTCGGTGCACTCCACAGCGGCGACGATCCGTCCCGCGTTCGAGATCATCAAGACCAAACCGGACGCCTCGATCGTCTCCTCGGTGTTCTTCATGTGCCTCGCGGACAAGGTCCTGGTCTACGGCGACTGCGCGGTCAACCCTGACCCCGACGCCGAGCAGCTCGCGGACATCGCGGTGCAGTCGTCGGTCACGGCGGCGCGCTTCGGCGTGGAACCGCGGATCGCGATGCTGTCGTACTCGACGGGCACCTCGGGCAGCGGTGCGGACGTCGACAAGGTGCGGGAGGCCACGGAACGGGTACGCGCATCGCGACCGGACCTGAGCATCGAGGGCCCGATCCAGTACGACGCGGCGGTCGAGCCGACCGTGGCCGCCACGAAGCTGCCGGCGTCACAGGTGGCCGGCCGGGCGACCGTGCTGGTCTTCCCCGACCTCAACACCGGCAACAACACCTACAAGGCGGTCCAGAGGTCGGCGGGCGCCGTCGCGGTAGGACCGGTACTTCAGGGGCTGCGCAAGCCGGTCAACGACCTGTCGCGGGGCGCCCTGGTGCAGGACATCGTCAATACCGTGGCCATCACCGCGATCCAGGCACAGGGCGAGGAGTGAACGAGTTGTCCACCACCCACCACACCACCACCGGGGCGACGGCCAGCCGGGTACTCGTCCTCAATTCCGGCTCCTCGTCGGTGAAGTACCAGCTGCTGGACATGCGCGACCGGTCCCGTCTGGCGACCGGTCTCGTCGAGCGGATCGGTGAGTCGACCTCCCGGCTGGCCCACACCCCCGAGGGCGGCGAGACGCGCGAGCGCACCGGCCGGATCGCCGACCACGACCAGGCGCTGAAGGCCGCGGCCGATGAGCTGGCGGCCGACGGACTCGGCCTCGACTCCCCCGAACTCGCGGCGATCGGGCACCGGGTGGTGCACGGCGGGCTGAAGTTCAGCGAGCCCACCGTGATCACCGATGTGGTGCTGAAGGAGATCGAGCGGCTCGTGCCGGTGGCGCCGCTGCACAACCCGGCGAACATCACCGGAATCCGTACGGCGCAGGCGCTGCGCCCCGACCTTCCGCAGGTCGCGGTCTTCGACACGGCGTTTCACACGACGATGCCGGAGTACGCGGCGCGCTACGCGATCGATGTCGAGACCGCCGACGCGCACCGCATCCGCCGCTACGGCTTCCACGGCACCTCGCACGCGTACGTCTCGCGCCGGACGGCCGAGCTGCTGGGCCGCCCGGTGGCCGACGTGAACGTGATCGTGCTGCACCTGGGCAACGGGGCCTCGGCATCCGCGGTGGCGGGCGGCCGGTGCGTGGAGACGTCTATGGGGCTGACCCCCCTGGAGGGCCTGGTCATGGGGACGCGCTCCGGGGACATCGATCCGGCCGTCACCTTCCATCTGAAGCGGGTGGCGGGCATGTCGGCGGACGAGATCGACGACCTGCTGAACAAGAGGAGCGGTCTTGTCGGTCTCTGCGGCGACAACGACATGCGCGAGATCCGGCGCCGGGTGGACGAGGGCGACGAGCGCGCCGCGCTCGCGTTCGACATCTACATCCACCGGCTGAAGAAGTACATCGGCGCCTATTCGGCGGTCCTCGGCCGGGTGGACGCCGTGGTGTTCACGGCGGGGGTCGGGGAGAACTCGGCCCCGGTGCGGGAGGCTGCGCTCGCGGGTCTCGAGGGTTTCGGCCTGGCCGTGGACGCCGGACGCAACGCCGTACGGTCCGGTGAACCCCGGCTGATCTCACCCGAGGACGCGCGGGTGGCGGTCGCCGTCGTACCCACGGACGAGGAGCTGGAGATCGCCGGCCAGACCTTCGACCTGGTCCACAACTGAGCGGGCCCGCGCCCTTTTGTATCTTCCACCAGACGGAATATTCCGCAGTGAAACAAACCGATAGGATCCGCCTCATGCGCCGTTCCAAAATCGTCTGCACCCTCGGTCCCGCCGTCGACTCCCATGAGCAGCTCGTCGCTCTGATCGAGGCCGGCATGAGCGTGGCCCGATTCAACTTCAGTCACGGCTCCCACGAGGAGCACCAAGGCCGTTACGACCGCGTCCGCAAGGCCGCCACGGAGACCGGACGTGCCGTCGGGGTGCTCGCCGACCTCCAGGGCCCCAAGATCCGTCTCGGCAAGTTCGCCGAGGGCCCGGTCGAGCTGGTCCGCGGGGACGAGTTCGTCATCACGTCCGAGGACGTCCCCGGGGACAAGTCGGTCTGCGGCACCACCTACAAGGGACTGCCGGGCGACGTCGTCAAGGGTGACCCGATCCTGATCAACGACGGCAACGTCGAGCTGAAGGTCGTCTCGGTCGACGGCCCCCGGGTCACCACCATCGTCATCGAGGGCGGTGTCATCTCCGACCACAAGGGGATCAACCTCCCCGGTGCGGCGGTCAACGTCCCCGCGCTGTCCGAGAAGGACGTCGAGGACCTGCGGTTCGCCCTGCGGATGGGCTGCGACCTGGTGGCGCTGTCCTTCGTGCGGGACGCCGAGGACATCAAGGACGTCCACAAGGTGATGGACGAGGAGGGCCGCCGGGTCCCCGTCGTCGCCAAGGTCGAGAAGCCGCAGGCCGTCGAGCACATGGAGGGCATCGTCGCCGCCTTCGACGGCGTGATGGTCGCCCGTGGTGACCTCGCCGTCGAGTATCCGCTCGAAAAGGTCCCGATGGTGCAGAAGCGCCTCATCGAGCTGTGCCGGCGCAACGCCAAGCCGGTGATCGTGGCGACCCAGATGATGGAGTCGATGATCACCAACTCGCGGCCGACCCGCGCCGAGGCGTCCGACGTCGCCAACGCGATCCTGGACGGCGCGGACGCGGTCATGCTGTCGGCCGAGTCCTCCGTCGGCGCGTACCCGATCGAGACGGTCAAGACGATGGCGAAGATCGTCGTCGCCGCCGAGGAGGAGCTCCTGTCCAAGGGCCTCCAGCCGCTGGTCCCGGGCAAGAAGCCCCGTACGCAGGGCGGTTCGGTGGCCCGCGCGGCCTGCGAGATCGCGGACTTCCTGGACGGCAAGGCGCTGGTGGCCTTCACCAAGTCCGGTGACACCGCCCGCCGCCTGTCCCGCTACCGCACGGCGCAGCCGATCCTGGCCTTCACCACGGAGGAGTCCACCCGCAACCAGCTCGCGCTGAGCTGGGGCGTCGAGTCCTCCGTCGTGCCGCACGTGGACAACACGGACGCCATGGTCGACCTGGTGGACGCCGAGCTGCTGAAGCTGAACCGCTACAGCGACGGCGACACGATGGTCATCACGGCCGGCTCCCCTCCCGGCGTCCCCGGCACCACCAACATGGTCCGGGTGCACCACCTGAGCGGCGAACGCGCCTGACGCGGCGGCGCCCCGCACAAGGACTGTGGCCCGCACCCCCGGACAACGGGGGTGCGGGCCACAGTCCTTGAGAGCAAAACTCGGAAAAACACTCACAAACTAATAACAAGCGTGTGGCGTGGTGTTGTTTTTAA
>NZ_JBEZIH010000021.1:0-46742 GCF_040650935.1 Streptomyces sp. NPDC048565
CGCCTTCGGCCCCCTCCGCCCCCCCCCCTCCGGCCCGCGGGGGGGGGGGGCGGCCCCGGGGCCCGCCCCCACGCCCCGTCGGTGTTCACCGCAGTGGTCGGACAGAATGTCAGACCTCTTCGGTGCCACCGCTCTCCTCGTCGTCTGCCTTCTCTTCCTTCGCCGCCGCGGGCGTGGCGCCCGGCTGCGGTTCGGCCACGGCCACCCGCGCGGGGCGGATGGTGCGCTCCCCGATGCGGTACCCGGGCTGCAGGATCGCCACGCAGGTCGTCTCGGTGACGTCCGGCGCGTACGAGTGCATCAGGGCCTCGTGGATCGTCGGGTCGAAGGGCTCACCCTCCTTGCCGAACTGCTGGAGGCCCAGCTTCGCGACGACCGTCTCCACCGATTCGGCCACCGCCTTGAAGCCTCCGACGAGCTCGCCGTGCTCCCGAGCCCGGCCGATGTCGTCGAGCACGGGCAGGAGCTCGGACAGGAGATTCGCCGATGCGACCTCCTTGACCATGACCCGGTCCCGCTCGACGCGGCGACGGTAGTTCTGGTATTCGGCCTGGAGCCGCTGGAGGTCGGCCGTGCGCTCGTTGAGCGCGGTACGGACCTGGTCCAGCTGCGCCGTCAGGGCCGCTGTCTGCTGTACGTCCCCGGCCGGGGCCGCCGCCTCCTCGTCGGAGGGGGTGGCCGCCGCCGGTTCGGCGTCGTCGGAGTTGGCGCCGGAGGGGACGTCGGGCTTCTCTTCGAAGCCCGGGGTCTCCTCGGTCACGCCGCACCGCCCTTCGTGTCCTTCTCGTCGTCCACGATCTCCGCGTCGACGACGTCGTCGTCGGCGGAGGCCGTGGCCTGGCCGTCGTCACCCGGAGCGTCGGCACCCGGCGTGGCGCCCTCCTGGGTGTTGGCGTACATCGCCTGGCCCAGCTTCTGGGAGACGGCCGCGACCTTCTCGGTGGCGGTACGGATCTCGGCGGAGTCCTCGCCCTTGAGCTTCTCCTTCAGCTCGGTGAGCGCGGTCTCCACCTCCGTCTTGACGTCGCCGGGGACCTTGTCCTCGTTGTCCTTGAGGAACTTCTCCGTCTGGTAGACGAGCTGCTCGCCCTGGTTGCGCGACTCGGCGGCCTCGCGACGGCGGTGGTCCTCGTCGGCGTACTGCTCGGCCTCTTCACGCATCCGGTTGACCTCGTCCTTCGGCAGCGAGGAGCCACCGGTGACGGTCATCTTCTGCTCCTTGCCGGTGCCGAGGTCCTTGGCAGCGACGTGCATGATGCCGTTGGCGTCGATGTCGAAGGCGACCTCGATCTGCGGCACACCACGCGGGGCCGGCGGCAGACCGGTGAGCTCGAACATCCCGAGCTTCTTGTTGTACGCCGCGATCTCGCGCTCGCCCTGGTAGACCTGGATCTGCACGGACGGCTGGTTGTCCTCGGCCGTCGTGAAGATCTCGGAACGCTTGGTCGGGATCGTGGTGTTGCGCTCGATGAGCTTCGTCATGATCCCTCCCTTGGTCTCGATACCGAGGGACAGCGGGGTCACGTCGAGGAGCAGGACGTCCTTGACCTCACCCTTGAGGACACCGGCCTGGAGCGAGGCGCCGATGGCGACGACCTCGTCCGGGTTCACACCCTTGTTGGCGTCCTGGCCGCCCGTGAGCTCCTTGACGAGCTCGGCGACGGCCGGCATACGGGTCGAGCCACCGACGAGAACGACGTGGTCGATCTCGGAGAGCTGGATGCCCGCGTCCTTGATGACGTTGTGGAACGGGTTCTTGCAGCGGTCCAGGAGGTCCGCGGTCAGCTGCTGGAACTGCGAGCGCGTGAGCTTCTCGTCCAGGTGCAGCGGGCCCTCGGCGGACGCCGTGATGTAGGGCAGGTTGATCGTGGTCTCGGTCGAGGACGAGAGCTCGATCTTCGCCTTCTCCGCGGCCTCGCGGAGACGCTGGAGAGCCATCTTGTCCTTGGACAGGTCCACGCCGTGCCCGTTGGCGAACTGCTTCACCAGGTAGTCGACGACCCGCTGGTCCCAGTCGTCACCACCGAGGTGGTTGTCACCGTTGGTGGCCTTCACCTCGACGACGCCGTCGCCGATCTCCAGGAGGGACACGTCGAAGGTGCCGCCACCGAGGTCGAAGACGAGGATCGTCTGGTCGTCCTTGTCGAGGCCGTACGCCAGGGCGGCGGCGGTCGGCTCGTTGACGATACGCAGGACGTTCAGGCCCGCGATCTCGCCGGCCTCCTTGGTCGCCTGGCGCTCCGAGTCGTTGAAGTACGCCGGGACGGTGATCACCGCGTCGGTGACCTTCTCGCCCAGGTACGACTCGGCGTCGCGCTTCAGCTTCTGCAGGATGAAGGCGCTCATCTGCTGCGGGTTGAAGTTCTTGCCGTCGAGCTCGATCTTCCAGTCAGTGCCCATGTGGCGCTTGACCGAACGGATCGTCCTGTCGACGTTGGTGACCGCCTGGCGCTTGGCGACCTCGCCGACAAGCACCTCGCCGTTCTTCGCGAAGGCGACGACGGACGGCGTGGTCCTGGCGCCTTCGGCGTTGGTGATGACGGTGGGCTCGCCGCCTTCGAGAACGCTGACGACGGAGTTAGTCGTGCCCAGGTCGATGCCGACCGCACGTGCCATTTCAATTCCTCCAACTGACTACTTGAGTGGATCTGACTCAAGGATGCATGACACCCACCCTGGAGTCAAAGGACCTGAGCCACTTACGCTCAACTTATGTGCTCGCGACCCCACTGAGCAGGCATTTTCCACATTCAGATGCCCTGCGGCCAAACGAACAGGGCCGACCGGGGCCACATCGATCCGCGACACCCGGGATGCGCCGCACGTCACACACACTCCTCCCACCATCGCACCGTGGGATCGTTCTGTCACAAAATGCAGCGAGACGGTCATACCGTCACGCCACCGACTCCGGGCAGGCGCCATGCGGAACGCGAAGCAGACTGCGGCACGAACCGCGGCACGGACCGCGACACGAGGACAACGGCACCCCGCGCCGTCGGCGGTCCTCACGCGGATCACCGACCCCCTGGCGGCCATGACGGCCAAACGGACCCTGGACCTGGCCCTCGGCTCGGCCCTCCTGCTCCTGGCGGCTCCCGCACTCGCCCTCGCCGCCCTGACACTGGCTCTCCGGCCGCCCCGCACCGGGACAGGCCTGCTGAGGCGCGAGATCTGCCTCGGCCTCGACGGCCACCTTTTCGAGCTGCGCTCGCTGCGCACCCGACGGCTCCGGCTCGACCTGCTGTCCCGGCTGCCCCACGTCGTACGGGGCGAGCTCTCCCTGGTCGGTCCCGCACCCCTCACCCCGGACGAGGCCGCCCGCCTCGGCCCCGCCGGCGGGCACTGGCGCCAGAGCGTCCGGCCCGGCCTGACCGGCCTGGCCCAGGTGCGCTCCCGCTCGGGGATGCCCTGGGACGAACCCGCCCTCCTGGACGCGCACTACGCAGAGCATCATGGGACAGGGCTCGACCTGGCGATCCTGGCGCAATCCGCACGCATCCCGCTCCGCGCGGCGCTCCGCGGCCCGCGACGTCCCGGGAAGGCCCACCTGAGCGACACAGATCACCGCCTGCGCGGCTACAGCGTGGCGGAATAAGTGGATAGTGTCAGCACAGACTGATTAAGTTACTGCTTAGTAATCGCTTGTACGCGCTGGATCCCACCCTCGCAGGCCCGAGGAGCCCCACATGCAACTCGCCGCGATCATCGTGTCGCTGGTGCTGACTGTCGTCGGCGTTGCGCTCATCGCCCGAGCCGTCGCGCAGATCTACCGGTTCGTCCGTCTCGGACAGCCGGTGCCGGCAGGCAGCCGCACCGACAACCCCAAGCAGCGCACGATCACCCTGGTCAAGGAATTCCTCGGCCACACCCGGATGAACCGGTGGGGGATCGTGGGCTTCGCCCACTGGTTCGTCGCCATCGGCTTCCTGACACTGCCTCCGACGCTGCTCCAGGCGTACGGGCAGCTCTTCAAGGCCGACTGGGTGCTGCCGATCATCGGTGAATGGCTGCCGTTCGAGCTGTACATCGAGTTCATCGGCATCATGACGGTGCTCGGCATCGTCACGCTGATGGCCATCCGGCTGCTGAACCTGCCCTCGCGCGCGGGCCGCAAGTCCCGCTTCGCCGGCTCCAAGGCCTGGCAGGCGTACTTCGTCGAGTACGTCATCCTCGTCATCGGCCTGGCGATCCTGACCCTGCGCGGCCTCGAGGGCGCGATCCACCACGTCGGCGGCTACGAGGCCGCGTACTTCGTCTCGTATCCGCTGGTGCTCGCCTTCAAGGGCATCGCGCTCGGCACGCTCCAGAACCTCATCTACTTCGTCGCGATGATCAAGATCGGCGTCTCGCTGATCTGGATGATCACGGTCTCGCTCAACACCAACATGGGTGTCGCCTGGCACCGCTTCCTCGGCTTCCCGAACATCTGGTTCAAGCGAAACGCCGACGGCGACGTCGCGCTCGGCGCTCTGCAGCCGATGACAAGCGGCGGCAAGGAGATCGACTGGGAGGACCCGGACGAGGACGCCACCTTCGGTGTCTCCCAGGTCGAGCAGTTCTCCTGGAAGGGCATCCTCGACTTCTCCACGTGCACCGAGTGCGGTCGCTGCCAGTCGCAGTGCCCCGCCTGGAACACCGGCAAGCCGCTCTCCCCGAAGCTCCTGATCATGTCCCTGCGCGACCACGCGCACGCCAAGGCCCCGTATCTGCTGGCCGGCGGCGGCAAGGACATGGAAGGCAACGAGAAGGCGACCGAGGAGCAGCTGAAGGACGTCCCGGCGGCGGCCCTCGCGGAGGCCGAGCGCCCGCTGATCGGGACGCTCGAGGAGAACGGCGTCATCGACCCCGACGTGCTGTGGTCCTGCACCACCTGCGGTGCGTGCGTGGAGCAGTGCCCGGTCGACATCGAGCACATCGACCACATCGTCGACATGCGCCGCTACCAGGTGATGATCGAGTCCGCGTTCCCGTCCGAGGCGGGCACGATGCTCAAGAACCTGGAGAAGAAGGGCAACCCCTGGGGGCTCGCCAAGAAGCAGCGCGTCGAGTGGACCAAGGAGGTCGACTTCGAGGTCCCGATCGTCGGCAAGGACGTCGAGGACCTCTCGGAGATCGACTACCTCTACTGGGTCGGCTGCGCGGGCGCCCTGGAGGACCGGGCCAAGAAGACGACGAAGGCCTTCGCGGAGCTGCTGCACATCGCGGGCGTCAAGTTCGCGATCATGGGCGGCGACGAGAAGTGCACGGGTGACTCCGCCCGCCGCCTGGGCAACGAGCCGCTCTTCCAGCAGCTCGGCCAGGAGAACGTCGCGATGCTGAACATGGCGTTCGGCGAAGACGACGACGAGCCGGAGACGAAGAAGCCGAAGGCGACGAAGAAGATCGTCGCGACGTGCCCGCACTGCTTCAACACCATCGCCAACGAGTACCCGCAGCTCGGCGGCGAGTACGAGGTCATCCACCACACGCAGCTGCTCCAGCACCTGGTGGACGAGGGCAAGCTGATCCCGGTGACCCCGGTCGAGGGTCTGATCACGTACCACGACCCCTGCTACCTGGGCCGCCACAACAAGATCTACACGCCCCCGCGCGAGATCATCGCGAAGGTTCCGGGTCTGCGGAACGAGGAGATGCACCGCCACAAGGAGCGCGGCTTCTGCTGCGGCGCCGGTGGTGCCCGGATGTGGATGGAGGAGCGGATCGGCAAGCGCGTCAACAACGAGCGCGTCGACGAAGCCCTCTCCCTCAACCCCGACATCGTCTCCACGGCGTGCCCGTTCTGCCTCGTCATGCTGACCGACTCGGTCAACGGCAAGAAGAACGACGGCCAGGCGAAGGAGTCGGTGCAGGTCGTCGACGTGTCCCAGCTGCTCCTCGAATCGGTGAAGACGCCCGCCGACCCGGCGGGCGACGCGGAGACGGCCGACCAGCCGGAACCCGCGCCCGTACAGTAGCCGTCCCTCTCACGGAAGCGGCCGGACCTGCCTCGGGGGCAGGACCGGCCGCTCCGGTGCGTCCGGGGGTACCGCCGGAGCGTGCACGGGGGTGCTGCCGGGCCGCACGGGATGCCGCCGGGCCGCACGGGGGTGCTCCCGGGGCGGCGCACGGGGGTGCCGCAAGCACCCCAGGGTTCCCCTAGGGGATGTCACAGCTAGGCCGCAATGGGACCTGTGTTCCCCCGCCCTCACACCGCGCCCACCCGGACCAGGTACGTTCGATGGGTGGCTGGATTCAGGATCGGACGCGGCCGGGACAACCGCACACCGCAACAACACCCGCAGCAGCAGGAGCCGTACGGCGCGCAGGCATCACCGCCGCCGTACGGCGGGCAGCCGTGGCCTCCGGCAGGAGGCAACGGCGCACCGTACGGCGGCCCCCAGGGCGCCCCGTACAGCGGCGGGCAGAGGGGCAACGGACACGGGGGTGGGAACGGGTACGCAGGCGGGCAGGGCGAACCGGAGTACTTCGGCGACCCGTACCACCAGCCGCCGCAACAGGATCCCTACGCCAACGCCCCGGGGCACACCCAGGCGTTCAGCATCGGCGAGGACCCGTACAGCGACGGCAACACCTACCAGGCCGGCCAGGCCCCCGCGCAGCCCTCGGGGCCGCGGCTGCACTGGAAGCAGCTGCTGAGCGGCATCGTGATGCGGCCGGGACCGACGTTCTGGCAGATGCGCGACTACCCCGTCTGGGGCACCGCGCTCGTCGTCACCTTCATCTACGGCCTGCTCGCGCTCTTCGGCTTCGACCAGGCCCGCGACGAGGCGATCCACGCGGAGGTCTCCACGGCCGCCCCGTACGTGATCTTCACGGGCATCGGCTTCGTCATCGGTGGACTGGTACTCGGCGCGGTCACCCACACGCTCGCCCGCCAGCTCGGCGGTACCGGCTCCTGGCAGCCGACCGTGGGGCTGTCGATGCTCATCATGTCCATCACTGACGCACCGCGCCTGGTCTTCGCCCTGTTCCTCGGCGGCGAGAACTCCCTGGTGCAGATCCTCGGCTGGGTGACCTGGCTGGCCGCCGGAGCACTGTTCACCTCGATGGTGAGCAAGTCCCACGACCTGCCCTGGCCGAAGGCACTGGGCGCCTCCGCGATCCAGCTGGTCGCACTGCTGTCGATCATCAAGCTCGGCACGATCTGATCCGAACGGACGAGGGCCCCGGTGCTGCGCACCGGGGCCCATCTCTTCGTACCATCGCACGCCTAGTACTCCAGCCGTAGATCGTGATCTTCACGTTCGAGTGGCTTGCCGCCGGTAGTGGCTGGTCTGGGATCGGGCCTGGTGGCGGGGTCGCCAGTCGGACCAGCCGAGCCGGTGGACTGGGTCAAAGGCAGGCCGGATGACGAGCGTGATGAACAGCTGTTGGATCTCGTTGCAGGTGAGCGGTATGAGGGCGTCTGGTGCGGGATCGCGGTCGTGTTCGTTCGCTCGGACGACGGCGAGGAAGGCGTGCGCGAGCATGGCCAGGGTGGCCCAGCGGGACCAGGACGGGTAGCGGCGGACCTGGTGCTCGTCCAAGGCCGTCAGGCCCTTGCCGGACTGGAAAAACTCCTCGACCCGCCACCTTGATCCAGCGACGCGCACCAGGGTGGTTAGCGGCACTGCGGTGGCCGGCGAGTAGCAGCGGTAGTACGCGAGTTCGCCGGTGCTGCGGTTGCGGCGGATCAGCAACTGCCGGCTCCCGGGCCGGGGGTCGGTGAGGTCGATGACGGCCCAGTCGTAGAAGCGGTGGCCCTTGGCTCCGCTTCCTGCGGACAGCTTCTGCCATGCCCTCTTGGGCACCTTCCTGGCCAGCGTGTCCGCGCGGAACTTCCCGGCGCCTGTGGTGACTTCGTGCGAGCAGGCCACCGCGAGGACGTAGCCGGTGCCGCGTTCTTCCAGCGCGGCGCGTACCGTCGGGTTGCCGCCGTAGACCTCGTCTCCCGCGACCCAGGCGGCCCGGTGGCCGGCGTCCAGGAATCGGGTGACCATGCGGGCGGCAAGCTGCGGTTTGGTTGCGAATTCGGTCGTGTCACCGAGGCCGGCGGCCCGGCAGCGGTCGGGGTCCGAGGTCCAGGAACGCGGAACGTACAGTTCCCGGTCTACCGCGGCGTGTCCGCGGCGGCCGGCGCAGACGAGATAGACGGCGACCTGCGCGTTCTCGATCCTGCCCGCCGTGCCGGTGTACTGGCGCTGGACACCGACGGTGTCGGTGCCCTTCTTCACGTCGCCGGTCTCGTCGACCACCAGAACCGCCTGGTCGTCCCGCAGATGCTCCACCACGTAGGCCCGCACGTCGTCGCGGACCTGGTCGGCGTCCCACTTGGCCCGCCCGAGCAGGTGCTGCATGCCGTCCGGGGTGCTCTCTCCGGCCCACTCTGCGATGGTCCAGCAGTTTTTGCGCGGCAGGTCCGACAGCAGCCCGAGCACCAACCGCCCGACCCGACGTCGGGGTTCGACCCGTGCGAACCGGCCCGCGATCCGGGCCATCAGGCCCTCGAACGCCTCCTGCCAGCGGGCAGGGTCTACGCTGTAACCTGCGGCCACCGCATGATCTTCAGTCTTCACACACCGATGATCAACGGTGGCCGCACCCGTCTCCACAGCGTCAGGGGCGCGCAGCGTCTGTCTGCCGTCATGTGTCTGGAGGACTTGTGCAACGTGGCGAAGTCTGGTGGGTCCAGTTCGACGAGCGCCGGTTGGTCGTACTGCTGTCGGGAGACGACACGTCCGGGATCCGGGTGATGCAGGTCGTCGCTCCGGCGGGCGTCGACATCAGCGGTTGGGGCATCGAAGTGACGGTCGGCGCTGGTGAAGGACTGCCGTTCGAAGGCGTGCTGCGGCTCGCGCTCCCGCGTCCAGGCTTCACCCCGTGCACGTGGCTGACCACTGTGTCCCGGGACGACCTGATAGAGCGGGCGGCCGTCCTGTCCTCCGTGAAGCTCAGCGAGATTGACGACGCCCTCCGACTCGCTGAACAAGCGCAGGAGCGGCCCCCGGCCACGACCGCGAAGCTCAGCGAGATAAGGGATGCCCTCCGTCTCGGTGAACTCGGGTAGACGGAGAAGAAGCTGACGCTCGCGACGGCGTGGGCGATCTCGGGCGAGATGATCGACGCTAGCCACCTGCCGCCTCAGCCCTCACCACCGAGATCACGATCTACGGCTGGAGTACTAGGAGTCGAGAACCTGCCCCGAACGACGCACGACGGGCTTCTCCACACTCCACGGGAAGTTGATCCACTGATCGGTCTTCTTCCACACGTACTCGCATTTCACGAGCGAATGCGGCTTCTCGTAGATGACTGCGCTGCGCACCTCGGCCACATGATCGATGCAGAAGTCACGGACCAGCTTCAGCGTCTTGCCCGTGTCGGCGACATCATCGGCGATGAGCACCTTCTTCCGCGTGAAGTCGATTGCATTGGGAACGGGCGCCAGCATCACCGGCATTTCCAGCGTGGTCCCGACCCCGGTGTAGAACTCGACGTTCACCAGATGAATGTTCTTGCAGTCCAGGGCATACGCCAGACCACCCGCGACGAAGACCCCGCCCCGCGCGATGCTCAGCACGACATCCGGCTCGTAGCCGTCGTCGGCGACCGACTGCGCCAGCTCACGCACGGCGTGCCCGAAGGCGTCGTACGTCAGATTCTCCCGCATCTCACCAGCCACGTCGTATCACACCTGAGTCCGATGGAAATTCATGTAAGAACGCGAGGCGGTCGGCCCTCGCTGGCCCTGATAACGCGATCCGTAACGCTCGGACCCGTACGGGAATTCGGAGGGCGACGTCAGCCGGAACATGCACAGCTGCCCGATCTTCATTCCCGGCCAGAGCTTTATCGGCAGCGTCGCCAGATTCGACAGCTCCAGGGTCACATGCCCCGAGAACCCAGGGTCGATGAACCCGGCGGTGGAATGCGTCACCAGTCCGAGCCGGCCGAGCGAACTCTTGCCCTCAAGCCGCGACGCAAGATCGTCGGGGAGCGAGATGACCTCGTAGGTCGAGGCCAGGACGAACTCCCCGGGGTGCAGGATGAACGCCTCATCACCGTCCGGTTCGACCTGACGGGTCAGGTCGATCTGCTCGACGGCGGGATCGATATGCGGATAGCGATGGTTCTCGAACACCCGGAAGTAACGGTCGAGCCGCACATCGATGCTCGAGGGCTGCACCATCGAAGCGTCGAACGGGTCAATGCGAACCCGCCCGGCATCGATCTCGGCCCGGAGGTCCTTATCTGAGAGAAGCACGCACCGAGGATACGCAGAGCGCGCGAGCCGACCCCAACCGGACCGCCCCGCGCGCCTGCCTCACGCCGCTACCGCTCCTCGAACGCCACAGGAACGGCCTGCCTCAACCGCGCACACCGCGGACAGCGGATGAGCCGCCCGGGGCCGATCCGCTCGGACCCGAGCTGCTGCATCGGGAACGACGAGGTAGCAAAAACGTGCCCTTCGGCACAGCGGACGACGGTGCGCTCCATCGACTCCATCAAGTCCCTTCCCCAACCAGCCTTGGACGAGACCGCCACATTAGGGGATGAACGGGACGCCACTCCAGGCGGCACTCCGCCCACCCACGCTACGCCCCCAACTCCCCGCACCCACACCCGCGTCCACCCCCCGAAACGCCACACAGACCCCACGGCGAACACGCCGGGGGCCTGCGATGAGGTACAGTACGGGACGATGCACGGCCGATCACCGGCGTGCTTCGCGGGTGTAGTTTAATGGTAGAACATGAGCTTCCCAAGCTCAGAGCGCGAGTTCGATTCTCGTCACCCGCTCCATGATGAAGGCCCTGGTCAGCGACCAGGGCCTTGTTTGTTGTCTAGACCACCCAGGGTGCTCCGTGCCCTCCCCGTGCCCTAAGTCGCCATTGGGGCGCTGTTTCGCGAGCCGTTCGCGACCCACTCCAGGAAAGACTGATCCGGGCATCTCGGATCACGAGACGTAATCCTTGTGCCCTGAGTCACCGTTCGGGCGGTCAAGCGGGAACTCTCCACTCGACATGGACAGCGGTTCGCACAGCCATGTACGAGCAGCCAGCGTCAGAGCGGAGGTCCCGAAGAGAAGAACGTGCTGATGCTTCGCGTCAGACGTGACGCCTCGTTGAGCCCATACCGCGCCGCCAAAAGCACGTATACGGCCACAGGGAAGGCCAGTATCGCCAATGGCACCATCAGCTCCGCCGGCACACCTAGCCCCGCGAGGAGCAGCGAGAAGAGCGTTACGCAGAGTACCGACCACGTGCACGCCTTCGCCAAGCGGAGGCCGTCCACCCGGTCAGGTGCCAACGAGCCCTCTCCAGATTCCCCGCTCGGGAGCAGCGCCTCCGGGAGGATTTCCTGAAAGCGATCGGCGGCGATGCTGCTCGCGGCAGTCGCGGCAAGCAGACCAAGCTTCCGCGCCGCGCCCTCGCGATCCCGCAGAAGTTCGTCCGCCGCCTGCGTAAACGTCGTCTCCACCAGCCGTACGTGGCTCACGAGTTCCTTTCGGATTACCCGGCTAACCCCGAACGCAGATGCAGCGTCTCCGGCGACCTCCCGCAGAGGGAGACCAACTCTCCAGACCTTCTTTCGGAGTCGCCCTGCATCCGTGTAATGGCTTTCCGCCATACCGACCAGATCCCCACTGGCCGAGAGCAAGCTGAGGAGTGGGTAGAGCGGCTCGTAGCACCGCGCGATGTGCTCCGCGCGCCATGTCGACCACACGAAAACGAGGACCAACGAGGCGCAGACGAAGACCCCAGTCGCCCGCGGGTCGCCCCCGGGTCCGAGAACGTAAGCAGAGTAGGACCCGCAAGACGTGGGACCAACATCGAGGATCCCGCCAGGTCGACAAGCCGGGCGGTAGGTAACAACGGCTGTAACGCCCAGCACCACGAAGAAGATCAGCACTCGCCGCAGTCTCAGCAGATAGGGGACCCATCGAAATCCAAGTGCCTTACGGACACTGTGCGTATCGAAGGCGACACCCAGATCAGCGGCAGCCCTTTCCGCCCGTCCCACATGTTTCTCAACCTGCCGATTGTGCACTCTCTGTACTGGATGCCATCGCTGCGGCGATCCTGCACCACTCACCGTTCCCCCAGTGTCCTCGGTGAGAGGCAGCGTAGATGCAACGTCTGACAGCAAGACCGAAGATGGCTATTCCGGAGGCGTATTTCGCCGCTGCGGAAGCACGCGGCACGTCGGCAGGACTCCGAAACGTATCGAGCTCGGGGCTGTGTTCGGACAGCCCCGAGCCGGTCTGCTCGTTAGGCTTCGCGAGCGCTCTGCGACCCAACGACCTCCGCTGCCTTGATCCGTTGGGCACGGACCAGGTCATTGATGCCGTCCGCGACCTCCCGCTGCCGCTCACCATCGGAGTGCTGGTAAATCAGCGCAGCCTTCTCCGAGGACTGGCCGGCGCGGACCATCGTGTCCTTGAGCGTGGCGCCGGACTGGGTGGACAGGGTGTGGCCGGTGTGCCGGAGGTCGTAGAAGCGGAAGCCCTCCGACAAGCCGGCCTTGGTCCGAGCCCTGCGCCACTTGCGGCCGAAGGTGGACCGGCGGAAGGGTGCGCCCCTCTCCCCGACGAACAGGAGCCCATTGGGTTTCTTCTCGGCGTACCAGTCGAGGTGTCGCTTCACCTCGACGTGCAGGAAGGCTGGGAGGAAGACGGTTCGCCTTCCGGCGGCCGACTTGGTGTCGCCTTCGACGCGACGTCCGGTGGTCAGTTCGGGGGCGGCGTCACGGATCTTGACCGCGAGGGGTTCGAGGGTGACGTCGGGGCGCCGGAGGGCGGCCTGTTCTTCCGGGCGCATGGGCCCGTAGGCACCGAAGTAGACCATCAGCCGCCACCTCGGTCCCATGGCATCGGCGAGCGCGTCGACCTGTTCGACGGTGGCGGTGGGGCGCTCCTTGGCCCTTTCGCTGCCAGCACCCCTGATGCGGCAGGGGTTGCGGCGGATCAGCTCGTCGTCGGTCGCCGTCTCCATGATGGCCTTGAGGAGGCGGTAGGACTTGGCGACGGTCGTCGCACCGGTAGCCGCCAGCCGCTCGACCCGCCAGGTGCGCACGCCTGGCGGCGTGATGCCATCCAGGTTCGCCGTGGCGAATGCGGGCAGCAGGTGCAGGCGCAGGAGCCTTCGGTACAGCTCCTGCGTGGTGGCGGAGAGCCCGCGCTCCTCGACCCACTTCATGGCGTACGTCTCGAAGTTGATCGAGCCGGCGTCGGGATCAACCCAGTGCTTGCGCTCGATGTCGGCCTGGGTCAGCGTGAGCCAGGTCTGGGCCTCGGTACGCGTCTCGAAGGTCTCCGGGGCGGTGCGACGGCTGCCGTCCGGGGCCCAGTAGCGCACCTGCCACCGCCCCGACGAGAGCTGACGAACGGTGCCGAACTCGCGCCGCCGCTGCGGCTTGCGGGCCGCCATCAGGCGGCCTTCCCGAAACGGGAACGCGCGTCGCCGAGAGTCGGAACGGTGCGCTCCTCGATGTACGCGGCGATGGCGCTCTCAGGGATCCGTACGGGCTTGCCGAGCTTGACGTAGCGGATGCGGCGCTCCTGGATGAGTCGCCGGATGAAGCGCACGCCGGTGCCCAGGCGCTCGGCTGCCTGCTCCACGGTGAGGAGGGTGTCGGTAGTGGTCACCTCCCCCTGCGGTCGCGGGGGCTGAACGGGGGCGTGCGGTATCGCCGAAGGGCGCAAGTGAGTGCTCCGGTTCCGGCCGGCGGATGGGGCGGCAACCCCGCGCCTGGCCTCGTGTCGTTCAGGGATGGGATGAGATGGGCAGGACGGTCACAGCAGGGGTTTGCGTTCCCGCTGCGCCTGGTGGAGTGGGCCGCTACGCGTCGGAGGCAGGCCCGTACTCTTCGTTGCTCTTCATCAGTTCGGTGGCGATGGCGTTGGAGACCATCACGTCAGCCTCTTCGCGGATGTCCGGGTGGTCGGCGAGATAGGCGTCGAGCTGGTCGCGGGCCTTGCGTGCCTCGTGGTTGGCACGGTTGGAGGCTCTGTAGGCGGCGACGACGTTGTCGATCAGCTCCATGGCACGGCCCATGGTCGCCAGGCTGGGCGGCCCGACGAAGTTGCTGAGCGGGATGCCGAAGATCTCGGCGAACCCGATGGCCTCATCGAGGTTGATCCGGCGCTTGCGGTTCTCGATGCGCCAGACCGCAGACGGGTTCATGTCGAAGCCGACGTCGTTCATGCGGTCGGACAGCGTGGTGGTGCTCCAGCCGCGTTTCTCGCGCTCCAGTTTGACCCGCACAGCGGCGTTCTCCTCGCCGCTGAGGAGCACGCCCTCAGGGTTTCCCTCGTCATCCGGCATCGCCCCCTCCTCCCGTTCGCTGCGTGTACCGCCGGTTGTTCGGCATGGAACAAGATTAGCATCCGTTCTGCCGATCGCATAGCGCTATGCCATCCGCATAGTCCGTGGTACTGTAAAGCACCCCAGCAGACCGCACCGATCCGCTGAGGCATGCCTCCAACCAGCCCCGACATACAAAAAGCCCCCCGGTGACCCAACACCGAGGGGCTCAGAGCGCAAACCTCATGCCGCCCATCCCTGAACGACTGACCTGCGAGGCCGGGATTGCCGTCCCATTGGCCCGCAAGCGGAGGAGCTACGTGTCCAGTATGGACGATCCCGCCCAGAGCACGCCATCCCTTCCGAACACCGCCGCCCTGTGGCCGCCGGTGGCCATACCCGGCCGCCCCACCGAGCCCGTACGGCTGTCGGCGGAGGAGCCCGAACCTGCTCCGCCGTCCGAGGGTGAGGCGGTGCTCGCGGAGCTGCGGGAGCAGATTCGCCGCTACGTCGTACTGCCGAGCGGGGAGGCTTTCACGGCCGTGACCCTGTGGGTCGCGGCTACGCACTTGCAGACGGCGTGGCAGCACGCTCCGCGACTGGCCGTGGTGGGGCCGGCGAAGCGGTGCGGCAAGTCTCGGCTGCTGGACGTGATCACCGAGAGCGTCCACAATCCGCTGATCACGGTCAACGCGTCGGCCGCCGCGGTGTTCCGGTCGATCACCGCCACGCCGCCCACCCTGCTGGTCGACGAGGCCGACACGCTCTTCGGCTCCGCGAAGGTCGCGGAGAAGAACGAGGAGATGCGTGGCCTGCTCAACGCGGGGCACCAGCGCAACCGCCCCACCCTGCGGGTCTCCGGACCCAACCACGAGGTATCGAAGTTCCCCACCTTCGCCATGGCGGCTCTCGCCGGCATCGGCGACCTGCCGGACACGATCATGGACCGGTCGATCGTCATCCGGATGCGGCGCCGCAGGCCGGGCGAGAAGGTGGCGGAGTTCCGCACCTTCCGTGACACCCCGCCCCTCCACGCGCTACGTGACCGGCTCGTCGCCTGGCTGACTCCCCTGCACGCCGAGGCGATGGAGCTGACACCGGCCATGCCGGTCGAAGACCGGGCGGCCGACACATGGCAGCCGCTGGTGAGCGTCGCCGATCTCGCCGGCGGAGCATGGCCGGACCTCGCCCGCACCGCCTGCCAGATCATGGCCAAGCACGAAGCCGAGCACGACCAAGACCGCAGCAGCCTGGGCATCCGCCTCCTGGCCGACATCCGCCGCGCCTTCACCACTGAAGGCAACCCGCCGGCACTCCGCACCAGCCGGCTCCTCGACATCCTCAACCAGGACGACGAAATGCCCTGGGCGGAGTACACCACCCACGGACTGACCCCTCGGGGCCTGCAACTCCTGCTCAAGGAGTACGACATCAGCTCGGTCACCCGCCGCTTCCACGGCAACGTTCAGGCCCGAGGCTTCACCCGCCTGCAGTTCGCCGACTCCTGGGCCCGCTACTGCCCCGAGCCCACACCCGAAACGACGACCGGGGCCTGACCCGGCACGACCCGTCACGACCCGTCTCCGCGCAGGTCAGCGCGGTGACGAGTCGCGGTCCGGTGACGAGTCGACTCGTCACTACCGCCGCACTCGTACCAGCCCTGACCAGGCACGCGACAAGTCGTGACGGGTCCCCCGCCCTCAGGGCCACCTCAGCCGCACCCCGCACTCTGGAGCATTTCCCTTTGTCCTCCCACGCCATCACCGCGGCCCCGTCTGCCCCCCTGCCACTGGCCACCGCGATCCGCACGGGTGTGTCGCTGCTGGCCGTGGCCGCCTTCGCACTGTCCTACGACGCGCTGCGTCAGATGGCCGCCGCCAGCCACATCCACCGGGCGCTCACCTATGCCTTCCCGCTCGTCATTGACGGGTTCATCGCCATCGGGATCGGCGCCCTGCTCATCCTGCGGACCGCACCCTTGTCCGCCCGCCTCTACGTCTCCGCCCTGGTCGGCGTCGCCACCGCCACAAGCATCTGGGCCAACGTCCTGCACGCCGTCCGCCTCAACCAGCAGACCCGCCACACCAGCCTCGCCCTCGACGACATCACCGTCGGAGTCATCTCCGCCATCGCCCCACTGGCCCTGGCGGGAGCCGTCCACTTCTACCTCCTCGTAGCGCGACGGCCCACAGCCACCGACCGCCACAACAGCGACGACCGCCACGCCCCCGCCGCGGAACACACCATCGGTGAGCTCGCGCCACCACACACCACGGGCACGGACACCGATGTGCCGCAGCAGCCCGGTGAGTCAGGAGGCAAGCAGTCGAGCGTTTCCCTGGAGCAGGCCGTGGCCATCGGCCGCACGGCTCCCCTCGGACGAGGCGACAGCGTTTCTCGCCGCAACGTCGAGAAGGCGATCCGGGACAGCGGATTCGGCATGTCACGCGCCCGCCTGGACAAGGTCAAGGACCTGCTGCAGGCCGAACTCGACGCCGTCACCACAAGCACCGACTGAACCTCGCACCGCACGTCACCCCAGCCCGTTCCTCCCTTGAATCAGCACGGGAGGAACGGGCCCTCTCCCTCCACCACCGCTTGCAGGAGCCCCCATGCACAGCCTCGACCACGAACCCTCGTCAGCGCAGCAGCAGATGACCGCCACCCCGGCATCAGGCGGAGCAAGGTATGGCGTTGGACCGTCCACAGGCCGGTCCAACGCAGATGCCTCCGCCCCGGGGGTGGCGGAGGAGCTCGGGCACCAGGGGGTGCCCGACCGGAACAAGCCCGTCGACGCCACCCCCCGCACTGTGCTGCCGAAGCGTGCCGCCGAAGCCGCCGCACTGCACCGAGTCGCACGCCGCCGCCAGCGCAAAGAAACCCAACGCAAGGAACGCGTCGACGTCCGCTACAGCACCGACGAGAAGACAGCGATCCTCACTGTGGCCCGGTCACTGAACATCGCCGCCGCCCACTACGTCGGCGCCGTCGTCATGGCCCACATCCACGGGGACCTCGCCCTGCCCGGTCAGCGCACCCAGCTCGACGACTACATCGACGAACTCGCAGCCCTCCGCGGTGAGGTCGCCAAGATCGGCCACAACGTCAACCAGATCGCCAAGAAGCTGAACTCCGGCGACCGTCCACACCACGGAGACACCGCACTCCTCGACCATGCGGAACACGCCCTCGGCACGGTCGGCACCACCATCCGCCACATCGCCGCAGCCGCCACTCAGGCCGCCGCCACAAAGGGGCCACGGTGATCGCGAAGATCAGCAGCGGCAAGAGCACAGCCGGCCTCATCCACTACCTCTACGGCCCCGGCCGGGCCAACGAACACACCGACCCGCACCTCGTCGCCTCCTGGGACGGCTTCGCACCCGACCCCGGCCGCTCCGACGACATCGCCGCCACGAAGAAGCTGCTCGTGGCCGACCTCGACCTACGCGTGCAGCAGGCCAAGCGACTCGGCCAGGCCCCGAAGCAGCACGTGTGGCACTGCTCCGTCCGCGCAGCACCCGGCGACCGCATCCTCGACGACGCCGAGTGGGCGGAGATCGCCCGTCGTGTCGTCACAGCAACCGGCATCGCACCGACAGACGATCCCGACGGCTGCCGATGGGTCGCCGTCCGGCATGCCGACGACCACATCCACATCGCCGCCACCAAGATCCGAGGCGACCTGCGCACCGCACGCCACTGGAACGACTACCTCACCGCCGACCGCGAACTCGCAGCCGTCGAGAAGGAATACGGCCTCTTCCAAGTCGTACGTGGAGACCGCACCGCCGCAAAACGGCCCACCCGCGCCGAGCGGGAGAAGGCCCACCGCACCGGCCGTGACAAGCCTGCCCGCGTACGCCTGCGCACCCTTGTCCGCACAGCAGCGGCTGCTGCCACCACCACCGAGGAGTTCCTCGCTCTACTCACCCGCACCAGCAGCGTCCTCGTCGAGGTCCTGCACTTTCCCTCCGGAGAACCACGCGGCTACAAAGTCGCCCTGGAACACGACACGAACGCCGAAGGAGAACCGGTGTGGTTCTCCGGCTCCACGCTGTCACCGGACCTCTCCCTCCCCAAGATCCAGAGCCGTCTCGCCGCAGCAGACATCCCTGCCGACAATCCCAACGGGCATCTACGGCCGCACCCGTGGCACCAAGCCACCGCAGCCACAGAGCGCATCCCCCACCACCTCGGCCGGCCGGACGCCGAAGCCGCCCAGGCCCACCTGGCCGCCCTCGGCGAAGCACTCGACGCCGTAGCTCTCACCGCACCACCGGACATTCGTACCGAACTCCGAGCAGCGGCCTCTGCCTTCGAACGGGCAACCCGTTCACGTATCCACGCCGACCACCACCACGCCCGCGCGCTGCGCGGGGCTGTGAAGGCCATACTCCGCGAGCCCTCGCCCAAGGACGGAGCTCTCCTGGCGATGTTCCTCGATGCCGCACTCCTGGCCGTCATCGCCGCCGCCCGCTGGCACGAGCAACGACAGCACAACCAGCAGACCTCCGCCGCCCACCAGACCCTGCTCCACACCCAGGCCGCCCACGAGCGAACCTCCTCCGGGCACCTGCTTGCCGCGGGCCAGCATCGACTGTCTCGGGGGGTCGCAGTCCGGTACGCCCAACTCATCCGCCAGAGCGCCCCCGCACACGCCGACCAAATCCTCGCCGACCCCGCCACCGATGCGCTGACCACCGCATTGGCCGCCGCGGAGACCGCAGGCCACGATCCTGTACGCCTGTTGCGACAGGCAGCCGACGAACGCGCCCTCGACGACGCCCGCTCCCCGGCACGCACACTGGCCTGGCGCGTACAACGGCTCTCGCAGAGGCCCGCTCCAAGCCGGCAAGCTCAGGCGGCACAGGCACGTAGCACCGTCCTACGCCCCGTAGCTCTCCCGCAGCCTGCGCCACCGGCCGCACCCACCGCTACCTCTCGGCCTCGGCGTAGGTGATCAACCCTGGGCGGGCACTCTCGGCGGCAGCGGGGTCAAGTGGTTCTTCCTGACCGGAGCTGAGAGAGGACCTGCGCGACCGGCAAGTCGTACTGGTCCTTGTCCTGCTCCCAGAACGAAAGGGCCCGAGCCGTAGCCTCGGCCATGTCGGCGGGCAGGTCGGCCGCCCGGAGAGTCTCGGCGACCTCTTCCATCTCGGGCGCCCAGCGCCACGCCCTGGCAGCCACGCTCGGCAGGTACCCCGGATCGGAGAGGATCGCAGAGACCATGATCTCGGCTTCAGCCGTGAGCTGGTCGCCGACTCCATGGGCGTGTGCGAGCGCGTGGGAGACCCCTGCGAGAGTACGAGCGGCTTTCTGGTAACTGGCGAAGGCCATCTTCAGGGCGGAAGCGGAACCGATGGTCTCGCCTGCCCGGCGCACATCCAGCGAAGAGTCCGTGAACAGCGGCTCCACCAGGTCGACTGCGGAGCCGGCCCCCGCGAGATAGAGCCGTGCCGTACGCCCTTCACCTGGCGGCGGACCGAAGACTGCGCCGTCGACGACCTCGGAGCCGGGGCGGATCTCCTCCGCGATGCGCTGTACGCGCTGGGGACTGATGGCATTGACATCGACGTACGCCCCAGCGAAGGCGTGTGCAGCCACGGCCGCTGCCACGTCCTCCGCCGCCTGCGGTGGGCAGACCGAGAGAACGACCGCGCTACGGGACAGCGCTTCCGCAAGGGAGTCGCAGGCCACGGCTCCGGCCTCCCTCGCGCGTCGCCACGTGTTCTCGCTGCGGCCCTTGGAAACCCACACCACGTCGTGGCCGCCGGTGACAAGCTCGGCGGTGACCGCCGCGCCCATGGATCCCGGGTGCAAGACGGTCACGACGGTCACTGGCTGCCTCCGGCGAAATGCGACGTGGTGTGTTCCTCATCAACATGATCCACTGCCGTAGAGCAGCGCACCTGGCTCGGACGGGCCGGTCGCCGGTAATGCAAAAGTTCGCCTGCCTCGTGTTGGTCCCTAACGGCAAACCAAGGACACGGCGTGGCAGCCCTGTCCCTGCAGCTCGTCTCACGCGCAAGCCACGTCATGGGTACCGTGCTGAAGACGAACTCTGTACGGACAGACCGGCGATCGCGCCGGATCGTCCGGCGGCCGGGAGGTGTCCTGATGCTGGAGGAAGCCGAGGAGATCGGCAAGCGCGTCCGCAGGGCGAGGCTGCGGTTGGGTATGCCGCAGGCCGACCTTGCGACGGCCCTGGGGAAGTCGCAGGGCTGGGTGTCGAAGATGGAACGTGGCCTGATCGAGCTGGACAGGGTCGGACTGCTCAACCAGGTGGCCGCGGAGCTGCACGTCCATCCGAACGACCTGATCGGGCGCCCGTACAGCAGTTCCCCCGACGACAACCAGTGGCAGGTTGCCGCCTCGTCGATCCTGCGCGAGCTGCGCCGCTACGACCTCGTCCCCGTCTTCGACGGGACTCCGCGACCTTCATCCCAGCTGTGGCGCGAGGTGACCCGGCTGCACCGCCTGCGGGACACCGCTTCCAACGTGGCGATTCTCCGGGTTCTCCCGGACCTGTTCCGCGAGGCGCGTGCCCTGGCTGAGGAGTCGGAGGGGCACGAGCGGGAGGAGGCGTATGCCATCTACGCCGTGTGCTGCAAGTTCGCACACACCGCCGCCCACTCCCTCGGGCACCCCGAACTGGTCGCCATGGCCTGCGAGCGGGCCGCATGGTCAGCCAGGTTGTCGGGGGATCCGGTGCTGCCCGCCGTCGCCGACTGGATGAGGGTCTGGGACATGTGGGCGACGGCTGACTGGGCCGACGCTCTGACGCTCTCGGACAAGGCGATCACCTCGGTGGAGCAGGAGTACGACCGTGGCGAGCCGCTGGCCGTGCGGGCCTGGGGCACGCTGCAGCTACGGGCCGCGGTCTCTGCTGCCCGAGCCGGCCGCGCCTCGGAGGCCGAGGACCGGATCGGACACGCGAAGGACGCTGCCGAACGCATGGACGCGTACGTCGGGGCACCTGTGTACGACCGGCATTCGCTGACGTTCTCCGCCGGGAACGTGCAGATCCACGCGATCAGCGTGGCTCTGGAAATGGGCGAGCAGGGCAAGGCACTGGAGATAAACCGCCGAACCAGCCCAGTACTGGTCGGGTCACTGCCCAACTCCCGTCAGGGACATCACCACATGGACGTCGCGCGCGCCTGGCTGTGGGACGGGAACCGGGGAAAGGCCCTGGCCGAGCTGGAGACGGCTGAGCGGATCGCGCCCCAGCTCGTACGGAACCACCCCATCGCCCGTTCGACGCTCCGCAGCATCGTCTACGCGGAACGAGCAGCCACGCGGGAGAAGCTGCGGCGCATGTCCGACCGCTTCCACCTGGACGGATAGGGGTCGTATTCCTCCGGCTCATATTCGAGGTTTGTCCTGACCCTAACTTCAGGGCATGACGCCACGACGTTCTCCCCACCTCCCTTCCCAGGGAGCCGGGTTAGGTACGGCAGCTCCCTTCGTTCCCCGGCTCGGCGACCTCGCCACCGACAGCGCCCGTGACGACCGTGTGGGGGTCGTGGTCGCCCTCCCTGGTGAGGGCTCCGCCACGACCTACCACCTGCGCCCTCCCGGGGGCGGGGCCCAGTGGTCCGCGCCCGCCGACGGGACGACGCTCAAGCCCGTGCGGGTGAAGGCCACGCACGCCACGCTGCTGGCCGGCCGGGACGCGGTCTACGACCCGAGGGCCCAGCAAGGGTCGGTTCCCGTCGAGTTCCACTTCGATGACGGCTCGACCCTCGACGGCGCGCTCATCCTCACCTCTGCTGAGCTGGAGCGGTTGTACGCGCAGACCAGCCGCCTCCTCGTCGACCACGAACACACCCTCGGCGGCACCTCGTGACCGGGGCTCGGCGCCGCCATGCCCGAAACGCCGCGTCCAGAACCGCACGGTCCGACCACGGAGGCCGAATCGCGTTCACCTTTCTGGCCGTCGTCGGCCTGGTCGGCCCGGTCTGGGCACTGCGTGAGCACGCCGGCCCGTTCCTTGAAGGAGCTGGCCATCGGTCCACCGCCGTCGCACCGGACGCGAGCCTGCCCTCCGACCGCTGAGGCCGCTCCCGATACCGGCGCCGTCTGCCCGCGCTCGACCGCCGGAGCCTCCCACGCTGCTCTCTCGTCGAGCGGCGCTGAAGAACCGCCCCGCTCAGCGCGGCTTCGGCTGCCCGGAGCGGGACGGCCTGCACCTCGTCAGCCATCTGGAACATCCACGCGTGATTCCCCAGGGAGGGATCATGGACATCCCGTACATCGTCATCGACCAGCTCGTCCCCGACCAGCAGCAGGTCTGGAAGACGTACTTCGGCGACGCCGACCGCCCCCGCTACATCGAAGAAGGCATCTGGCGCCGCACCCAGGAGAAGGCCACCGCCGGCCAGTCCGGCTGGGCGGCCTCCGACGACGCACGGCGGCGGATCATCCACTACCGCTACCGGTACGGACTGGTGCCCACCACGGCTGCGCTGGCCATCGGCTTGACCGACCTGTACCTCTATCACTCCGCGTCCGCCCCGGCCGACGAGGTCGCCGCGCACCACGACGCCCTGTGCGATTCGCTCGCCGCTGGCGGCTGGAAGGAGGCTCCCGGTGGATTCTTATGGACCCGACGGGATCTGAAGTGCCGGATCACCGAGCACGACGTCCACCCCCAGGACGCCGCTGCGGGCCGCACCCTCCCAGCTGGCTACCGGAGCCTGGACGTGCAGATCGCCTCTGTGTCCTACGCACCGCCGCCCGCTGTCCGGCAACTGCCGTGGAACGTGCTCTCCACCGGAATCCGGCGCAAAGACCGCCCCGGCACGCCGACCCGCGTGCCGGACCTATCCGTCCTCGCGGACCTACGGCCGTTCCAGGTGGAGATCGGATGCGGTACGTCGGTCGAGGCCGGTATCCCGCCCCTGCACCGGCTCCACGAGATCTACCGAGTCACCGACCGCCAGGGCCACGAGCCGCGGGAGCACCGCTTCACCCTCTCTCCGGCAGCGGACACTCTCCTCCATGAGGTGCTGACGGAGCCGGAGGAGAAGACTGCGGAGTTCGTGGAGATGTTCCGTGCCTGCTTCCTGGCCGAGCCGACCCCGGCTATGTGGGCGCTAAAGGAGCTGAAGGACGCCGGGCACCTCATCGGTCCGGTCATCACCAACAACTTCGACGTGCTCGCCGCACGCGCAGGGCTCGACGAGTGCTTCATGCGCCGCTACGACCAGGCCGTACCCGACGTCGAGTGGGTCGACGGCGCCAAGGCCCTCCTTGTCGTCGGCCTGCACGCCGACCGGCGCAAGGTCCAGGCTCGCGCCCGTGCTCGCGGCATGCAGGTCGTCTACCTGGACCCGGAGGGCTTCTGGCACGACGGCCAGTTCATGCCGTACCCGCTGGAGGGGCCCCAGGACGGTGACCTGGTGTGCCGGGCCACCGCCGCTGAGGCGTTGCCCGCACTCGTCAATCTCCTGAAGCAGCAAGCCGGTTGATTCACCTGCACGAAGAGGGCCGCGCCGGGTGGTGGCGCTAGCGTGACGCACCCGGCCGGCCCGGACTTACCGGGCGGGCGAGAGGCAAGGAAAGGAGCGTCGACCCCATGCGCGTATCCGTCATCGGCTGCGGTCACCTGGGCATCCCCCACGCCGCTGCCATGGCCGAGATCGGCCACGAGGTCATCGGCGTAGACCTGGACCAGGCGAAGATCGACCGCCTCAACGCCGGCGAGTGCCCCATCTACGAGGACGGCCTGCCCGAACTCCTCGCCACCCACACCGCCACTGGACGACTGCGGTTCACCACCAGCCTCGAAGAGGCGGCCGAGTTCGCGGACGTCCACTTCCTCGCCGTTGGCACGCCGATCGACGCGGACGGACGGAGCTACGACACCGGCCAGGTCTTCGGCGCCGCCCGCGCCCTCGCCACGCACCTGACCCGCCCGACCGTCATCGTCGGCAAGTCAACGGTCACCGTCGGCACCTCCCGCGACCTCGCCGCTCTCCTCGCCCGTCTCTCCCCGGCCGGTGAGAATGTGGAGGTCGTCTGGAACCCGGAGTTCCTTCGCGAGGGCCACGCAATCGAGGACACCCTGCGACCAGACCGGATCGTCGTCGGCGTCCCCTCGGCCCGCGCGGAGGACGCTGTACGCCAGGTCTACGCACCGCTCCTGGCAAACGGGATCCCGCTCTTCGTCACCGACCCCGCCACCGCCGAACTCATCAAGGGCGCCGCCAACGCCTACCTCGGCATGAAGATCTCGTTCATCAACGGCGTCGCCGACATGTGTACCGCCGCCGGAGCCGACGTCCAGCAGCTCACCGAGGCCATCGGCCTCGACCCCCGTATCGGCCGCGGCGGGCTCAACGCCGGCCCCGGTTATGGCGGCGGCTGCCTCCCCAAGGACGTCCGCGCCTTCACAGCCTCAGCGAGCACCCTCGGAGCCACCGAGGCAGCAACCCTCCTGCGGGCGGCAGAGCAGGTCAACGAATCCCGCCCCACCGCTGCGCTGAAGCTCATCGAGCAGACCCTCGGCCACCCCGTCGATGGCGTACGCGTCACCGTCTGGGGAGCTTCCTTCAAGGCTGGCACCGACGATGTCCGCGAATCCCCGGCCCTGGCGATCGCCGCCCTCATGCACCAGCGCGGTGCGACCGTCACCGTCCACGACCCGCACGCCGTGCCCACGGCACTGCGCCGCCACCCCGAACTCGACTACTGCGAAGACCTCGAAGGCTCCCTCGCGGCAGCCGAGCTGATCGTCCTGGCCACAGAGTGGCCCCACTTCCGCGAGGCCGACCCCAAGGCCCTCGCCCCACTGGTCGCGGACCCGGTCCTCATCGACCTCCGCAACCTCATCGACGCCGACGCCTGGCGCATGGCCGGATGGACCGTACGCCAGCTCGGACGACCCGCACAGGACTAGCCGAACCCATCGACCCGGAGGTCCGCCATGGACACCCTGTGGGACAACATCGAGAAGCTCTCCGCTGTCTGCCGAGCGGCAGGCGCCCATCTCCCCGACGAGGAGCTCAAGGCTCTCCAGGTCGGCAAGGTCGCCGAAGAGGCCGGCGAGGCCATGCACGCCCTCCACGGCCTGAAGGGCCTCACCACCTGCGGCGACGACCACACCTGGTCCGAGGTCCAGAACGACCTGGTCGGCGCCGTCATCGCGGCCCTCCTGGCCATGCACTACATCGATCCCACCGGTGCCCGCGCCACCTTCGACGAGATCCTCCACCGGCGGACGCGCAGGGGTCGCGAAGCCGCTGCTCCGGCCTGACGAATTCCGGACGTGGCCGTCGACCGCTCCAGGTGAGCGCGGTCGACGGCCACGTCCGGCACACAAGCTGCGGCAGGCACCTGCTCCCAGCGCGGTAGATCTTTCCCTACTTCATCAAGGCGGCTCGCGCGGCTGAAGCGAGCACCATGGTGGGGAGAAACCCTGCTGTGGCTGGGGCGGTCGGCTCCACGGCTTTAGCCACCTCCCCAGTTCGGGTCCCGCGTCGAGCAAGACCAGGGGGCCACTCGTTCAAATTCCGGGCAGGATCACAGCCTGCCCGACTTGCCGGCCAACGTACGCCCACCTGATCATGCTCGACCCCAAACCGGGCAGGACACCGGCCAAACCCGCTCCGCCGACCTTACGAATCAGCTCGGAACGGCACTGCAGCACAGCAAACTAACTATCATGACCCGGGGTTGGGGGCGGTCAGCCCCTGCAACGAGCGTTGGGCAGTAGCCCACGGCCGCTGGGGGTCTTGTTGGTTGCAACTCATCAGTACTCAGGGGATGAGTGGGAACAGCACTGCCTCCTACTTGCCCGTCGGCACTATGGGGCCGATCAGGTACAAGAGGTCCCAGCGCGCCACGGCGGTGACCTGGGTATCGAGGCATTCACCTTTAGCGGCCGAGCCTTCCAGTGCTACGCGCCGGTTGAACCTCTATCGACCAGTGAACGTTACGAAAAACATCGGGACAAGCTTTCCACCGACCTCAGAAAACTGGACACAAAGCAGAAAGACCTTCTGGCTTTGCTGGGTGGCGTGGTTATCCAGCACTACATCTTCCTCGTACCCATTTTCGATTCGGCCCAACTCGTTAAGCACGCATCTTCCAAGACAATCGAGATGTGTGAAAAGAAACTCCCCCACCTCGCCCCTGACTTCAAAATCACCGTGGCCACCGATGCCATGTACGCAAAGGAACGTAACGAAGTACTTGAGCGAGCTATCTCGTTGGTAAATTTGGTACCTACACCACCCGCCGATGTCGGCACTTGGATTACCGGAAATCATGAGCTTACAGAAAAGGCACTAGAGAAACTGTCCCGCCTCAAACTCTCATCAGCATCTAGGGCTTCCTATCTGGAGCAGCTAGTGAATCAGCTCCTCGATTCCGAGAACGCCCTCGATCGACTGAGAGAAAAGTACCCAGACCAATGGGAAGCAGCCGTCGATACGCGCGCCCGAAAAGAGCGCAAGCTGGTGCTTGAGTATCCTCCGGGGAGCACAAGCACTCCTGCCGACGTGAACGGGATCGTAAATTCCCTCAAAATGGACCTCATCAGGCAGGTACCCACTCTGGATGAGCCTCTCGCAGACGCAATGTCCTGGGGGGCCGTCGCGGATTGGCTTATGCGCTGCCCTCTGGACTTTGAGACTATCGAGGGCGGATCATGAGCCAAACACTCCAAGGGTTCTTTGCGGGCATCGCCAATTCAGTCGTCTTCACTCGCCGACCTGATCCAATTCCTGGCGACTTGCGCATCTCCTGGCGCCTCGCTTGCCTGACACTAACTCTGCGACGCTGCAGGGCGAACACGGCAAACATCGAACAGATCCACGTGCTGACTTGGGGACTCAGGTCTACCCATGGACGAAGAGTGATCAGCGAATGGTTCGTAAATGGCCGAAAGCCGCATGACTTAGTCATTCGCCACGACCCTTCTACATCGCGCACGATCAATTTGGCCATTGCAGCAGGACTAGCAAAGCGCAACCCCAACACTACGGTCTCACTGACTCCCACAGGCGAGCGCTGGGCAAATAAACTCTGGTCGCAAAAAACGGTTCTGATTCCGGAGAAGAACTTCCTGTCGACCCTCCCAACCCGAATCACACAGAAGTCCGTTAGCGATCTTCTCGACTGGAGCTAGCCTTATGCTGAAACTCAGGAAACTGAAGCTCCTGGTGCAGACAGCCGGACCGCTGTGCGGGACTGAACTAGAATTTTCTCCCGGTCTCAATATTCTGCGCGCAGACAACTCAAGCGGGAAGTCCACTTGCCTGCAATCCATCATCTATGCCTTGGGGCTCGAAGGCATGTTGAGCCCGAGCCGAGACGTCCCACTCCCTCACGCCATGACCGACTCTCTTGAGGTCGAAGGATCCGAATTCCAGGTACTTTCTTCGGAAGTCGCGCTAGAAATCCAAAACTCCCGCGATGAAATCATCACCGTGCGTCGCGCAGTACGCAGCGAAAGGTTCGACAGGACACTGATTAGGGTTACGCTAGGACCCGCACTAACAAATCCGTACGGGGAATACTCGACCCGCGACTTCTTTGTTCGACGACAAGGGGCCGCTCAAAGGGAGGCCGGATTCCATCACGAACTAGCGAATTTTCTTGGGTGGGACCTCCCCCGCGTAACTCGCATGGACGGAAGCGAGGGTCCGCTGTACCTAGAATGCCTATTCCCGTACTTCTTTGTGGAACAGAAACACGGGTGGTCTGGCGTCCAAGCAAGGATTCCCACATATTTGGGCATCCAAGACGTATCCAAGCGTTCCGCAGAATTCATTCTTAACCTAGACGCCATGGAAACTATTCTTGAGCGCCAGAGGTTGGAATCTGCCGTAACTCTAATCGAATCCGACTGGAGGACTACAGAGGCCGGGATTGAGGACCTAGCTAGGCGCGGCGGCGTGCTGGTCCGCGGGGTGCCGAAGAAGCCAACGCGGGACTGGCGCCTGGACGACCGGGTGGCATCAGAAGTCGCCGCCGGCGCAGGATGGATCCCTCTCTCGGTCGAAATTGATCGACTTGCAGAAAAGCTAGAAGCTGCTGCACAGCGCCGCGTAGCTTCAACAGGTGAGGCAGCACCAGAGATCGAGCGTGCCCTGCTGGAGAATCAAGAGCAGAGCGTCCAGCTCGCTCTGCTGCTATCAAACGCCCTGGAGGAACTTGAACAATCGAAGCGGAGATCCAATTCAATCGAGCTTCGGATTGAGGCTATGGAGGAGGATCTAAGGAAGCACAAGGATGCCGCCCTCTTGCGCCATCTAGGTTCCTCCGAGCACGTAGAAGAGCTGTACGAGAACTGCCCGACCTGCGGCCAGTCATTGCCTGATGGATTCGAGATTACAGACTTCCCTCTCTCGATCGACGATAATATTTCGCATCTCGAAAAGGAGCTAGCAACATTCCGCTCCATGGCTGAGGACGCTCGTCGCGTAGTCGCGCGGGAGCAAGTCCGCGCCGGGAGAATTCGGGAAGAACTCGTAGCGTTGCGTTCCACGATCAGGTCACAGAAGGATGCGCTCGTGAGCCCCAGCGATTTGCCAGATGCAGCTACACTGGCGGAACGTATCCAGCTTGAGGGCCAACTCTCGTCCCTCCGTGGCCTACGAGACACAATCGATTCATCGCTCGAAGAACTCGCTTCGCTCTCGAAGACGTGGCGACGCAATAAGGACGAGCTTTCCCGGATCAGAAACCGCGATTTGAATGCAGCCGATGCATCCAAGATTGATAAACTGCGCGAATCACTTGTCTCACAACTCCGCAGTTACGGATTCAGGTCCATGGAACCTCATACCGTAGATATCTCAGAAAAGACTTACAGGCCGGTCCATGAAGGATTTGATCTTGGATTCGACCTATCTGCAAGCGACATGATCCGCGTCATTTGGGCATACCTTTTCTCCTTTATGGAAGTTTCAAAAGAGGCTAATGGGAATCACCTGCAACTGCTCGTATTCGATGAACCTCGCCAACAGGAAGCAGCTAGGCCGAGCTTTGAACAGTTGTTGCGGCGTGCTGCAATGAACGGTGCACAGGGGAGTCAAGTACTATTCGCAACTAGCGAGGAGGAGCGTGGCCTTGCCGAGATGCTCCAAGGATTGCCGCATTCCATGATGTCGGTACCGCGGGGTGAAAAGCTGATCCGCCCGATGTCCCTACCGTTGCGTGGCTGATTCCATCTCGTAGCCATCAGCGGTAGATGAAGCGCCCACTGACCAGATGGCGGTCGTGCCAGTAGCGTGCCACTTGCCACGGTCAGCCCACACCGAGCGCACCCCCTGGCAAGGTCCGCCGCACCGCTAGCCTCGTGCCCCATCTGTGCCCAGCACAGCGGACAACAGCGGTCAGGTACAGCTTCCAGAGACCACGGCAATCCAAGCTTCCTCGCGCGAAAGTGCAGGTCCGGCCCCTTCCAGCGGCCCAAGCACCGGTGATTCCCAAGCTCAGAGCGCGAGTTCGATTCTCGTCACCCGCTCTTTAATGAAGGCCCAGGTCAGTGACCTGGGCCTTGTTTCTGTTCCGGCTGCTACGGCTCTGCGTCGAGGACTCGGGCGGCTTCACGAGGGTCCATCAGGTTGGACCAGGCTTGTTCGGCGGGGAGCAGGTCCCGCTCCGGCAGGGCGTATTCGGGGTACCAGCCGTCGGCTTCACAGCCGGGGACGTTGCGCAGGATCAAAGTGGTGAGGTTCGGCGGGACCGAACCCGTGATCCGCACCGCGAGGTAGGTTTCGTGGCCGTCGTCGGCGCGGACCTGAAGGCCGACGGTGAAGGTGTCGAAATCCACCGTGTGTTCCTGGCCGTCCCGGAGGGACGCACGGCTCAGGGTCAGAACCGTAGTCCGGAGTCGCCGGACGAAACGGACTCCCGCTTCGGCGCGATAGCGGACGTGGTCCTCGCGAGCGGGGAGTAAGTGGGCGGTGTACGTGGCGGACTTGAGTGCGTCGGCGTTGCCGGCGTTGTAGCGGGTTCGGGCGGTCTTGCCGTCAGCTTCGAGAGCGGCGTAGAAGTCGTCGGTTGAGCCGTCCTCGCGGCGGCCGGCTGCCACCAGCCACGGAAGATCGGCGTCCACCCAGACCGCCCCGCGCCAGCGCTGGACCTTCACCTTGAACAACACCTGGTCATCGACAGCGCGAATGCGCTCATGCTTGGCATCGTCCGCCGCGAACTGCTCGGCGGTCTTCGCCAGGATCGGGTGCTCGATCTCGTCCAGGGGGTCGGTCACCGCCGGCAGGGTGAGTCCGAGGTCATCGCATAGGCATCGCAGGGTGGGCCTGGCGGGACGCATCGCAGCGGGACCGGTCATTCGTCGATCCCGCCGACCGCGTCGATCTCCTCCGATGTCAGCCCGGTCAGGAGCATGACGTCCGACTTCAGGGAGCCGTCCAGGACGCTGAGCGCCTCCACCATGCCCTCACGCAAATCCTCACGCCTCTGGTCCAGGTAGACCCGTACCGCCTCCGCGACCAGGTCCTTCTTCGTCAGGCCCAGGAAATGCGCGCCCTGGCTGATCAACTTGTCCGTCGCCGGGTCCACCTTGAGCGGCGACTGCCGGGGCGGCTTCGAAGCCGTGGTCATGAATCCCACCTCCACATCCACGGTACCTTAGTACCTCACGTTGCGCCTCGCTGGTGACCGCGCTGAGACGCGGTCCGCCGACCGCCCGTATCGCCAGGGATGAAATCGCACGACGGCAAGCGCCTGATCCAGCACGGTGACGCTTCCCACTCACGGCACGGCGGCATCGATCACCCTCGTGCCCCATCCGTGCCCTTCGGAGCGGATAGCAGCGGTCAAGTGCGGTGGCCAGAGACCACACCAGCCTCGACCGATCCAGCCAAACATGCAGGTCAGAGCGACTACTGCCGTTCAAGAGCCGTTGATTCCCAAGCTCAGAGCGCGAGTTCGATTCTCGTCACCCGCTCTTTGATAAAGGCCCTGGTCAGAGACCAGGGCCTTTCTTGTTGCCTAGACCAATTCTGAATGGATCAGTACTCTGCTGATGGACGCGAAGATTCAGCGAACTCCCGCGCCCGTTCAGGCTCCACGACGGCTGACCCTCTCGAATGGCGAGACGGTTCCTCTGTGACGCGAGTCACGCATGCCTGGGCTGTCGCAAGATCACGGATGCAAAACCGGCCCTCGGAGCGGACATTCACCTGAGGCCTCGTCCGCGCCGCGGACCGCGACGGACGCCGGCAAGACGGTCGGCCGTGTCCGTATCGCCGACAACCCGCCCACCGCCGAGCAACGGTTCCTGCTCGACTACGCCCGGCACAACGCCGCGGTCGGCGAGGACATCCGCTACCTGTGGTGCGAGGACGCCAACCAGGCGACCCTGCCCGCCGAAGACTTCTGGATCTTCGATTCACGGATCGTGGCGCTGCTGCACTTCGACGACGAAGACACCATGCTCGGCATCGAGTTGATCACCGAACCGGCCCAGATCGTGCGGTACGCCATCGTCCGCGACGCGGCCATGCACCACGCCGTTCCGTACGGCCGGTTCGCGGCACAAGTGGCCGCGAGCGAATAGCGCGCGTGACCGGTGAGCCCCGACTACCAGCAGGCACGGGCAGCGCTGGGGGCGCGACTGCGCGAACTCCGCTTCTCGTGCCCCGGAGGCCGGCTCACCGGTCAGCAGCTCGCCCAGCGGCTGGGCTGGCAAGGCTCCAAGGGCAGCAAGCTGGAGAACGGCAAGCAGACTGCCATCCCCGAGAACCTACGGGCATGGGCCGACGCCACCGAACAGCCAGGTGTATACGCCGAGCTTGCCGCCCGGCTCGCCGGGTTCGAGTCCCACATCAGATCCTGGCGCAGAGCACTGGCCAACGGCTTCAAGCCCCTGCACGAGGGGTTGAGCGCTGAGATCGAGCGCACCACGACCATGTGGGTCTGGGAAGAGTCGGTGATCGCCGGACTGCTGCAGCCCCCCGAGTACGCCCGCCACGTCATCCAGCGCTACGCGGAGCTGCTGGGCGGAGCCGCCGACATCGAGGATGCGGTGCGCTCCCGGGTACGACGGCAGGAGTGGCTGTACCGTCCCGGCCACAAGCTGCACGTGCTGATGTGGGAAGCGGCGCTGCGCTCGCTGATCTGCCCTCCCGCCGTCCTGGCCGCGCAGCTCCACCGCCTCACGGGAATGATCGGGATGGACACGGTCGAGCTGGGCATCATCCCGTTCACCGCGTCCGTCAAGATCGTGCCCGCCAACGGCTTCTGGCTCCTTGACGACCGCCTCGTCGTCGCCGAGGACTGGCACGCCGAGATGTGGCTGGACGACGCCGACAACGTCACCCTGTACGCGAAGGTCTGGGAGACCCTCCGTGAATCGGCGGTATACGGGGCTGACGCCCACAACATCATCAACTCGGCCGGACGCGCGCTGAACCCGCATTGACGAGCCACCCGGGGAAGGGTTCTCCGTAGCACCCAGCCCGTACGCGCCGCTTCGGCTCCGCGCCGCCCGACGCGGTCTGCCGCACTGCACAAGACCGGTCCAGGATTCCCGGACGCCACCGGTAGCGGCCTGAAGCACGTGGTGCCCCTCCACCCGTCTGTTGCTGGAGCAGCGGCCGCCATCGGGGCAGTCCCTACTGCGTACGTAGTAGGGAACTGTCGGCAGCTGTACGACGACGGGGAACACCAGGTCGGACAGGGTGAAAAGGTTCCCCGAGTTCGGATGTGGAGATCCTCCTGTGGCTGCTTTTCTTGATCGTTTGGGCCGGTTGGCCTTTCGCCACCGCTGGCGTTTCCTGGCGGTGTGGGTGGTGGCGCTCGTTGCGGCGGGGATGGCGTCGGCGCTGGCCCCGGCCGCGCCGGATGCTTCCTACTCGATGCCGGGGACGGAGTCGCAGCGGGCGTTCGACCTCATCGAAGAGCGCTTCCCCGCGGGCAGCACGGGGAGCGCCGCCTCGGAGGGGGCGAGCGCGAAGCTCGTGTTCGTCGCGCCGGAGGGTCAGAAGGTCACCGACCGGGCGAACCGGCCGGCCGTCACCGAGGTCGTGGGCAAGGTCGGCGGGCTCGACCAGGTGGTCCGGGCCGCTGATCCGTACGGGACGGACGCGGTGAGCAGGGACGGCTCCACGGCGTATGCGTCGGTCACCTTCGAGGTGAAGGCGAAGGACGTCGACGACGCGGTAAAGCAGGACCTGGAGCAGGCCGTCGACGAGGGACGGGACGCGGGACTGACGGTCGAGGTCGGCGGTTCGGTCCTGGCCACCCAGCCCTCCGGGGGCGCGACCGAACTGGTCGGCGTCGTGGTGGCGGCCATGGTCCTGCTGATCACGTTCAGCTCGCTGGCCGCTGCCGGCCTGCCGCTGCTGACCGCGCTGATCGGTGTCGGGATCGGCGCCGCGACCATCATGGCGCTCAGCAGTGCACTGGGCTTGTCCAGCGCGACCAGCACGTTGGCGATGATGCTGGGCCTCGCGGTCGGCATCGACTACGCGATGTTCATCGTCTCCCGCTACCGGGAGGAACGCGCGCGGGGCCTCGCGCCTCAGGACGCGGCCGGGGTCGCCGTGGGCACAGCCGGTTCGTCGGTGGTGTTCGCGGGTCTGACCGTCGTGATCGGCCTGGCGGGGCTGTCGGTGGTCGGCATCCCGACGCTGACCCAGATGGGCCTGGCCGCGGCCGGAACCGTCGCGCTGTCCGTACTGGTCGCGGTGACTCTGGTCCCGGCCCTGCTCGGGATCTTCCCCCGCGCCTCTCTGGCGCGTTCGCAGCGCCGTCCCGCCCGCGGTGGTGCCCGGTCCGGGGCCGTGGAAGGGAAGGCGAACCTGGGCAGCCGGTGGGCCCGACTGGTGGTCCGTCGCCCGCTGCTGGTGCTGCTGGCCGGGGTGGCGGCCCTCGGCGTGATCGCCCTGCCCGCCGCACAGCTGCACCTGGGCACGGCGGGTGACGGCTCCAAGCCGACCTCGGCCACCGAACGCCGCGCCTACGACGCCTTGGCCGACGGCTTCGGCCCGGGATTCAACGGACCGCTGACCATCGTCGTAGACGCCAAGTCGGCACAGGACCCCAAGAGCGCGGTCGAAGCGAGCGCCCGGGTGATCAGCGCCGTCGGCGGTGTCGTATCCATCTCGGACGCCCGCTACAACACTGCGGGCGACACCGCGATCTTCTCCGTCGCCCCGGCCACCGACCCCCAGGACGAGCGGACCAGCGAGCTGATCCACACCCTGCGCGACGGCCGCCCCACGATCGAGAAGACCACCGGCGCCACGTTCATGGTCAGCGGCAGCACGGCGGGCAACATCGACAGCGACCAGAAGGTCCAAGGCGCCCTCGTCCCCTACCTCGGGCTCGTGGTGGGCCTGGCCTTCCTCCTGCTCCTGATCGTGTTCCGCTCCGTGCTCGTACCGCTCAAGGCGGCCCTCGGGTTCCTGCTGTCGGTCCTCGCCGCCCTCGGCGCGGTCGTCGCCGTCTTCCAGTGGGGATGGCTCGCCGGCCTGCTGGGCGTACACCAGACCGGCCCGATCATGAACACCATGCCGATCGTCATGGTCGGCATCGTCTTCGGCCTCGCCATGGACTACCAGGTCTTCCTCGTCACCCGTATCCGGGAAGCCCACCTCAAGGGTGAACGCCCCGGTCAGGCGATCGTCTCAGGCTTCAACCACAGCGCCCGAGTGGTCGCAGCCGCAGCCGTCATCATGATCTCGGTGTTCTCCGGATTCATCGGCGTCAGCGAACCCATGATCAAGATGATCGGATTCGGCCTCGCGACCGCCGTCCTGTTCGACGCACTCGTCGTCCGGATGACGATCGTGCCCGCCGTCCTCGCGCTGCTGGGCGAGCGGGCCTGGACGATGCCCCGCTGGCTGGAACGCATCGCCCCCCGCGTCGACGTCGAAGGCCAGGCCCTGACCCGGGACACGAACCCTGCGGCCGCAACGCCCGGCGAAGCGGAGCGGCCGAGTCTCCCCGTCCACTAGTGGCAGCCTGGAGGGGTGGACCGCCCGAATCCGGGCGGTCCACCCCTCCTTCACCGGCCCGGTGTCCGTACTACCCCTTACATGGCAGAAGGCGCGATGATGACGACCTGGCAGCGCTACCTGCGCCGTCACCCTCGTGGGGTCGACACGACGGTGGCCCTGGTGCTGTTCGTCGTGGCTTTTCCCGGGAGCTACGCCGGTGTCGACCACCTCGCGGCACCACTGCACCGGTGGATCGGCGTCCTCCTGGCCGGCATTTCCTGTGCCGCACTGCTCTGGCACCGCACCCGACCGGCACTCGTCACCGGCATCGCCATCCTCTGCGCGACCGGCACGGCCCTGGCCGGCTATGTGATGACTGTCCTGTTGCTCGCCCCGCTGATGGCTGCGCTCCACTCACTGGCCGAACGCACCGACCGCGCAACAACCAGAAACCTCACCCTCGCAGCTGTCGCCCTCGTCGTCGGCGCCTCCGTGATCGGTGGGCCCACCGGCGAATCCCTGGCGCTCAAGGTGATCGGGCCCGCCGCGTATCTGCTCCTGCCGGCCGCCCTCGGGGCCAACGCCCGCTTCCGCACCGCCTACCTGGAATCGGTACGCGCCCGCGCCGAATACGCCGAACGGAACCGCGAGGAGGAGGCCCGGCACCGAGTCGCCGAGGAACGCATGCGTATCGCCCGCGAACTCCACGACGTCTCCGCCCACCACCTCGCCCTCGCCAACGCCCAGGCAACCACCGCAGCGCTCCTTATCCGCAGCCACCCCGAGCAGGCCGAGAAGATGGTCACCGCCCTCGGCGAGACCACCACCGCGGCCCTGCGCGAGATGAAAGCCACCGTCGGACTCCTGCGCCAAAGCGACACACCTGACGCGCCCCTCCAGCCGGCCCCGGATCTCGCCCAACTCCCTGCCCTCCTCGACGCGCACTCCGCCGGCGGGCTCACCGTCACCCTCACCGCCTACGGAGAGCCCAGGCCACTCGCTCCCGGGGTGGAGCTCACCGCGTACCGCATCGTGCAGGAAGCCCTCACCAACGTCGCCAAGCACGCCCGCACCAGTACCGCGGAAGTCACTCTCACCTACGCCCACGACCGGCTCACGATCAGCGTCAGCGACCACGGGACGGGCCCCGACAGCGCCCCTGGCGCCGGGTACGGCCTCATCGGAATACGGGAACGCGCGCTGTCCGTCGGCGGACAGCTGCACGCCGGCCGTCGGCCTGCCGGCGGTTTCGAAGTCACCGTCGAACTGCCCCTGTACTCCCATCCCCCTGCCGAGGACACCCCGTGACCATTCGCGTTCTACTCGCCGACGACCAGGCCCTCCTGCGCGAAACCTTCCGGATCCTCATCGACTCCCGACCCGACATGGAAGTCGTCGGCGAAGCCGCAGACGGCGACGAAGCCGTCCAGCTCACCCGCACCCATCACCCCGACATCGTCGTCATGGACATCCGCATGCCCGGGACCGACGGGCTCACCGCCACCGCCACCATCTGCGCCGACCCCGACCTCTCTGCCACACGCATCCTCATCCTCACCACGTTCGATACCGAAGAGCACGTCGCCCAAGCTCTTCACGCCGGAGCAAGCGGGTTCCTGGGCAAGGACGTCGGTGCCGAAGGGCTCCTCCACGGCATCCGCACCATCGTCGCCGGCGAAGCACTCCTCTCGCCCCAGGCGACCCGCAACCTCATCTCCCGTTTCCTCGCCACTCCCCGGTCGAGCACCTACCCGGCAGCCGAGGAGAGCCTCGCCCACCTCACCGCCCGCGAACGCGAAGTCATGGCGCTGGCCGCCGAAGGCCGCACCAACACCGAGATCGCCGCACAGCTCCACCTCAGCCCTCTGACCGTCCGCACCCACATCCACCGCGCCATGACCAAACTCCACGCCCGTGACCGCGCCCAACTCGTCGTCATCGCCTACCGGAGCGGCCTCGTCAAGCCCAACCCACCACGCTGAGCAAATGCAGATCTACGCAAAAGCATCCGGCTCCTTCGCGTGAGTACACCGCTTCGTCCCCGTTGCGCCCGGTGCCTCTCGGGGTCTCGGCCCTACTCCATCCCCGCGTTCATATCCACCCAGTCGCAGACCAGCCCCGGCCCAGCCCTTCACCTCGGTACGCCAGGGTCAGAAGCGGCCAAATCCAGATGCCTCCATAACCACCGTAGGCAACAAAACACCTGATCAGAGCACTGAGACACCCGTAACCGTCATTGATTCCCAAGCTCAGAGCGCGAGTTCGATTCTCGTCACCCGCTCCATGAAAAAGCCCCAGGCCAGCGGCCGGGGGCTTCTTTGCTTGCCTAGATCAGTTCAGGGCTCTCGCACCAGATCCACCCCGGAAGGCCCCTGATCAGCCTCATTGCGGGCGAACCGCAGGAGGTGTCATCCAACCCACTCGCGGCCACCTGCTGCCGCTCAAGGTCCGAGTGCTGATAGATCAGCGCGGCCTTTTCCGACGACTGACCGGCCCGGACCATCGCGTCCTTGAGGGCGACCAGGGTGTGCCCGGCGTAACGGAGACCGTAGAAGCGGAAGCCGTCCGGCATACCAACGATGCCAGGACCATCGCACCCCCGAGCGTGGCATTCGGACCGCATCTCCAGGGCGAGCCCGGTCCGCACACCGGCCGCCCCGGCACCCGCTACTGACGTCGACCGAGGTGAGGACCCAGCGAGTTGGCATGCCACAGAACAGTCCCACCGCATACAAGTCGGCCTCGGCCTCCTCGCAGCCCTCGAGGCGAGACCACCGACCGATGAAGCAGACTTTCATTTGCGCAACTTTCATTAAAGCAAGTAACATGACCACAGAGAATGAACGATCGGCGAGGTGGAACCCATGAACGGATTCGTTGGGCGCCGTACAGAGCTCGACCTTCTGGATGACCTACTGGTCCCCGTACGAACCGGCGGCCGTAGCGGGCGGCCCGGTCGCGCCGTGCTGATCCGAGGGCGGCGGCGCGTCGGCAAATCCCGGCTCGTAGAAGAGTTCCTGGAACGCACAGAGCTTCCCCATGTCTTCTTCACCGCAGTCGGCGGCTCGAAGGCCGAGGACCTGGCAGGCTTCGCCGCCGAGCTCGCCGCCTCTCCGCTCCCAGACGCCGGCCGGGTCGCGGACTTCGCCACCCCGCAGACCTGGGACGCGGCTTTCGGCCTGCTCGCCAGCGTCCTGCCTCAAGACACACCCAGCGTGGTCGTGCTCGACGAGATGCCCTACCTCGTACGCGATGACCCCACTTTCGAGGGCGCGCTACAGAAAGCATTCGACCGGACGTTGGCCAAGCTCCCCGTACTACTCGTCCTCATCGGCTCGGACATTGCGATGATGGAGCAGCTGAATACCTACGGTCGCCCCTTCTACCAGCGCGGCACCGAGATGGTCGTACCCCCGCTCAATCCGGCCGAGGTCGCCGTCATGCTCGACCTCCCGCCGGCTGAAGCGTTCGACGCCTTTCTCGTTTCCGGCGGCCTCCCGCTCATCCTTGAAGAATGGCCTCCGGGCGCCACCCTCTGGGACTACCTGGAGCAGGCACTCGTCCGTCCGACATCCGCCCTCCTCGTCAGCGGCGAGCGCACTCTGGCCGCCGAGTTCCCCACCGAGGCACAGGCCCGCACCGTGCTGAGCGCCATCGGACACGGGGAACGCACCTTCACCCTCATCGGCCGGGCAGCCGGCGACCTCAATCCAGGCTCCGTGAAACGTTCCCTGGAGCTCCTCACCAGCCGACGCATGGTGGCGGCCGACCTTCCGCTGTCCACCAGGCCGAGCCGCGAGAGCCGCTATCGCATCGCCGACCCATATCTTCGCTTCTGGCTCTCTTTCATCGGCTCCGGCATCCCGATGGTCGAGCGCGGGCGTGGAGACCGTGTACTCGAGTCGATCCGCACCAGTTGGACGTCCTGGCGGGGCCGCGCCGTCGAACCTGTGATCCGCGAGGCCCTATGGCGTCTGACCGACGACCGGCTACCCGAGGCCACCAACGTGATCGGCGGCTACTGGACCCGTACCAACGACCCCGAAATCGACCTCATCGGCGCCGACCGCTCCCCCATCGCCAAAAAGATCACCCTCGTCGGATCCATCAAGTGGCTGGAGAACAAGCCCTTCGACAACCGCGACCTCGCCCGCCTCGTCACCCACCGCTCACAACTGCCCGGCACCGACGACTCCACCCCTTTGCTCGCCGTCGCCCGCAGCGGAAGCAGCGCCAGCGGCATCCTCAGCCTCACCCCCGACGACCTCATCACCGCTTGGGCGTGACACTCGCAGGGCCGCTCCCCTGCAGTAACCGCATTCGTGCCCCATCCGTGCCCTTCAGAGCGGTAACCACCGGTCAATCACGGTACTGCGAAGCCAGGGCTATCGCAGCCTCTAGCGACATCAGTGCAGGTCAGAGCACATTCGACCACCGCAGGAGCCGTTGATTCCCAAGCTCAGAGCGCGAGTTCGATTCTCGTCACCCGCTCTTTGAAAGGGCCCCCAGCCATTTGGCTGGGGGCCCTTCGCGTTGCCCGCCCCATAGAGTCCGGGCAGCGAGGTCATCCCACACCGCAGCATGTCTCTTTTCAGGTTTGATAGGGCTCTCCTTTGAGTCAAGGGCCGTATGAAAGTGCCAGTCAGCTGCTGGCTGACCTATTCACGTCCGAGCCAGCGGAGAGGCGAAGAATCTTGTCCCAAATAGCCATAGCAGCCACAGCGGCGGCCGTAGCCAGGGCGACGCCGACGGCTGATGAGGCCAGGGCGAATACGATGCCGGCAAGACAGAGGGTGAACGCAGATCCTCGCAACACCTGCTGTCGCCACGCTCTGCGCTCCCGGTGGCTATGCAACAGCTCGTCGCCGGATGGGTCACCGGGCGCGAGATCTTGCAGCTGACCGCTGGCGAGGACTTTCAGGATTCTCTCGACTCCGAGCAGAGCACGCTTCGCACCGTCGATGCGATCAAGTTCAACCCCGTCCCGAAGCTCGCGCACGAGGGCGGCGGCTGCTGAAAATCGAGCCACGACCTGGGGCATGGGGTTGCGGCCGTCGGGAAGTGCACGTTGCAGGGCGTATCTCTCCAGCGCAATGGCGAAGTCCTCCAACGCTTGGACTGCCGCGACATGCGGGGAGTTGAAGGGCGATGCCGTCAGAGGCACCTTCCCCTTCACTTCCAGAGGCTTGAGAAGTGCCTCATAGGCCCTACGCACGGTGGCTGTCACAGCCTCGGTTGTCCACCGTGGCATGCCTTGGTTCGAGACAAGCGAAGCAATCATTCCAGTGATCAGAATGGGCGTCACGAGGGCCCCGACAGCGAGGACGTCCCGCCAGGCGTGCCAGGCTTTGCTTTCAATGGTTGCTGCAAAGACCAGCCCCGCTGAGAAAGATGTCACGACAGGGCCGATCACTTTTATGCAGAGCGCCCTCCTCGACACCTGGTAGAGGACGTCTTCGCGCTCCAAATAGTCCAGCGTTGGATAGTCGGGACGTGTCGCCAGGGAGCTGCCGCGGATCTGACGCACCAAGTGAGCGCGACGACGACGTGCACGCACCCGCGCACGAGCCCAGCAGAGCCGCTCCAAGAATGTCCTTTTACCTCGGCGCTGCGACGTTGCCGTCATGGTCAGGGCCCATATTGAGGTTGTCCAAGCAACGAAGACGAGCGCCACAAGGTCGGTTTTCGACACACTTTCCCCTCCAAAAAGTTGTAAGACTCAGCCCCCACCGCGCGCAGCAAACAGTCGGCAGAACTCGATAGAGAGCATTTCAGAGGTGCCGGATCCGGTCGGCCGGCATCGACGCCTCCTCCACAGCCAGTCCGGTGGACAGACACTCTCGATCCCCGCGGGCGATCTGGGGGTGGGCATCACGTTGGCGCCGGGGGCCGAGTTCCACCGCCGATCTCCGAGACAGGCACTGCGGGCAGCGGCGTCATCGGCCCCGCCGGCGGGGCAACGGGCCGGTGTCCTGCTCGCAGGAGTGATGTCTGCGGTCCGAGCGGCTCATCCTCGGCTCTTCCTGGATAATCGATGCATGGCATCACAGCCTCGTCTCTCCGACCTCCGTCGTGCCAAGTTCGTCCGGCGCCTGCCCGCAGCGCTCTCCGAGCTTGCCGGTCCCAAGCACGGCCCGGTACACCTGCCGCTCCACCTTGCATGGTCGGGGCTGACCACCTTCGACCTCGACCAGCCCCGGCTGCGGATGAGCTACTACCGCATCATCTTGGCCGAGGGCCAGCACGACGACCTGGTCCAGTACCTCGACCGGGACCTTCTCGTCGGCCTGTGGCCCACACTGCGCACACTGGTCAGCCGGGATGTCCGTGAGGTCTGGGAGAGCGCCTTCGACGAGCTGGCTGACAGCGCCCGGGCCGCTGCGTGAACCTCACCGGCCTGCACCGCCGCTTGCTTGCAGACGTGCTCGCCGTGGGCGGCGCGTACCCCCTCGCGCTCACCGGCGGCTACGCGATCCAGGCACATGGCCTGGTGGACCGGCTCAGCCAGGACCTCGATGTCGCGACCGAGAACCCAGATCGTATGGAGGACATCGCTACCGTCGTGCGTATCGGGCTGGAGCAGCGCGGGTGGAGCGTAGTGGCTCTGGAGGCAGACCCGCTGTCCGCGCGCTTGATCGTGACCGACCCTGCCAGCCACGAAGAGTGCGAGGTCGACATCCTCAAGGAAGCACTCTGGCGGCCACCCGTACCCACCGAGCACGGCTTGGTGTTGTCCCTCGAAGATGTCGTGGGCACGAAGGTCCGCGCCCTGGCCGACCGCGGACTCGCCAGGGACCTGATCGACGTGCAGGCCGCCACGGGCCGTTGGAACCCCGTCGAACTCGAAGAACTCGGCCGGCGCCATGCTCGGGACTCCTTCGATCTCAGCGAGCTCCAAGCTCGGCTGAGCGGAGCCGACTGGATCGACGACACGGAATTCGCCGCCTACGGACTCGACGAGGAGGCGATCGCCGGGCTGCGTCAGTGGGCACAGACCTGGGCCGACGACATCGGGGAACGACTTCACGAGGTCGAGTCCCCGCACGAGGATTGACGGCCCGACGATGCCGACTGCGTGACAGGTTGCGGTGCGCGAGAGGGACTGATCGCCCCGCGGCCCTCGTGCCCCATCCGTGCCCTTCGGAGCGGACAGCAGCGGTCAAGTACGGCTCTCAGAGACCTCGCCAACCTCACCAGGACCGGTCAAACATGGGAGGTCAGGGTGACTGCACCAGTCCAAATACCGGTGATTCCCAAGCTCAGAGCGCGAGTTCGATTCTCGTCACCCGCTCTTCGATGAAGGCCCTGGTCAGTGGGCCCTTTCAATGCGGGGAATCCATACGGGCAGCGTACGTATCCGGGGTCGGGAGCCCTTCTGCCGAAAGTCGTAGTGCTCCTCGCAGGCTCCGTCCTTCGGCAGATCCGCCCTGACGTCTCAGCGGACGACGATCGCTCAAGACGATCGGTACGCGAACCGCGAACCTCAGGAGCACCCATGAACTTCCAGATCCACATTCCCACCGCCGCGATCCTCGGGCCCGCGCTCGCCGTCTTCGCCCTCGTGGCCTTGGTACGCCACCGGCGAGGCCTCTCCGGCTGGCAGGGCGGCTCGCTGGTGCTGCGCGTCGCCACCGCGCTCTACGCCGCAGCGGTCATCTCACTCACCTTCTTCCCTCTGTGGATCTACGGCGAGGAATATCGGAACCAGGCCGAATGGATCGGGCAGATCCAGCCGATCCCGTTGCTCCTGGCCGACATCACCATGGCCCCCAACGTGATCATGTTCATGCCGCTCGGCTTCATCCTGCCGCTGCTCCTCCCCCGGCTCAACCGGAGCCGCACCGTCCTGGCCTGCGCGCTCATCAGCCTGAGCATCGAGGCCGCCCAACTGCTCCAGTACATCGTCTTCGCCAACGGTCGCGCCGTCGATGTCAACGACCTGATCGCCAACACCGTCGGTGGTCTCCTCGGCTACACGGTCCTGCGCGCCGCACAGCGCGGGACCGCCACCCGCAGGATGCTGGACAAGGTGTCTCCGCCGTCCGCAACCGTTTAACCGCCACACAGGCAGCAGGCAAGTCCCGCAAAGGCTCCCCCCTGCCCGAGCACGCCATTGACACCGCAGCCGAAGGAACTGCCACGACCGTGCCCCATCCGTGCCCAGCTGAGCGGACAACAGCGGTCACGTACGGCTCCCGGGGACCGTAGCCAACCATTGCTTCCAACGGAAAACACAGGTCAGAGCGCCTTCGGTAGCCCGCCCCAGAACCGCTGTTTCCCATGCTCAGAGCGCGAGTTCGATTCTCGTCACCCGCTCGGGCGCCGCCGTGCGGACCCGGATGGTCATCTCGTCCAGGTCCACGTCCTTGCGGCGAAGCTCTGCCTGTTCCTCCGGGCGCATCGGACGGTATGCGCCGAGGTAGACCATCAGCCGCCAGCGGGGCCCGAGAGCATCCGCGAGCGCGTCGACCTGGGCGACGGTGGCTATCTGACGTTCAGCGGACCGCTCCTTCCCGGCGCCCCGGATGCGGCAGGGGTTGCGACGGAGCAGCTCGTCATCGACCACGGTTTCCAAGATGGCCTTGAGCAGCCTGTACGACTTGGCCACGGTCGTGGATGCCCCGGTGGACATCAGCCGCTCGGTTCGCCAGGTACGGACACGGGGCGAGGTGATCTCGTCGAGGTCCAGGCCCTCCCCTCCCGCGCCCAGATCGGCCAGGAGTGCGGCGTGGGCGAGAACGTGGTGCGCCGGGCACAGGAGTTGCTGATCTCCCTGGGAGTGCTGGAGGGCCGGGCCGGATCGGGCACCTACGTCCCCGAGACCCGGCAACGGGTACGGGTCGTCCGGTCAGCAGCGCGCGAGCAGCCTGGCGGAGCTCCGTTCCGCCAGGACATGAAGGCGCTGGGTAGGCAGGGCGACTGGGAGAGCCGGACCGACGCGAAGGTACCGGCCCCGGCGGAGATTGCGGCGCGGCTCGGGATGCCGAGGGCGAGTTGTGCGTACGAACGACGTACGGGTTCCTGGCGGACGGCAGGCCGGTGCAGCCGTCAACGAGTTGGGAGCCATACGACCTCGCCGTCGGCACGCTTGTCGTTCTCCCTGAGGGAGGGCCGCACGCCGGAGCGGGTGTCGTGAACCGTATGGCCGTGATCGGAGTGACCGTCAGCCATGCGGTGGAGCAGCCGGAGCCGCGGCAGGCGACCGCCGAGGAAGCATCGCTACTCGGCATCCAGAAAGCCGCACTCGTCACGCACATCCGCCGGACGTACTACAGCGACCAGGGCCGACCCGTGGAGACGGCGGACATCGTGGTGCCCGCAGCGCACTGCGAGATCGTCTACGAGATCCCGATCAGCCGTTGGCGGACGGACACCCGACAACCTGATGTCGCAGTGGCAGGTTGGCGTTGGCCCCCACCACCACCGTCCGTTTTTCGATCGCCTACAAATTAGATGAATACGGCCGCAAAGGCGGCTGTTAGGGCAGCCACGAGTGTGACCACCGCCGCGAACGCCGCGGCTGCCTGCCTGACGGCGGTGGGGTAGCTTGCTCCGTCCAGGCGGGCAAGTTTGCCCGCACCGGCAGCAGCGAGCAGCGCGAAGACGACCGCGAGTGCGGCAGTGAGTAGAACGACGGCGACGGACATGCCAGCCTCCCTGTAGGCGATGGACCGTTGACGCCATCGAAGGTCGCGGAAGCAACGTACGCCGGGGTGCGCAGCGGACGAAGACGCACACCGGCGAACACTCAAGGTGTGGGGGCACAGGTGCACGACAAGCAGCGCAAGCCGGACGTGGCTCTCGCCGAGTTACGCCGGCGCCTGAGTGACTGGCTGGCCACATCTGGGCTGGACAAGACACAGCTAGCCCGCCGTACGGGCATGGGGCGAACGACCGTGTCGGAGGCGTTTCAGCCTGATGGGCCGGTGCCCTCGACCAGGACACTGGCCGCACTTGCCATGGCTCTGGGTCGGCCGGCGGAGGAGCTACTGAAACTTCGGCGGACTGCCGTAATTGAGGAGGCTGAACAGACCGACGAGAAGGATCCAGGACCTGGTCGCCCTATTGACCAGTGGGGGCCTCATGACCTGGAGGTTCATCCTGCTGGTACGGCTGCGTGCGGGGCCGACTTGCCCAGACAGCAGCAACTGCCGAGCTACGTACCGCGGGAGCATGACCGAACTCTGGTCGAGGCGGTGCGGCAGGCTCAAGCCGACCGGAGCTGCATGGTGGTCCTGTCCGGATCCTCATCAACCGGCAAGACCCGGGCTTGCTGGGAAGCCATCAGGCCGCTGTCCCGTGCCGGGTGGAAGCTGTGGCATCCCTTCGATCCCACGCGCGCGGAGGCTGCGCTCAAGGAACTCCCGTTCGTCTGGCCACGGACCGTGATTTGGCTCAACGAGGCCCAGCACTATTTCGGCGATACGCATGTGGGTGAGCAGATCGCTGCCGCGCTGCACACGCTGCTCACCGACGAAGCGCGAGCACCTGTCCTGGTGTTGGGCACCCTTTGGCCCGAGTACGCCCGTGAGTACACCGCCCTGCCCGCAACCGGTCGGCCGGACCCGTACAGCCGGGCACGAGAACTCCTGGCCGGACGCACCGTAAGCGTTCCGGAGAGTTTCGATGCAGAGTCGCTTGCCACCGCCACTCGACTGGCACAGGGCGGCGACCAGTTGCTGGCGGACGCTCTGACACGAGCCGATGTCCATGGGCGCGTAACTCAGGATTTGGCAGGTGCCCCCGAGCTGCTGCGTCGCTATGAAAACGGTTCCCCCGCGGCTCAGGCATTGCTACGAGCAGCGATGGATGCCCGCCGGCTCCGTGTCGGCCTGCATCTGCCTCAGGCCTTCCTTTTCGACGCCGCAACCGACTACCTCACCGACACCGATTACGACAACCTGACTGATGGTTGGGTGCAAGCCGCCTTCGCCGAACTGGCCGAGCAAGTCCATGGCAAGCAGGCCCCTTTGCGTCGCGCCACCGTCCGCCCGTCAGACACGCCGCACTCAGTGGTACCAGCCCGCTCTCATCCGGGCCCGGTGTTCCGGCTGGCCGACTACCTTGAGCAGCACGGGCGTGAGACCCGGCGTCTGGCGTGCCCACCCGCCTCTTTCTGGCAGGCGGCACACGCTCACCTCACGAACCCAGATGACCTGGCCAACCTCGCCCATGCAGCCCATGCCCGATACCGCACGCAGTGGGCGCACCACCTCAAGCGCCGGGCCGTCGACGTCGGCCATCCGAGCGCCCATCACACTCTGGTCACGTGGCTGAAGGAAGCCGGAAGACACCAGGAAGCCGAGTCTCTGATGCGGCAGGTCACCGATGCAGACGACCCGCAGGCTCTTGCCTCCCTGGCTATATGGCTGGCGAATGCCGGAAAACGCCAGGAAGCCGAAGTCCTGCTACGGCAGGCTTTCGACGCAGGCAACCCGTATGTCTTCAGCATCCTGGCCGACTGGCGTAGGGAAGCGGGAGACCATGAAGGGGCCGAAACCTTGGTCCGGCAAGCCGCCGACGCAGGCCA
>NZ_JBEZIH010000021.1:46841-163545 GCF_040650935.1 Streptomyces sp. NPDC048565
ATCCGTCGGCCTGGAGAACTCTGGCCGACTGGCGCAGGGAAGCGGGAGACCATGAAGGGGCCGAAACCCTGGCCCGGCAAGCCGCCGACGCAGGCCATCCGTCGGCCTGGAGAACTCTGGCCGACTGGCGCAGGGAAGCCGGCGACCATGAAGGGGCCGAAACCCTGGCCCGGCAAGCCGCCGACGCAGGCGACACAGAAGGTCTGAGGCTCCTGGTCGGCTGGTGTGTGGAGGCGGGCGACCCTGAAGAGGCCGAGGTCTTGGCCCAGCAAGCCGCCAACGCAGGAGATCCACGAGCTCTTTTACTCCTGGCTCGCCGGCATGAGGAAGCCGGATACCTGGAGAGCGCCGAGGCACTGGCCCGGCAAGCCGCCGAACTTGATTCGACATTTCTGGAAGCCCTGGTCTTCCGACGAGAGGAAGCAGGAGACCGCGAGCGGGCAGAAGCCCTGGCTCGGCAAGCCTCTGACGCCGGCAACTGGAACGCTCTGACACTCCTGGCTGTCCAGCGAGACGCCGCAGGAGACCATGAGGGGGCGGAAACGCTAGCCCGGGAGGCCTCCGTCGGCAATCCGAACGCACTGACGTGGCTGGGCTTCCAGGCCATGCAAGGGCAAAGAGCCGCAGACCAGGAGAGAACCGCAGCATTGATCCAGCAGGGCGCCGACGCCGGCGATGTGCACGCTCTGGCCGTCCTGGCTGGCTGGCGGGAGGAAGCGGGAGACCGCAACGCGGCTGAAGCCCTGGCCTGGCAATCCGCCGACGCTGGTGTTCCGAGTCCTCTGGCACGCCTGGTTTCCTTCCGCGAAGGAGCCGGAGACCTTATGGAGGCACAAGCCCTGGCCCGCCAAGCCGCCGATGCCGGCCATGCACACGCCCTAAGCAAGCATCTGCTAGCAACACGCTGGCCTTTCGGACTTGATCCCGATGGCACTCCAACATCCCAATGGCAGTGACTCGCTCAATGTCGGCCAGACGCTCTCTTCACTCAGATCAACGCCGCCTGCGCCGCTCGCCACTCCGTGCGGGCGAGGCACTTAAGTTGCTTGCCGCCGATGAACGCCGCCGCCGACAGCCACGGTAAAGGGCGGGACCCGGGGTGCGACATGGGCCGTCGGCCTCATCATCTGACCGCACCAGAACGAGCGGTTAACCACGGTCAACACCAGATCGCCGATTCCGAAGTAGGTGCATCGCAGACTAGCTTCCTCGCAGTTCAGGTGCCCATCCTGGCCATGCGAACGGTGATTCCCAAGCTCAGAGCGCGAGTTCGATTCTCGTCACCATCGACCTGCGCAAGGGGACGGAGGAAGCCCGGAGAGTGATCGACGAACCACTCCGGCCGCCTCTTCAGCAAGCCAGGCCAAGGTGGCCTGTCGAAGGCAGTGACCTGGTCATGAGTGCTCGTGCGGAACTGACTCACCGCCGAAGATCCGTACTTCCGGGGAATCGACGCCGATGTCTCGCTCAGGGGTGACCGTGGTGGATGCAGGCACAGTGGTACTGCTCAACTACCAAGGGGCCGTTCCTTCAAGCCCGCTACCGCACACGTCGAACGAGATCCGGTCTGCCACAACGCACTCAGTCGGCCCGAGCACGCGGGCGCTGGTTGCGGATGGTTCACTCTCTACTTTCGCTGACAGCCATAGGCCACTGCGTCCCGCCCCATACTCGGGGTAACTCTTCACACGATGCTTACCCGAAGGCAGGCGGACGGAGTGAACCAGACCGCTGGATGCCTCATCTTGCAAGGCGCCGCCCCACTGGCGTCCTCGCCACATCGAAGGCGGCACCCCGTTCCGGAAGGCATGGTTCAGTTGACCATCTCACCTGCACGATCAGGCAACGCATTCTCGTGGCTGCGAGGCAAGCGGTCCAAGCTGGCGCTCGCGTCGGTGTCGGCCGCCGCACTCGCGCTCACCATAGGCGCCGCCGCAACCGCCAACGCGGACACGCGGCCAACCGTGCTTTCTGTAAGGCCTGGCGGTGGGACTACCCCGCTGGCTTGCCTGGACGTCGTGGGCGGCTCCACGGCGAACGGCGCCCCGGTCCAGGTCTACGACTGCAACGACACCCCCAACCAGCTGTTCATCATCACCACCGAGAACACCATGCGGTCCGCAGCCACCGGCAAGTGCTTGGATGTCGCAGGCGGCGCCACAGCCGACGGCTCCAAGGTGCAAATGTACGACTGCAACGGCAGCGAGGCGCAGGTCTGGCTGCAACTCGAGACGGAGCCGGGGGCCCCGACCATGCGGTACAACCCTCACTCCAACAAGTGCCTCAACGACCCGAAGGGGTCCCTTTCGGGGGCCCGGGTAGAGATCTGGGCCTGCACTGGCTCCAACAACCAGATCTGGCATCAGTACACGGGTGTCTGACCTGGGCCGATACGTAGGACACGCCGCAGCGCGCAAGCCCTCAGCAAGGTGAGGTCTCGTCCGCGGGACCTGCAGAAGCGAGTCTCGCTCATGGGTGGTGAAGCCCACTCGAGCGTCAGGAGGCCCTGCGCCTCGGCGCGTTGCAGCGAAGAAGCCCCTGCTCGATGAGCAGGGGCTCCTTTGTGCTCCAGCTGTCGCTCTTGATCTCGCCGGTCGGGGATGCGGGAGAGCCCCCGGGCGGCATAGGTCAGGACACTGGCCCTCGCCCGTCCCGCAGTCGCGTGGCGAACGCCCGCGCAGCGGCCAGGTCCCCGTCGTTCGGCCGCTGTTTCTGGATACCGCCGACCAGCCTGAAGGGCATCATGGTGTCCAACGCCCGGCACGAGAAGTTCCCGTCCACCTCGAAGCCCTTGCCTTCGAGGAGCTGGACCAAGGAGCGGGTGAAAGGCACCAGCGGCAGCTCGGGAAGCCCGCTGGTGGCGAACACGAAAGCCCGGCCCCCTCCTGTGGGAAGGGCCTTGACGAAGTCGGTCAGGCGAGGGTGGAGCCTCTGATAGAAGACACCCGAGCCGAATCCGACAAGGTCGGCGTCGGCCAGCTCCGCCAGGTCAGCGTCTCCAGGGGAGACGACCTTCGCGCCCAGCACCTGCGCCATACTGTCGGCGACACGACGCGTATTTCCGTGCGACACGGAGGCGCACACGATGACGACCTTCATTTCTCGCGATCCCTTCTTCGGCTTCCGTAAAGAGGACAGGGCAGCGGCATCAGATCTGACACCATCCGAGTGTGATGACGGCCACACCTCGCAGGCGATCACGCCGGCGGTGGAGCCAGAACAGCCCCCTCCCGGCGGGACGCACTCTGCCCCGGCGTCCGCCCTCAGCCTTCCGGCCTTGGTACGGCACCAGTAGGCCTGGATCAGGGTTCCGGCTGTGCCTGCCATTGGGGCGGGAGGGGGCATGCGTCGTCCGACTGCGTCATGGTCCATCCGTCTCCGCGTACACGGACGCCGCTGGGCACGGAGGAACTGCGCGCAGCACCGTCGGCGGCCTCCGCGTCGGCCAGGGGCACGGGGAGCGACGGAGCCACCGGGGCCACCGTGCACACCAGCTGAAGCATGGCCCGGTGACTCAGCGGGGAAGTTTCATCCGGAAGTTGGACGACGAGGATGCCGTCGTCGCCGATCCTCACCCGTGACGCCTGCGACATGCGGGGCAGTTCTGTGGTCGCTGTCGCGGACTCGCGCGCGGTCGGTCCCTCGAACAGCATGCGTACGGCTACCGCGGGGCTCGCGGTGTCCGACCTGCGGGGATAGGCCGTCAGGTCCCCGTCGTGCAGGAAGAAGAGAAAGGTGGTGACAAACCACGTGGGCCTCGGGGTGGGGGAGAACATGCCGCTCGCCGGTTCACCTGCCTCGATGACACCGGACGGAGGGACTCCGCACGCCGTGAGCGTGGCCGCGGCCATGAGGCCGGACAACAGCGCTGCCACCCTGGAGCCCCTCACCGTGCACCCCCGCCGGCGTCGCCATCCATATCAGCATCGCCCTCCGTATCGGTCTCGCTGTCGGTGCCGGCGCCGTGCAGTGGGAGTTCGACCGTGAACACCGCGCCCCCTCGGGGCAGGTTCGCCGCCCGGATGCGCCCGCCGTGCAGGCGCACGTTCTCCGCCGTGATGGCCAGGCCGAGGCCGCTGCTCTCGCTCCTGGTCCGTGAGGTGCCCGCCTTGTAGAACCGTTCGAAGATATGCGGCATGGCCTCCTCGGCGATGCCCGGTCCGTTGTCGGCGACCTCGATGACGGCCCATGCCATGTCCGCCTCCTCCTTCCGTACCCCCAGCGTCAGCCGCACGGGCGGCGCCCCGTGTCGTAGCGCGTTGCCGATGAGATTGGCCGTCACCACATCGATTCTTCGAGGATCGACGCCTGTGCGGAGCGCACCCGGCCCGGGCAGCCGGGCCTCCACCTGGTCCTGCCACCCCCGGGAGGCGAGGGTGCGCCGTACGGACTCGGCCAGGTCGATCTCGTCACGGTTGAGTTCGGCCGCCCCCGCGTCGAAGCGGGAGATCTCCATCAGGTCGTTGACCAGTCCGCTCAGCCGGCCCGTTCCCTCGCTGATGAGCTGCAGCGCGTCACCGGTCTCGCCCTCCAGGTCCAGCACGTCGGTGACGGCGGACATCGCCGCCAGCGGTGTGCGCAGCTCATGGGAGACGTCCGCCACGAAACGACGCCCCTGGGCCTCCAGGCGGCGCAACTCCGCGACGGTTCGCTCCAGTTCGGCCGCCATTTCGTTGAAGGACCACGAAAGGTCGGCCAGTTCGTCGGAGCCGGTGACGGCCAGCCGGACGTCGAGGTGCCCCGCGGCCATCCGGCGCGTCGCCCGGCGCAGCGCCCGTACGGGGCGCAGTACGCCGCTCGCGGCGAGCAGTGCCAGGATGACGGCGAGGCACAGGGCAACCAGGGTGGCGCGCTCGATGCCGCTCACCATCGCCCTGACATAGGCTTCTTCGGTCTTCTGCGGTACCTCCAGGTACATCACCATCCCGGAGAGCCTCGACTCCGTGCCCTCGCCGGAGGTGTACGTGACGGGCATGCCGACGACGAGATGAGGACGACCGTCGACGTTCACCCGCTGGAACACCGTGGCCCGCCTGTCCCGCACGGACCGGCGCAGTTCGGGGCTCAGCTCGACGAATCCGGGGCTCGGCGCGTAGGCGTGGAGGCTGCCGTACGTGGCCATGACCCGCCACCCCGACGACTGGTTCGCGTACAGCACCTGATTCACCGCGGACTGGAGATCCGACTGGTCCGGAGCATGGGAGAGGCCGGGCGCGATGGAGTCGACGCTCGTACGGAACTGGCGGATGACGGAGTCCTGGCTCTGCTGGAGCACCCCCGTGCGCGCCTCGCGGAAGGCAAGGGCCCCCGTGCCCAGGGCGCTGGCCATGGCCACCAGGACGAAGGCCGCCAGCAGGCGGGGGCGCAGGCCGCGCAGGGGAAGCGGAATGCGCGCCAAGGCCGCTGGGAGGGACCGCAGGGGGCCGGCTCCCGGGACGGTGGCGGGGACCTCGTCGGCCGTGGCTGTCCTGCCCAGGTGCTCGGCCTCGCCCCGGCGTCCGGCCTTGCCGCCCCGGGTGGTTCCGTGCGTTCCGCCGGTCTTCCGCGTCCGCGCGGACGTCCGGTCGCTCATGAGGCGCCGAAGCGGTATCCGAACCCGCGTACGGTCTGCACGTATCGGGGATTCCGGCCCTCGCCGAGCTTGTTGCGCAGCCGCTTCACACAGGCGTCAACCAGCCGTATGTCGCCGTGGTAGCTGTGTTCCCAGACGGACTGCAGCAGTTGTTGGCGGCTGAACACCTGGCCGGGCGACACCGACAGGGTCAGCAGCAGCCGCAGTTCCGAGGGCGCGAGGGCGACAGGCTCGCCGCGGAGCGCCACCTCGAGCCCGGCTCGGTCTATGACCAGCTCGCCGTGTGTCTCTGCCCGGGGACGTGCGCCGTCCGGCAGCGCCGCGTCCTGTCTGCGCAGTACGGCCCGTATACGTGCGTCGAGCACCCGGGCGCGCACGGGCTTGACCACGTAGTCGTCCGCGCCGGCCTCCAGCCCCACGACCACGTCGATGTCGTCCCCCCGGGCCGTCACCACGATGATCGGCACCTGGTCGCGGTCCCTGATCCGACGGCACACGTCCAGGCCGGAGATGCCGGGCAGCATGAGATCGAGTATGACGACATCCGGCCTGAAGGGGCGGAGCTGTTCCAGCCCCTCTTCACCCGTTTCCACGGCGACGACCTCGTGCCCCTGATGCCGCAGGCCCAATTGGACTGCTCTGCGGACATCTTGGTCGTCTTCGACAATCAGGACCCGTGGCATTTCGGCAGTGTATGCGGGTCGGACGACGCGACCGTCCCGGGAAAGGCCGCTCTCCGGGCGCCGTTACACAACGATCACAACCGACCGGGGGCGCCTGCGGTCCGTTCCGCGGGCCTTTCCAGGAAAGCACGCACCGTTACCCGTTCGTGATGGCTCCGGCTCATGGCCATCATCTGAAATGACCAGCTTGAGCTGCCATGCACTCGGCACGACAGCGGCGATCCACATCCCCCGCAGACAGCACCGCGGCCGTTCACCGTGGCGGCCGTCGGCGCCGGTCCTCCCATCGCCGGGGACGCCCGCGCCGCCGGGGCCTGGGCCTGCTGACCCGCGTGCTGATGGCCGTCGGCGTGCTGGGCACGGCGGCGTACCTCCTGGGAGCCGTATACCTCCCGGGAGGGAGCCGGAGCGACGCGTCGAGCGGTGCGACGCACCCGCGGAGCACGCACGTCGCCCCCACCCCGACTGCCAGTCCCACACCGTCCCCCAGCCCGAGCCCGAGCCGGACCGAGATCGACGTCCCCCCGACGGGCAGTGGGACGTTCGTCACCGCGCAGGCCGGTGGCGCGGCGGTGGGCAGCGGTTCCCACCCGCTGCGCTACGTCGTGCAGGTCGAGACCGGCCTCGACCTCTCACCGTCCCAGGCGGCGAACGAGATCGCCGGGATACTCGCTGCCCCGCGTGGCTGGACCCACGACCCGGACAACGCGTTCCAGTTGGTGAGCGCCGGAGCACCGCACGACCTCACGGTGCAGATCGCGACACCGGGGACGGCGGACTCCCTGTGCTGGGCGGGCATCCAGCAGGACACCGGAGGCGAATACAACTGCGAGGTTCCCGGCGGGGTGGTGGTGAACCTCAAGCGTTGGGTCAAGGGTTCGCCCACGTTCGACGGGCCGATCCATGACTACCGGGCGCTGATCATCAATCACGAAATGGGGCACTACCTCGGCCACTCTCACGTCACCTGCGCGGGCGCCGGACAACTGGCCCCCGTGATGATGCAACAGATCAAGGGCCTGCACGGCTGCGTGGCCAACGCCTGGCCCTACGACAAGAACGGCGACTTCGTCACCGGGCCGTCCGCGTGACGGCACCGGTCCCCGAGGCCGGTCGCCACGGGGGCCGTTACAGCTCGGTCATCTGCCGAGCCCATGACCATGAACTGCCTGCGCCACCGTGAACTCCGTATTCCCCCGTCCCCGCAGCACACCCTCCTTTCGATCGGATGGAAGTACATGACTCGATCCCGCACTCTCCGGAGACTGGTCACGGCGGTGAGCCTCCTGCCGCTGCTGGCAGCTTGCGGCACCGACGCCGGCCCGGATTCCCGCTCGGCGGACGGGAAGAAGACCACGGCCGGATCGTCGGGTCAGCTCGACATTCCCGCCGACTCGAACGCCGATCTCAAGAAGCAGTACCTCATGGAGAACGCCATCGCGGCCTGCATGACGAAGCAGGGGTTCACCTACACCCCCGTGGCCCCCGAGGACCCCGCCGATTCCTGGGCCACCGACGGGGCAGACTACGCGCTGACGAAGAAGTACCGGCAGAAGTACGGATTCGGTATCTACGCGGGCATCGTCTACCCCGACGACGCCGGTACGTCGCGCGGCACGGCAGCCCGACGGGACCCGGACAAGACGCCCAACAGCACCTACGTGAACACGCTCACTGCCGAGCAGAAGACCGCGTACAACAAGGCGTTGGGCAGTCCACCCGACCCGAAGGTCGGGGTCAAGGACTGGACCGGCTGCACGGGTGAAGCCGACAAGAAGGTGTACGGCTCCACGTCTGCCGAGGAACGGAGCACCACGTCCGAGAACCAGAACCGGACCAACGCGCAGGCGCTCAACGGTGATCCGAAGCTCGTCGCGCTGGCGCAGTCGTACGCCTCGTGCCTGAAGAACGAGGGCATCCCGGTCACGACCACGCAGCCGACCGGCATCGGAGAGATGGTCAAGCTCCAGGCCCTCGGGTCCGCTCCGGCCGGCGCCGGTGCCATCGCGGTCGAGGCGGACGGGACCACCCAGAAGTCCCTGAGCAAGGAGGAGGCTCTTCCTCTGCTCACCAAGGACATAGAGCTGGCGACGCGAGATCTGGAGTGCGGCAAGAAGTTCCGGGCCGCCTACTTCCCGAAGTTCCTGAAGGCCCCGACCAACACCAGCGGTGGCGGTGCCGGATGAGAGAGCGTCCCGAGCCGGTCGGCACCCGTCCCGGTCGGCTCCGCAGGCTGATCAGAACGCGTTCCGGGCAGCTGACGCTCGTCGTCGTCGCGGTGGGGCTGGTCGGAGCGGGCGGCTGGTTCGCCGGATCGCGTATGCAGTCGCCCGCGGATGCCGCCGCCGCGCACCAGCCGCCGAAGGCCGGTCCGGTCACCGTCGCGGCCGAGCGGCGCTCGCTGACCGCGAGTGTGGTGGCCCAGGGCTCGGTGGAGTTCGACTCGCCGCAGAGCGTGACCCTGGCCGGGCTCGTCGGCGCTCCGGACTCCGGTTCGGGTGCTTCGGGGGAAGGCGACGGCGTTGCCCAGCGGGTCACCAAGGCACCGGCCGCCGGGGCGGAGGTACGGGAGGGCGATGTGCTGATGCAGGTGAGCGGCCGGCCGGTCCTGGTGCTGCGGGGCACTGTGCCGATGTACCGCACGCTGGGCCCCGGCGCCTCCGGGGACGATGTCAGGCAGCTCCAGAGGGCGCTGACCCGGCTGGGCTTCAACCCCGGGTCGGTCAACGGGACGTACGGGCAGCCGGACGCCGCGGCGGTAAGCCGCTGGTACAAGGACACGGGCTACAGCCCCATGGAGCCCACGGTTGCCGACAAGCAGCAACTGGGGACGCTGGAGGCGGCGGTGACCGCCGCGCAGCAGGCCCTCCTGGAGGCGCAGAGCCCGGGCGACGGCTCCGGGGGTTCCGGGGCCACCGCGGGTTCCGGTGCCACCGCGGGTTCCGGTGCCACCGAAAAAGCCCGCAGCGGCACGGGCGCGGGTGGCGGCGCCACCGCCGAGCTGCAACTCAAGTCTGCGCGGCAGCAGTTGGACGCGGCCAACGCCGCACTCTCCGACTTCCAGGCCGGGTACGGCACCAAGGTTCCCGCCGGTGAGGTGGTCTTCCTGCCGGAACTCCCGGCCCGGCTGGGCAAGGTGTCCGTGAAGACCGGGGACACCCCTTCCGGACCGGTCGCCACGGTGACCAGCTCCCAGGTCGTGGTGCGGGCCGTGGTTCCGGCCGACGATGCCAAGTTGCTCCACAAGGGGATGCGGGCCCAGGTGGAAACCACCGACGGCACGAAGGCCGACGGAAAGGTAGTGGCACTCGGCGGGGACGTGCCGAAGGACGATTCGGCCGGCACCGACGAACAGCAGGGGACTCCGGACGGCGGAAGCGGCGACACCTCGGCTCCCGTACCCGTGCAGATCTCGGTACCGGCAGGGAAACTGACCAAGAGCGCCGCCGAATCCGCGAAGATCACCATTGAGGTGGGCTCGTCGGACGGCAAGGTGCTGACGGTACCTGTCGCCGCGCTGCATACCTCCGCGGGCAGGAAGGCCCGGGTACAGGTCGTGCGCGGCGGTAAGACGGTGGACGTCCCCGTCGAGGCCGGTCTCTCCGCGGACGGTCAGGTGGAGGTCACTCCTTCGTCCGGTGCCACCCTGGCCCCCGGCGACCATGTGGTGGTCGGGCGATGAGCGGTCCGACGCCAGCTGGTCCGCGGTTCTCCGTCGCGCCCGACGCGGACACGGTCATCCAGCTGATCGCCGTGCACCGGACCTTCGACACCGAACCGCCGGTGCACGCCCTGCGCGACGTGAACCTGACCGTCCGGCGCGGCGAGCACCTGTCGATCGTCGGCCCGTCCGGATCCGGCAAGTCGACGCTGCTCAACACCCTGGGGCTGCTGGACCGCCCTACCTCGGGCGCCTACTGGCTCGACGGGGTGGAGGCCAACGGGCTCGGTGACCTGGAGCGCACCTCGTTGCGCGGCAGCCGGATCGGGTTCGTCTTCCAGTCCTTCCACCTGCTGCCGCACCGGACCGTGGAGGAGAACGTCAGCCTGGCCGAGGCCTACCGCCGGCCGCGCCCCGGGCGCGGCCGGGCCGGCCGCCTCGCCAGGGCTCGGCAGGCACTGGACCGGGTGGGCCTGGCGCACCGGGCCGGCTTCCGGCCGGGCCGGCTCTCCGGAGGCGAGAAACAGCGGGTGGCGATCGCCCGAGCTCTGATGAGCGAGCCCGCCCTGCTGCTCTGCGACGAGCCCACCGGCAACCTCGACAGCGAGAACACCGAGTCGATGCTGGACCTTTTCGGCCGGCTGGGCGAGCAGGGCATGACCCTGGTGGTGATCACCCACGAGGAGGCGGTCAGCAGGCGGGCCCATCGGCGGGTCAGGATCAGCGACGGACGACTCACCGAGGAGCACCTATGAGATCCCGGACACGCGTCCCGCACGCTGCGGCTTCCGTGGACACCACACGAGCCGGAGGGAACGTCGAGCGCCCCTGGATGGACTTCAGGGACCTGTGGTCCGAGGCACTGGCGGGGGTGCTCGCCCGACCGATGCGATCCGCCCTGACCACGCTCGGCACCGTTCTGGGCATCACCACCCTGGTCATCACCATCGGGATCTCGTCCACGGCCGGCAATCAGATCGTGGGCCGGTTCGACGCCCTGACCGCCACCTCGGTCACGGTGGGGGTGCCCTCCGTGGTGGCGGCCGGATCCGGCCCACTGGTGGACTGGTCAGATGTGGACGCGGTGCGCCGGCTGGCCGGGGTCGAGTCGGTGGCGGCGCTCGCGGACTCGCAGGCGACCGCGAGCGTCGAGGTGCGTGCCAACGACGTGGTCGCTCCCGGCGAGGTCAGCGGTCAGACCATGGCGGTCGTTGCCGCGTCTCCCACGCTGCCGGCCGCGGTACGGGGCGGGATAACCGCCGGGCGCTTCTTCGATGACGGGGACATCGCCCGGCACGACCGGGTGGCGGTCCTCGGCGACCAGGCGGCACTGCTCCTCGGCATCAGCTCGGTGGAGAACGCCCCTGCGGTCTTCCTGAAGGGCCAGGCGTACACGGTGATCGGGATACTCGGCTCGGTGGAGCGGGAACAGCAGCTCGCCACCGCGATGATCCTGCCGCCCACGACGGCCGCCGACCGGATGGGGCTGGGGACCGTGACCCGGGTACTGATCAACACCTCGCTCGGCGCGGCGAGCCAGGTCGCCCGCCAGGCGCCGATCGCGCTTTCCCCAGGAGCCGAGGCCTCCCTGAGCGTGACGGCACCGGCCGATCCGGCCAAGGCCCGCAAGGGAGTGCAGGGCGACGTCAACGGGCTGTTCCTGGTCCTCGGCCTGGTCTCGCTGGTCGTCGGGGCCATCGGTATCGCCAATGTGACACTGGTGACGGTCGTCGAGCGGATCGGGGAGATCGGCCTGCGCCGCGCCCTCGGGGCCTCGCGGCGTCATGTCGCCGGCCAGTTCCTGGTGGAGTCGACGACGATCGGACTTCTCGGCGGTGTCGTAGGTGCCGCCCTGGGCATGGTCGTCGTGGTGATCGTCGCCGCCGTCAAGGAGTGGACCCCGGTCCTGGACGTGCGCCTCGCCCTCGGAGCCCCGGTCGCCGGAGCCCTGGTGGGACTCCTGGCCGGCCTCTATCCGTCGCTGCGGGCCTCCCGCATGGAACCGGTCGACGCCCTGCGCTCGTAGTCGGAGCCGCAGCGTGCCCGTACGAGGGGAAGCCCCAAGCCCTTCCACGCATACTTCAGCACGCTTGCTGCATGTCCTCCACGACTCGAATCACCGTAACGCTCCACAGCGACCAGGTGGCGGAGCTCCGCAAGCTCACGGACAACGTCTCCGGCTACGTGGCGGAAGCCGTAGCCCGCCAGATCAGGCACCAGCTCCTGGGCGAGGACCTCCGGCGCTACGAGGAGGAGCACGGACCCTTCAGCGACGAGGAAGTCGCCGAGGCCCGCGCGAAGATCTACGGCGGCGACGGTTCCGCCAAGGGCGCGCACGCCGCGTGAGCGAGCGCATCGAGACCGTCGTCCTGGACTCGGAAGGCCTCGCCGCCTGGATCGCGCAGGACCGCGAGCTCCTCGCGATGCTGCGGGTCTTCCACGACATGGGCGCCGACCTGGCGATCGCCCTCCTGGCCTCCGACAGCGAAGACACGGCCAAGTTCTGCGGCAGTCAGGTCCGCATCATCCCCTTCCGACCAGTCGGCCCGCCCGGAGCGCGCACGTCGGCGGGTTCCGTCGCACTGCCAGCCCTCGTGCCCCATCCGTGCCCGGCAGAGCGGGCAACACCGGTCAGGTGCCGTTCCCGGAGCCCGTAGCCCTACACCCCGCTCGGCGGGGAAGGCGCAGGGCAGAGACCCTTGCCCGCCAGCCCCGAGCACGGCACAGCGAGCCCGCCGATCCATCCAGCGTGGCGGGACCGACCACGTTCGATCGCGATCAGTCGTGATCTCCGTGAAGTCCGGGAACGCTTCTTCGACGAAACGCCAAGTACCGCGCCGGGACAGCCCTCAGGGCCGCTCCCGGCGCGAGCGGATGGTCATGCCGGGGCGCCGGCGGTGGACCGTGAGGTAGGACAGCCCGTCCGCACCTGCCGTGATGCGACGCGTCGACCCGTGCGGCAGCCAGAACAGCCCACTCTCGGCGAGCTGTTCGGCGCTGTCGTTTCCCTCCAGGGTGCCGCGACCGGCGACGACCAGCAGAAGTACGTCGAGGTCGGGCTCGGTGTGCGTCTCGACCCGCTGACCGGGCGGCAGGTGCACGACGTTGGCGTCGAGCTGGCGTCCCGGCTCCGCAAGCCTCCAACGTGCGCCCGCAGATGACGGGCCCTCACCGGCCCGTCCCGCGATGGCGGCAACGTCGCACAGCAGGCTCGGCGTCGGCCCGGGCGGGCTCCCCGCAGCGGCTGCGCCGCCCGCCGACCCCGGACGGCCGGGGTGTACGTCAGGCATCCGCCGTCACCCTTCCGATCCGGACCCGCCAGATGTCGGGACCGGACTCGACGTAGTCCCAGGTGTGCGTGCCGGGGTGGGCTGCCTCGAACTCGCGGCGCAACGGCTTGGGGTCGTGGTTGTTGACCAGGGTGAAGGCCTCCCCCGGGCCGAGCCGGCCGAAGCGGGCGAAAATCCGCGGGTGCCTGCGTCCGTGCGGGATCTCACGGACGTCGATGACCGCGGGGGTGTCCAACTGTCCGCCGTCCAGCAGGGTGCGCATGTCCGCGACAAGGGTCGGCAGGTCCGCGCCGGGCAGCGTGGCGAGCGCGGGCAGCAGAACCGTCCCCTCGGCCTCCAGATGGACCGCCAGTACAGCCTCGACCGCCCGCGCCAGGGGCACGGCGGCCGTGGCGTCGCCGGTGGCGGCGACTCCGTCGATACGGACGTTGAGCGCGTCGAGGCCGCCGCGCAGGGCCCGTACAAGCAGGCGCGTATCACCGGCTCCGGACGCGGCGGCGTACAGCGTCCGGTCGGCGGCGGCCAGGTAGCGGCGCAGCTCGCCGGTGCAGAAGCCGGTCAGTTCCGCGTGTACGGAGTCCCCGTACCCCGCGGCCGGTTCGGGCCCGGTGAATGCGGCGAGCCCGGCGAGCAGTTCCCGGTGTCCGCGATGGACCGCGGTCCGGGCACGGACAGCGGGGTCGGTCCCGGTGGCCTCGATGTGGATGTCGTCTGACGGTGCCATGGCTGAGTGCTCCTGTTCGCCTTCCGGAACTCGGGTCACGATTATTACATGTACAATTTGGAAAAATATTCCTCCGTCGGCGCGTCCCTGCCCGGGGAGCCGGAAAGGGTGACCGACATGACCCGTGACGACACGGCTGCGCCGCAGACACCGCGGCGCAGGGCAGTCCTCGACGCGCTGCGCGCCTCCGACAGCCCGCTGGGCGTCACCGAGGTGGCCGGACAGCTCGGCGTCCACCCCAACACGGTGCGTTTCCACCTGGACGCCCTCGTGACGGAGGGTGCCGTCGAGTGCAGTCGGCGGGAGTCCTCCGGGCCCGGGCGTCCCCGCACGGTCTACGCACCCCGGCCCGGTATGGACCGTGGCGGGATCCGGGGCTATCGCCTGCTCGCCCAGATGCTCGTCAGTGAGCTGGCCGCGTCCGGCGCGGACGCCGGGGTGAAGGCCACCCGGACCGGCCGCGCCTGGGGCAAGCATCTGATCGACCGGGTGCCCCCGTTCCACCGGCCGGCCCACGGCGAGTCCGTCACCCGGCTGACCGCGATGCTCACCGACCTCGGTTTCGCTCCCGAAGCATCGGGGGACGACGAGGCGGCGCCCGACCTGATCCGGCTGCGCCACTGCCCCTTCCTCGAACTCGCGGAGGAGCACGGGCCGGTAGTCTGTCCGCTCCATCTCGGCCTGATGCAGGGTGCGTTGACGGAGCTGGACGCCCCCGTCCGGGCCACCCGGCTCGAACCGTTCGCCGAACCCGACGCCTGCCTGGCCCACCTCGCCCCGGCCGACGCCGCATCCGAGGAAGCAGCATCGCCACGATGAACGCGGAAGCAGCAGCCACGGCAGGTGCCGTGACCTTCGTGTGGCTCGGGATGGTGCTGGCGATCTCGTTCATCGAGGCGCCGCTGAAGTTCCGGGCGCCAGGGGTGACCATCCCCATCGGGCTCGGCATCGGCCGGCTCGTCTTCCGTGCACTCAACCTCGCCGAAGCCGCCCTGGCGCTGGTGCTGATCGCCGCGGTGGCCGTCGGCACACCCACGGTCGCCCTCGTCGTCCTCACCGCGGTAGCCGTGTGCGTACTGGCCGCCCAGCTCGCGGTCGTCCGCCCCCGGTTGAACCGGCGCTCCGACCGCGTCCTGGCCGGCGAGGACCTTCCGCGCTCGACGACGCATCTGTACTACATCGCGCTCGAAGCCGCCAAGGTCCTCGCCCTGATCTCCCTCGGCACCGCGCTCCTGTCCGCCTGACGGTCCGGGCAGTTCACAGCGACGGCAGCGACGAGATCGCGGACATCTCGGCCACCGTCGATCCGATGGCCGACAGCCTGCTCGGGCGGCTCCGGTCCGAGCAGCGCTTCACCGCCGACGTCGCTCATGAGTTGCGGACCCCGCTGATGGGTCTGGTCACCGCGAGCGAGCTGCTCCCCGAAGGGGAGGCTACGGACATGGTCAGGGACCGGGTGGGGGTGCTACGGGCCCTGGTGGAAACCCTGTTGGAGATCTCCAGGCTCGACGCGGGCGCCGAGCGGGCCGATCTCAGACCCGTTCCGCTCACCGAGGCGGTCGGGGAGTCGCTGGTCCGCACCGGGCTGACGGCAGAACTCACCACGGCCTGCGCCCTGTCCGCGGATACCGACCCGCGCCGGCTCGACAGGATCGTCGCCAACCTGGTCGTCAACGCGCACCGGCACGGTCGCGCGCCGGTCGAGGTCGAGGTGACGGGGACCTGCGTGACCGTACGGGACCACGGCCCTGGTTTCCCCCACGGGCTGCTCGCCGACGGGCCCCAGCGGTTCCGCACCGGAGCCTCGGAACGCGGCCGGGGCCACGGCCTCGGCCTCGGCCTCGGGCTGACCATCGCACTCGGCCAGTCCCAGGTCATCGGAGCATCGCTGTCCTTCGCCAACGCGCCCGACGGCGGGGCCGTCGCCACTCTGCGCCTCCCGGTGGCCGACTGACGCGTACGACGCACGCTGCCGCCGGGCTTCGGTCGACTGCTGGAGGACGGTCGCGTCGGCGCGACACGACGCTCCCCTCGACCGGAGGCGATGCGGCCTGCGTCCCAACTCCGTTCTCCGAGGTCCATGTCGCTGAAACAGAACCCGGACATGCACAGGATCATTTCGAGATCGGTCAGGTCCTAGTGTCATCGGTGCAAGCAGGAAGCACCGAACCGCAAGCCGCTGGAGATCATGATGCGTACGCGCCTCGCCACCCGTTCCGCCCGCCTCGTCCTCGCCGCCGCGGCTGTGACGGCCCTCGCCGCCACCTCCACCGCCTGCAGCGCCGACGACGCCGCGGATGCCAAGAGCTCCTCGGCCTCCTCCGCCGGGAAGGACGCGAGCGGCAGCCCCTCCACCAGCGGCTCCGGTTCCGGCGACTCCAGCAACTCCGAAGTCAAGACCAACGACTCCGCCGACGGCGCGAAGAGCGGCTACGGGCAGTCCTGCGGCACCAACGACCTGGACTTCACGGTCACCTCCGAGACCCAGGCCGGCGGCTACTACCTCGTCACCGCCAAGGCCAAGTCCGGGATCACCTGCTACCTGGACGTCAACACCCCCAGCGTGTCCTTCGGCTCCGGTGCCGACGGCCTTGCCTCCCCTGTCGGACAGGGTGGTGAAGACCCCATCAAGCTCAGCGGCTCCACCGTCGCGTTCACCGGTATCAGCCCCAAGAGCACCAACAGCGATGGCGGCAAGGAATTCGAGAACGTCATCATCGCGATCACCAACGACGACCCCGACCCCGCCGAACTGAAGCTCCCCGACACCGCCACCGTCGACAAGCCCATCGTCACCAACTGGGCCACCGACCGCGGCGAGGCCGTCCCCGCCATCGCCTGACGAACCGGCCGGCACGTCATCAGGCACCGGGGGACTCCGAAGGCCCAGGTCAACGACCTGGGCCTTTCTGGTGTACGGGCACGTACGGCCCGCCGGCAGGGAAATCCTCATGGTCGGGGTGGTGCTGGGTGTACCCCGTTTCAGCAGGCTGGGGCCATCGAACGGGCGGCCCGTCCGCGACATGCTCAAGGAGCCGCGAAAACAGCGCTGTTGGAAGGAAACCCCGTGTCCGTTCGTGTTCACACCTCCGCCCGGAACAAGCAGAAGAAGCAGCACGGCCGCCGCGCGTTGTCGGTGGTCGCCGCGCTGGCGGTCCTGGGCGGCGGCGGCCTCGCTGTGAGCGGCTCCCTGGCCTACGGCGCCCAGGACCGTGCCGGCAGCCGCGACGCCGTGAGCAAGGGCGCGCAGGACCTGGTGCGCGAGGACGGTTTCCCCGGCGCCCTGGCCGCAGTCGAGGACTCCCGTGGACGCGTCCGCGACTACACGGCCGGCACCGGTGATCTGGAGACCGGCGCGGCCGTGCCCGTGAACGGCCAGGTGCGGGCCGGCAGCAACACCAAGTCCTTCACTTCGGCGGTCGTGCTCCAGTTGGTCGGTGAGGGCAAGGTGGATCTGGACGAACCGATCGAGACGTACCTGCCGGGCCTGGTGCACGGCGACGGCATCGACGGGGCGCGGATCACCGTGCGGAACCTGCTCCAGCACACCAGTGGGCTGCCGGACTACGTCCAGTCGCTTCCCCCGAACCCCTTCGAGATCCGCGACACGTACTACAACCCGCGCGAGATGCTCGACCTCGCCCTGAGCGAGAAGGCGTTGTTCGAACCCGGCACGAAGTGGCAGTACAGCAACACCAACTACATCCTGGCCGGCCTGCTCGTCGAAAAGGTCACGGGCCGGCCCTTCGGCGAGGAGATCACGAACCGGATCATCCGCCCCCTCGGTCTGAAGGACACCTACTGGCCGAACGCGGGAGAGCGCGGCATCCGGGGCGCCCACCCCAAGGGCTACGCATCCACGACTCCCGGCGGCCCGCTGGAGGACATCACCCGGCTCGACCCGTCGCAGGCATCGAGCGCCGGGCAGCTCGTCACCACCCCGCGCGACCTCAACCGCTTCTTCTCCGCCCTGCTCGGCGGCGAGGTGCTGGACGCGGCCGAGCTCAAGCAGATGAAGACCACGGTCCCGGCCGCCGAGGGCTCCACCACACCGAACACCGAGTACGGCCTGGGCCTTTTCCGTACCCCGCTGACCTGCGGTGCCGAGTTGTGGGGCCATGGCGGCTCGATCCACGGCTACGAGACCTTCAGCGGCGTCACGGACGACGGACGCGCCGCGACGGTGGCGGTCACTGCGCTGTCGAGCGCGGTGGCTGCCGATACCGAAGGGATCCTGGATGCGCACCAGCACGTGCAGGACCTGGTGGACACGGCCATCTGCAAGTAGCCGCTCGTCGCCCCACCCCAGGCGGTCAGGCGGTCAGGCGGTCAGGCGGTCAGGCCACGTCACGCCTCCGGCAGTCGCTTCGCGATGTTCCGTACGACGGCTGCCGCGATTTCGGCCGCGGTGTCACACGGTTGCTCGGACGGCTGCGGGGCGTACACGGTCAGCTGGACGAGTTCGGTGGTGCGCTCGCCGACCTGGTCCGTGTAGGTGCGGTGCGGCGTCCTTACGGTGCAGCTGTCGTCCTCGGCCTCATCCGCGATGAAGTAGCTCTTCGTGTCGGCCACGTTCACCGGCGTCCCGTCGTCGGCGTCCAGCGAGTTGTCCCGGCTGATCTGGATCTCCACCGCACGGTTGCCGTCGTCGCTGGACCAGTCACAGTCCCAGGAACCGAAGCCGCGGTCCCGGTTGTCCACCTCGACGCCGGGAAGCAGCCTGAGCTCGCCGGCGCCGAGCAGCGTGCAGGTGTCGAGCCGGGCCAGGGAGTTCGCCGCCCACGGCTGCGAGCGCCGGGGCACCGGGCCCTCGGCCAGCACGCCGACCACGTGATCCGTTGCGGCGTCGGCCATCCGGCACGGGTCGGGCGCCGCCTTGTCGAGCTGCTTCCCTCTGACCCGGATCTGCTTGCCGTCGGGGGTCAGGACGGCCCGATCGCAGGCTTTCCCGTCACGCCTGAGCGTCACGACCGTGACGCTGCCGACCACCCGGGTCGACAGGACCTCGTCGAATTCGTCCCGGTCCGAGTCGAGGTTGACCTCGACGTCCGCGGTGTCGTCACCGCTGCCGTTGTGCACCAGGACGTCGCACCGGTCGACCTCTCCGTAGTCAGGGTCCAGTGCTGTGCCGCCGAAGCGGCTCAACGAGGCTGCGCGCAGCAGCCCGCACGGGTCAGCCGTACGCTCGTCGCCCATGGCACCGACCTGTGCCGTGGCCGACGGTCCGGCGTCGTCCCCACCGGCACGGCCGCCCTTGCCGCCCTCGTCGTTCGAGCCCCATGGGCCGAAGAGGACAAGACCGGCCGTGATCGCACAGACCGCGGCCAGCGTCACCACCGTGATCGCCAGGGGGTGGCGGCGTCGGCGTGCGGGCTGTGGCGGCTGAAGCATGAAGGGCGTGAAGTTCCGCGAGTGGTGCAGGATCCGCGACAGCCGGAGCGTGCGGGACGCGAAGTCCCGCGTACGGCCGTCGTGCAACTGCTCCTGTACGTGCGGGGGCGGGGGTGCGGCGCGCGTCAGCAGCTTCTGGGCCCTGGGGGCGTCGGGCCGGGTCCGGGGCGCCACCTCCAGCAGAGCGGTGAGCGGCCCGTGCAGCGGGCCGGCCCGGCGCATGGGCTCGATGTGTCCCTCGACAGCCCGGGCCAGATACGCCATGAGGTGTTCGGCCTCACCGTACGGCGACTGACCCTCGATCGCCGCGAACAGGGAGGCACCCAGGGAGAACACGTCGGACTTCTCGCCCGCGGGCTCCCCCCTGGCCACCTCCGGGGCCAGATACCGTGGCTTGCCGTTCACACCGCCCGTGATGCTGTGTGTGGCGTCGCTCCACAGGGCCCGCGAGATCCCGAAGTCGGTCAGTCTCGCGATGCCTTCGTCGGTCACGAGGATGTTCTCCGGCGTCACGTCGCCGTGCACCACGCCCTCGTTGTGCGACTTCGTCAACGCGGCCGCGATCTGGCAGCCGATCGAACCGGCCTCCTCGGGCGTGAGCAGCCCACCCTCCGCCACGATCTGCGCGAGACTGCGCGAGGGGACGTACTCCATGATGATCCAGCAGGTGGCACCCTCGTCGACGAAGTCGAAGACACCCACGATGTTCGGGTGGTGCAGCCGCCCGGCGTTGCGTGCCTCGCTCATGAGCCGTCGCGCGGCCCGATCGTCGTCCAGGCGTGCGCACTTGACCGCGACCGACCGTTCGAGCCGCTCGTCCCAGGCCAACCAGACGACACCCATTCCGCCTCTGCCGATGGGCTCCTGCAAGAGATATCGGCCGGCGATCCTGTCTCCGGCCTCCGGTGTCACCTGCACCGCGCCACCCCTCGCCCCACAGCCGATCAGCCGCTACAGGTGACGGAGTGTACCCATCCGGCACTTGGCGGTGATCCCTTTCACCGAACTTCGCGCGCACCCGCCCGGACCCCCCACACGCACGGCGCGGGCGCGTACTCCGTCCGCTGGAGAACGCACGGCGGCATGGCCGTCCGTCCGTCGTGCGTGGGTGATAGTCCGGTACGCCCTGCGCCCTGCTTATCGTTGGCCGCATGGACGTGTTCGACGAGCTGTTGTGGGGCGTGCGGGGCAGGTGTGCCGTGTTCGGGCGTTCGGTGCTGTGGCCGCCGTGGTCGCTGCGGTTCGCCGACGGCGCGTACCTGACCCTGTGCATGCCGCTGCGCGGCGCCGGATGGATCGTGCCGGAGGCCGGGGAGCCGCGGCAGCTGGCGCTCGGCGAGGCCGCGATCGTCCGGGGGCCCGCACCGTTCCGCTTCACCGACGACCCCGCGAACGGTACGGCGGCGGAGCGGACGGCCACCGGACCACGGGAGGGCGCGCCGGGCCCCGCGGACCGGCAGCTCGAACTCAGCGGCTCCACCGTGCTGTTGGCCGCCGCGTATGACGTACGGGAGCAGGTTCCGCAGCGGCTCCTCCGTGCTCTGCCGCCGGTGCTGGTCGTACCCGACGAACCGGGCTGCTCGACGATGCGGGACTACCTGGAGGCGCAGATCGGCGGCGGCCGGCCGGGAGATCAGACCGTGCTCGACCGGCTTCTGGACTGGCTGCTGGTGTGCACACTGCGGGACTGGTTCGACCGTCCCGAGGCCGAACCTCCGGGGTGGTACGGCGCACTCGGCGACGAGGTGGCGGGGCCGGCCCTGCGCGCGATCCATGAGGATCCGGCGCATCCGTGGACGACGGCGGAGCTGGCGAGCCTGGCGGGGGTGTCGAGGACGACCTTGGCGAAGCGGTTCACGGAACTGGTCGGGAACGGACCGGTGGCGTATCTCACCGAGTGGCGGATGACGCTCGCCGCCGATCTGCTGACCCGCCCGGAACTGACGGTGGCGGCGGTCGCCCGGCGGGTCGGCTACGCCGATGCGTTCGGCTTCAGCACGGCGTTCAAGCGGCTCCGGGGCGAGAGCCCGAGCACGTACCGGCAGGAGACCGGCACCACCCGCGTACCGGACGGCGCCGTACCGGCGGGCTGAACCTCGGCGGGCCGAACCGCGCGCGTGGGAGCAGACGGAGCGGCGCCCGGGCCCCCTCGGGCGCCGCCCCGCCCCGTACGGCGCCGCCCCCATGCGGCACCGCCCTGCCCGTGGCCCCGGGTCCCCCTCAGCGCCAGGCCCCCGCGGCCGACGCGGCGCGGACGAAGTCGGCGATGTCGCGCGGTGGGCGGCCGAGTGCCCTCCGTACGCCGTCCGTGACGGGGGCCTCCTGGCTCGTACGGATCGGCTTCATCGCGTCGGTCCACAGCGCGGCCTCCTCCGCGGACAGTCCCTGTGCCACCAGCCCGGCCCGGAAGGCGGACTCCTCCACCGGTACGTAGGCGGCGCGCACGCCCGTCACCTTCGCGATTTCGTCGAGCACGTCGGCGACGCCGAGCGCGCGGGGGCCGGAGAGTTCGTACACCTGGCCGTCGTGGCCGTCCTCGGTCAGGGCCGCGACGGCGACCGCCGCGATGTCGTCGGCATCGACGAACGCCGCGGCACCGCTGCCGGTGGGCAGGGCCAGTTCGCCGGCGCGTACGTCGTCGAGAAAGACACCCTCGCTGAAGTTCTGGAGGAACCAGCCGGGCCGCAGGATCGTCCAGGCCACGCCGGACGACCGTACGGCCGCTTCGCCCTCCGTCTGCGGGCTGCCGCCTTCGAAGGAGGTGCCGAAGTAACCGGGTACGTCCACGCCCCGGGCCGAAAGCAGCACCAGCCGTCGCACACCGCTCGCGACGGCCTGCTCGACGAAGGCCGGCGTCGGGGAGGGGGAGGTGTCCAGCGGGACGATATGGACGGCGTCGACCCCGTCGAGTGCTGCCCGCCAGGTCGTCCGGTCCGCCCAGTCGAAGGGGGTCTCCCCCGACCGTGAGGCCGCCCGGGTCTCCACGCCCAGTTCGCGGAGCCCGGCCACCGTCCTACGGCCGGTCTTACCGGTGCCGCCGGTCACCAGCACCGTGTTCCGGCTGCTCTTCGAGTCCGTACGTGTCGCGTCGTTCTGTGTTGTCATGCCGCAAGCCTGGCCGCACCGGTGGCCCACGACCATGATTCATCGTCCGCAAGGGATGTCCGCGCGTCCGGTGCGAAGGGCGGGCGAGGAGCGAACGGCGCCACCGTTCGCCACGCGGGTCGTATCACCGCACCGTGTCCTGTCCGTGCCCGCCCCAGCTGCCGGAGCGATCACGGACAGGGCTGGTCAGAGGCGGCAGCTGATTTCGAGGCCGTCCTCGACGGGGAACGTGACGCTGTGGTAGCCGTTGGCGGTGTCGCGTACGTGGTCGAGGTAGGGGCCGAGGCTCGAGAGGTTCACATCGTCGGCGACGACGAGGGTGCCGGGGGCGATGTCCGGCTCCAGGAGCTGCAGGACGGGCAGGCAGAGGTCCTTCCACCCGTCCAGGAACAAGAAGTCCACCGGCTGCCGCAGTACGGCGAGCGTCTCCAGGGCGTTGCCCTCCAGCACGGAGATCACGTCGTCGAGGCCGGTGGCGGCGAAGGTGTCGCGTGCGGCGGCCGCCTTCGTCCTGTTCATCTCCGTGGTGATGACCTGGCCCGTGCCGTTGTCGCGAACGGCGGCGGCCAGGTGCAGGGTGGAGATGCCGTACGAGGTGCCGAACTCGACGACGACGGATGGCTTGGTGGCGCGGACGAGGTTGTAGAGGAGCTTGCCGCCGGCGGCGGAGATCGGCATGTAGATCTCCTGCGCCACGTCGGCGAGTTCCTGCGCCGTCAGCGTCGCCCGGTCGTAGGACCGGACGGCCCGGTGGCGTTCCTCGGTCTCCTCGTCACGGTCGGCGGCCTCGAACATGCGGGTCAGGGCGGCGGCGACACGTGGTTCCGCGAGGGTGTAGGGGTGCGTGGGCACAGTGTGGCTCCTTCGGGTGTGGGACATGGTGGGCGCACGGAGAGGAGGGAGGGGTGGCCCCGGGGGGGGCGTCCTCCCCTGCTTGGGCTGCCTCCTCGTCAGGCCGTGTAGGCGCCCGCGTCGATTTCCGCGAGCAGGGACGGCCCGGCGGGCGCCCAGGAGAGGAGCCGCCTGGTGGCGTCGCTGGACGCGGTCATGGTGGAGGCGAAGAAGCCGCCGACGAAGCCGAAATGGGATCCGGCGTCCTGCGGGGCGACGGATCCGGTCGGCAGACCGAGGCTGCGGCCGATCGCTTCGGCGATCGCCTTGGTGGTCACGGCCTCCTCGGCGACGGCGTGCAGGCGCGTTCCGGCGGGTGCCTGCTCCATGCCGAGGCGGATGAGGCGGGCCGCGTCGTCGCGGTGCACCGCCGACCAGGCCGCGGAGCCGTCGCCGACATAGCTGGAGACCTGCTGCTTACGGGCAGCCTCGGTGAGGAAGTTGACGAACCCCCAGTCGCCGCGGCCGTGAACGCTCGGCGCGAACCGGGTGATCACGGTCCGCACGCCCTGGGCCACGTAGTCCAGGGCGAGGTTCTCGCTGCCGCCCCGGTTGGAGTCCGGGCCGACGGCCGGAGAGACATCGGCCTCCGTGGCCGGCCGGCCTTCGACGATGCCGGAGAGCGGCGCGGCGACGACGAACGGGCGGCCCGTTCCTGCCAGTACGTCGCCGAGAGTGCGAATCGCGGCGCGTTCGGAGCGGTCGGACTCGGCGGGGTTGCCCCAGTCGTGCTTGTTGGCCATGTGGATGACCGCGTCCGCCTGGGCGGCGCCCCGCCGCAGCGAGGTGAGATCGTCCAGGTCACCGCGGACGACGCCGATGCGCTTGGCCGCGAGAGACTGCTCGGCCAGGTCGGATCGGGCCAGGCCGATGACGTGGTGGCCCGCCGAGACGAGTTCGTCGACAACGGCGGATCCGATCCAGCCGGTCGCTCCGGTGACAAAAGCACGCATGTACGTGACCTCCTTCGCCCCGAAGGGCGTGTGGATGAAGCGCGGATCGCTTGCACACGACGCACGGCCCGGACACTCATTTACGAGTCACCGTGCACCGCAAAGCTAACACATGCGAGACACCGTGTCTCGCATGTGTTGACGGCACCGCGGATGGAGGCGGCCGCGGACGACCCCGCAGCGAAAGCGCACGCGCCGCCGCGCTGCACGCCGTCGACGACCTTCTCGTCGAGGTCGGGTACGCGGCCCTGACCGTGAAGGGCATCACCGAGCGGGCGGGCGTGGGCCGTCGGACCGTGTACCGCCTTTCTCCACATCCTGTCCGGGCGCAGCGCGGACGGACCGCCCCGCCTCCCGACAAACGCCGAAGAGCCCGTCAGCAATCTGACGGGCTCTTGCGAAAGACCGGGACCAACCTGCCATCCGGTCAGATCGTCGGTGTGTCGTCGACGACCTCCTTGTGCGGTTCGACAACGAACTTCCAGCCATCGCTGGGCTCCAGGAATCGCACTCGGGTCGGGTAGATGTCCAAGGCGCGGCGATCGCGGTTCTGACTGCTGCTCTTCCGCCCCCGAGCCGGCTCCTCGAACAGGTCGACCTTGACATCCGGCACCTCGGCGACTTCCTCGCTCCAGCGCTGAACGATCCCCGCACCGAAGGCGTCCCGCGCGGCGGAGTAGAGCGAATCGAGAGATTCCTTGGTCCCGTTGGGCACGAAGAGTGCGAGGTTCAGGAGAACGCCGGCACTCTGAAGAACCTCGATCCCCTCCCCCGCCTTGTCGGCGACCCAGATGCCGCGCTCTTCGTCATTGCCCGGGAGGACATGGACTTCCCTGCCGAAGGCCGTCCTCGCGACGAAGGACCCTCCCTCAAAATCCTTACCCGGCTTCGTGAGAAAAGCCGGGGCGTAGCAGTCGAGAGGAAGGCCATCCATCTCTGCCGACACAAAGATTCCGTCCTGGATGCCCAGCTCCGAAACCTCTTCGACCGTAAGACGTCGAGCCGTAACCTTCTCGGTATTCACGCCATTCCCCTTTTTTGCGACGCTCTGTGAATTCACTGAATTCTACCACGAGAATGGTCAACCGACCCCCGTTCAGCCCACCTTGGGAGAACGGGAGAGAGGAGGCGGGGACACGAACATTTCGGAAACCAAACCGGTCGTCAAGTGGAATGCGCACAGATTTCGACCGAATAGACTCCGATGCGTACGGGCCTGACCTGTTCCTCGTTCGGGTGTGTGACCGCCCACGCCCGAAAAGCCGAGCGGCCGCGCCGGGAACACCCGGCACGGCCGAAAAGGTTGCACCCGATGGACCGGCGCGCGCTCGGACCACGACGTGATTTTCTGCAGGAGGACTGCTTCTCATGACCGACCGACCCTTGACGCTCATGGCAGTACACGCCCACCCCGACGACGAGGCCACCGGAACCGGCGGGATCCTGGCCCAGTACGCGGCGGAAGGCATCCGCACGGTGCTCGTGACCTGTACCGACGGCGGTTGCGGAGACGGGCCGGGGGGTGTCAAGCCAGGCGACCCCGGCCACGATCCGGCGGCCGTCGCCTCGATGCGCCGCCACGAACTCGAGGCGAGCTGCGACGTACTGAAGGTCAGCGATCTGGAGATGCTGGACTACGCCGACTCCGGGATGACCGGCTGGCCGAGCAACGACGCCCCCGGATCCTTCTGGCGGACCCCCGTGGAGGAAGGCGCCGCCCGGCTCGCGGAACTCATGCGGCACTACCGGCCCGATGTGGTCGTGACCTACGACGAGAACGGCTTCTACGGCCACCCCGACCACATCCAGGCCCACCGCATCACGATGGCGGCGCTGGAAATGACCGAGCTGACGCCGAAGGTGTACTGGACGACGATGCCCCGCTCGATGATGCAGCGGTTCGGGGAGACCATGCGCGAGTTCCATGAGGACATGCCGGAGCCGGACCCCGTCGAGGCCGCTGCGATGGCGGAGATCGGCCTCCCCGACGACGAGGTCACCACCTGGGTGGACACCACCCCGTTCAGCGGTCAGAAGTTCGACGCGCTGGCCGCGCACGCGAGTCAGGGCGAGAACATCTTCTTCCTCAAGATGGGCAAGGAGAGGTTCGCCGAGTTCATGGGCATGGAGACCTTCGTACGCGTCAAGGACACCACCGGCGCCGCCGTCCCCGAGACCGATCTCTTCGCCGGACTGCGCTGAACGGCCGGACTGCGCTGAACGGCGGGACCGCGCTGAACAGCCGGACCGCGCTGAACAGCCGGGTCAGCCGAGCGCGGCGGCGATCGCTTCGGCGAGGGTCGTCGTCGGCCGTCCGATCAGGCGCCGCAGGTCACCGGAGCCGGTGAAGAACTCGCCGCGGCCCATGGCAAGGTCCGCATCGACGAGTACGTGTGCCAGCTCTGCGGGCACACCGGCATCGGCCAGCACCCGGGCGAACCCGTCGGCCGGGAGGTCGGTGTACTCGATCCGCTTCCCGGTGGCGGCCGAGATCGCGGCGGCCAGCCCGGCCAGGGTGAACGCCTCGTCCGCGCCCAGTTCGTACACCTTGCCGGTGTGTCCGTCCGTGGTCAGCACGACCGCTGCGGCATCGGCGTAGTCGGCCCGGGTCGCTGCGCTGATCCTTCCCTGGCCGGCCGCCCCGACGACGGTCCCGCCGCTCAGTACCTGGGGAAGTTGGGCCGTGTAGTTCTCCAGGTACCAGCCGTTGCGCAGCATCACGCTGGGGGCGTGCTCCCGCAGGTACTGCTCCGTGGCGTGGTGGGTGGCCGAGAGGAGTGTGGTGGACGTGTCCGCACGCAGCATGCTCGTGTACGCGACCGAGGACGCGCCTGCCACCACCGCCGCGTCGATGGCGCGGCGGTGGTTGGCGACACGCTCGTCCACGGTCGTGGTGGAGATCAGCAGGAGCTTGTCCGCGCCGTCGAAGGCCGCGGGGAGGCTGTCCGGCTCAGCGAAGTCGGCCCGGCGCACCACGACACCGCGGTCGGCGAAGTCCTTGATCCTTGTGACGTCACGGCTGGTCGCGACGATGCCGGAGGCCGGCACTCCACGGGCCAGCAGCGCTTCGACAGTGAGCCTGCCCAGTTGTCCGGAAGCTGCGGTGACAACGATCGACATGGTGGTGGCCCCTTTCCACCGCGGACCTTCCGCGGCGATGGATCCAGGATGACCTGGTCACTCTCCTTTAGTAAGGACCCACTTCGAGGTAAGGTGGCCACCCTGACGAAAGCATCGAGGTGAGGGTTCATGTCGACCGTCGGGGATGTGGCCGAGCCCACACCGTCATGGGACCCGTACGCGCGCGGCTGCCCTTCGCGTGACCTGCTCGACCAGATCGGCAGCAAGTGGGCGGTGCTCGTGCTGGGCGAGCTGGCCAGGCAAGGGGCGTGCCGGTTCACCCAGCTGCGGCAGCGGCTCGCGGGCGTGAGCGAGAAGATGCTCACCCAGACGCTGCGCACACTCGAACGCGACGGGCTCGTCCTGCGGACGGTGTACCCGGAGGCACCGATCCGCGTGGAGTACGCGTTGACGCCGCTCGGCCAGACACTGCGCGGCCCCCTGAAGGCGCTCACGGACTGGTCGGTGCGGCACATCGAGGAAGTGCTCACCTCCCGCGAGGAGTACGACGACCGGGCCGGACAGCAACACCGGACCTGAACGGCTGGAGCGGCCGCAGCACTACGCCCGTGGCGAGACGCCTCATGGCGTGCCGGGTGTCATCGGTGGCTGTGCAGGCGGGCACGCAGCAGGTTGGGGTCCGTGGAGGTGTAGGCGGCGCTGAACACGTACATCTCGTCGCCGCGCAGGGCGATGGAGGTGGGGCCCTGAAGTCCGTCGGTGGCGTCGAGGAGGGTGGTGCTGGTGCCGTCGGGCCGGATGCGCACGACCTGGTTGGTGCCGTTGATCGCGGCGATGACCTGGTCGCCCCGGCCGGTGAACGTGAAGTCGTCGATGCCGACCAGGCCGGACGCCTTGACCTGCGGCTCTCCCGCGCGGTTTCCGGGGAGAACCGGTATGCGCAGGAGGGTGCCCCGGTCGAGATTGCTCACCCAGAGGGCTCCGTCGTGGACCTTCGCGCCATTGGCTCCGAGGAAGCCGGTCGAGGCGAGTTCCGGGGCGGTGGACCATGCGGTGGGTGTGCCACCGGTGAGGGGCACGGTCCACACGGTGCCGAGCACCGAGTCGGTGATGTAGAACTGCCGGCTGCGCTCGTCCACGGCCAGCCCGTTGGGCAGGCCGTCCGCGGGCAGTGCGGCGATACGTTGCGGGGCCTGCCCGGGGCGCATCCGCCACAGCCCGGTCAGGTCGGCCGTACCGGTCGCGTACAGCACGTACACCGTGCCGTCGGCGGTGCGGACGATGCCGGTGGTCAGGGGGAAGCCGAGGACGGGCGCGCCGGCTCCTTCGTCGGCGGGTGCGGGCAGCGTCGCCAGGACGCGGGTCGCGCCGTGCCGGTCGATCCTGGCCACCTGACGAGCCCCGGCGAACGTGACGTCCGCCGTGCCGTCGGGCAGCAGGGCGACGTTCTCCGGCATCTGGCCTGCGTCCAGGTCGAAGTGGACGGCGATCCGCGCGTCGGTCAGCGGCCTGCCGGACACGGGCGTCGCGCCGGCCGGAGCGGCCGCGGTGAGGGATGCGGCTGCCATGAGGAGGGCAGCCACGGTGGTCATGATGGGTCGCTTGGACATGGTTCGTTCGTTCCTTCTCTGGTTTCGGGCATGCGGTAGCCACGGTGGGCGGTGCGTGCCGTGGTGATGTGGTGAGGCGGGCGCGGGGCGCCCGTGGTCAAGGCCGGGGCAGGGGGTGGGCGTCGCGCTGCGGCCCGGCCGCCTCCTGCGGAACTGCAACCGGTGCGACCCCCGGGGTGAGGGCCTGGGCGAGCAGCGTCAGAGCCGTCGCGGAAGGGGAGCCGGGGGCCGCCGTGGCCACCACCAGCGCCGGTCCGTCGCTCTGCGGGCTCTGCAGCGTCTGCTGGGTGACGGTCAGCGTCCCGACCAGAGGATGGCGCATCTCGTAGTCGGCGGTGTCACAGGCCTGGATCCGGTGATCGGCCCACATCCTGGCGAACTCAGCGCTCTTCATGGTCAGTTCGCCGATCAGACCGGCCAGCAGCGGATCGTTCGGATACCGGCCGGCGGTCAGGCGCAGGTTGCCCACCACGGCCCTGGCCTTGGCCGGCCAGTCGGTGTACAGGTCGCGGGTGTGCGCGTCGAGGAACACCAGCCTCGCCATGTTCGGCCGCCGGCGCGGGTCTTCGGGCCCGCTGCGGTCGAGATGCCCGGCGAACAGCGCGTGACCTTGGCTGTTCCAGCCCAGGACATCGCTGCGGCGGCCCATGACGATCGCCGGGGTGCCCTCGATGGCTGCCAGCAGGACACCCGTCGCCTCGGGCAGGCGTTCCGCCCGCGGCCTGCCCGCGGGTCTGCCTCCTCTCGGCGCACGGGCCAGGGCATGCAGATGGGCACGCTCGAAGTCGTCCAGCCGCAGGGCGCCGGCGATGGCGTCGAGCACCTCGGGGGAGGCGTTGCGTGACTGGCCCTGCTCCAGGCGGGCGTAGTAGGGGGCGCTGATGCCCGCGAGCAGCGCGAGCTCCTCCCGCCGCAGCCCCGGTACGCGGCGCCGCTCACCGTAGGTCCGCAGTCCGACGTCCTCGGGCCGCAACTGGCCCCGGCGGGCCTGGAGGAAGTCGGCGAGTCGCCCGTGCTTGTCGTCCATGGCACCGAGTATGCGCACCTCGGCGGATCCGCGCCTCACCCTGCCGGGGTGTGGATCCGCGGGTTCCTGGTGCTCCTGGATCCCGGCCCCCGGGGCCTCCCGGACGGCTCGTCAGAGGCGTTTCGCCACGTCGGATGCGGCCTGCCGCACCTCGGGGGCGAAGGCCCGCAGCTCCTCGGGGCCGACCAGGAACGTGAGCGCGGAGACGGAGACGGCGCCCACCGGGTACCCCTCCGCGTCGAGTACCGGAGCCGCGAGCGAGCAGATCGAATGCTCGTGCTCCTCGTAGTCGGTCGCGTAACCGTCGGCGCGTGCCGACATCAGCCTCTTCTCCAGCGTCCGCCGGTCGGTCACCGTCCGCGTCGTCAGAGCGGTCAGTGCCGTGGTGTCCAGCAGGGCCGATGATTCCTGCTCCGGCAGACGGGACAGCAGGGCCAGGCCTGCCGCGGTCCCGTGCAGGGGGAGCCGCGTGCCGACCTCGGTCGTGATGCGGTAGGCCCGGTCGGGATCGACCTTGTGGGTGTAGATCGCGTGGTCACCGTTGAGGACCGCGAGGTGAACGGTCTGGCCCAGCCGTTGCTGCAACGTGCGCAGCACCGCCCCGATGCCGACGGAGTCCTCGGACAGCACGCGCGCGGCCATCGCCTGCAGCCGGATGCCGATGCCGTAGCGGCCTTCGCCCTCCGATGTGGCGTAGCCCTCCTCGATCAGTGTGCCGAGGATCCGGTGAGCGCTCGCCTTGGAGACTCCCGAGCGCTCGCCGATCTCTCCGAGCCGATGCGGCGCGTCCGGATGTGCAAGCGCGTCCAGCACGCGCAGCGTCTTGGCCACGGAGTTGCCGGCTCCCCCCGCGACACGTGTCCCGGAAACTGCCTCGTCGGTATCCATTGTTTCTCCGGTTGCCTCTCAGCTAACGTCACTCGGGTCCGCCCTCCGGAACGACAATCTATCGTACGGAATGCGGGTGAGGGGTGCCCGGTCACTCGACGGGCCCTCACCTGCCAAGCGCAAGGTGGTTGTTCATGTCCGCATCCGACGATGAGCCCGACCCGTACGACCTGGTGATCGGTGGTGGTCTCCTGGTCGATCCCCAGCAGTCCGAGCCCCTCGGCGGCGATGTCGCCGTCCGCGACGGACGCATCGCGGCCGTTGTGGCCCCGGGCAGCGCCGACTCCCGCTGTGCGCGCTTCCTCGATGCCCGGGGACTGCTGGTCGCTCCGGGACTCATCGACCTCCACACCCACATCTACGACGGCCGGACCGGACTGGGTACGGGAGCCGACGCGGTCGGTCTCGCCTCGGGCGTCACCACCCTCGTGGACGCCGGCAGCGCCGGGTCCGACTCCTTCGCCCACTTCGGCGAAACCGTGGTCGCGAACAGCGCCACCCGCGTCCTGAGCTGGCTGAACATCTCGCGCCACGGCCTGACCCAGGGCACCAGGGAACTCGCCGGAAGCGATGACATCCGGCATGCCGCGACGGTACGCACGATTCTCGACAACCCGGAGACCATCCGCGGTGTGAAGGTGCGGATGAGCCGCTCGGTCCTGGGCGACAACGGCCTGGAGCCACTGCGCGCGGCCAAGCGGGTCACCGCCGAGATCAGCGCCGCCACGGGCCGGGTCTTCCCCGTCATGGTGCATGTCGGCAACGCTCCCCCCGCACTCGGCGATGTGCTCGACCTGCTCGAAGCGGGTGACATCGTCACCCACGCCTTCCACGGAAAGCCCGGTGGGCTCTTCCCGGCAGCCGCTGACGCGCCCGTTCCACAGGCGCTCGCGGCGCTGGGACGCGGAGTCCACTTCGATGTCGGACACGGTAGTGCCAGCTTCGCCTTCGAAACCATGGAACGCGCACTCGCCGCCGGGATCAGGCCGCACACCATCAGCACCGACATCCACCGGGAGAACGCCGCGGGCCCGGTCCACAGCCTCACCACCACCATGACCAAACTGCTCGCCGTGGGCCTCACCCTCAACGAGGCGGTACGCGCCACCACTTCGGCCGCCGCCGAGTCCATCGGCCTCGCCGGCGAACTGGGAGACCTCAAGGCCGGATCGGTCGCGGACCTCACCCTCCTGGACCGGACAGAAGGCGCTGTCGGCCTCGTGGACGCCGAAGGCAGGACACGTACGTCCGAGTGGCTGCTCGCACCGGCCTCCGTGGTGCGGGCCGGCGTCGTCCACGACACCCGAAAGGCCACCGCATGACCGGCACCCCCCTGGACTCCGCCCATCCGCGCCGGCTCCTCACGCTGCTGGCCGAGGACACGCACATCTCCGAGCCCGACGCTGCCGACGCGGAGGCGTTCCTCACCCTCGCCGGCCACTACGCGAGCGAGCGGGGCATCGTGCTGAACGACGTCCGGCGGCTGGCCCTGGCGGCACACGGCCTCGCCTTCGTACGGCGGGTACGCGCCCACGAATACCCGCCGGAGCTCGACCGGGCCCTCTACGACGAGGTCGGCGAAGAACTGTTCGCGGGGGTCAGGGAGTTGCTCGACGCCTACTGCGCCGGCCGCGCACACATCGTCGGCGACACCGAGGTGCTGCTCCTCACGCTGCACTTCGAAGCGGCCCTCCAAGAGGACTTGCCGGAGCCCGGTCGTAGCGTCTGAACGCACGCGGACAGCGGCCAACCGCCTAGCAGACAGGAAAGAACACCATGTCAGACACTGTGAAGATCGTCATCGGCAACCGGCTCGGCAAGGGCCAGGCCGTCGCCGAGGGCATCCGGAAGGCCGGAGTCGAGCCCGTGCTGATACCGGGCCCCGGCGCCGACATGAAAGTCGGTGACGTCATGGCATCGGAGGGCGCCGTGCTCGGCCTCAGCTTCTGCGGCAGCGGCGGCGCCGGTGCGGTGACCGCCAAGGCGAAGTACGGGCACAGCATCGAATTCGGCATGCGCACCGCGGAAGCCGGCGTCACCGCAGTCCAGCAGGGCAAAAGGGTCCTCGGATTCGGCTTCATCGACACCGAGGAGCTCGGCTTCAAGATCGCGCAGGCGCTGCTGCGCGAGCTCGGTCCCGAGGCGGGCGGCGCCTCATGAACACCGTGGAGCAGACGCTGCGGCTCACGGGTACCGGGCCGACGAAGGAACGGGCCTTCGGTGCCGCGATGCGCCAGGTGCAGTCCGCGGCGACCGGTGAGGGCGGCGGCGTCACCTTCCGGGTCGAGCCCCTGTCCCTCGACGTGCTGTCGGCCGCAGAACACCGCAGGACCGAGCGCTTCCTCGGAGTCCTCTTCGCCAGGAGGCGGGTCCACTTCGAGATCACCGTACGGGTGCGGGTGCGTATCACCTCGCTCGACCTCGACAGCGTCGACTTCGCCGTACGTGAGGAAAAGCTGACCGCCACGCAGCACCTGCTGCACATGAGGTAGGACCTCCGCCCCTCCGCTCTCTCCTCCCCCTCCCCCTTCCCCGGCGCGGCGGTCCGGCGGGACCACGGTCCGCTTGTTCTCGGACCGCGGTCCCGCCGGACCGAGGCACCGCCATGCCTGAAAACCCTCATTCGAGGACTCCCATGTCCCTCTGAAGTGGACCCATCCATGAACGAAACACTCACCGTTCTGCTGGAGTCGATCGTCATCGGGGCGCTCGTCGGCTTCGGCGCCGGCGCCGGCGTCGCCCGCATGTTCCATGCCCCCAAAGCCCAGGGCATGGGCGCCTTCCGTACCCTCGGCGAGCTCAACGCCTGCGAGAACGACCCGATCGCGCACTTCTCCTTCGGGTTCGGCTTCTTCTTCAACGCCTGGGCCAGCACCGTCGGAGCGGGTGCGCTCTCCGGTGACGTGGACCACCGGATCCTGCCGCACTGGGCAGCCTCGATCTCCATGATCAAGAACCGCAGCCTCGCCGAGACGCTGCACAACCCGCGCCGCATGGCCTTCACCGGCGCCGGGGTCGGCATCGTCCTGATCTCCGTACTCAACACCACGGCGGCGGCCATTCCGCACTCACTGCAGAGCGTCGCCGCCGACGTACTCGGACCCGCCTCCGAGTGGCTGCTCAGCCCGGTGATGCCGGTCATCTTCTGGATGGCCGCGATCGACGCGGGCCGCCGTACCGGGGGATGGGGCACGGTTCTCGGCGGCCTCGCCCACATCGTGATGGGCAACGCCGTCCCCGGCATCGTGCTCGGCATCGTCGTCGGCAAGGGGCTGGACGACATGGGCTGGAACCGCGTCACCAAGAGCCTGGTCACCGCGGTCGTCCTGCTCTTCCTGGTCAGCTCCTTCCTGCGGGGCGTCGACATGCAGCTGCTCCAGGAAATGAAGATCACCGTTCCCGGCTGGCTGCACGACCTGCACGAGACGACCGGCACCGCCGGACAGTGACGGAGGCAATGGACATGAGCACCACGGATATCGGCGTCGACGACGCCACCGGGGCCGGCGGGAAAGGCCGGCACCCCAAGCCATGGGAAGGCGGATTCTGGCTCTCCGAAAAGGCTTTTCCCCTCTTCGTCGCCGCCCTCGCCTCCGGCATCTTCGCCGGGACCCACCTCTACTACACATACCAGACCGGTGTGTTCAACGAGGTCGCGGTGGTCGCGCTCCTCAAGGCCGGTATGGAGAACGGTAGTTACGGCGCCGCCGCGGCATTCGGCGCGGGCTTCCTCTTCGCCAGGATCATCGAGGCCCCGATGGTCGGCATCCTCGACATCGGCGGCTCGCTACAGACCGGCGTCGGCATCGGCATCCCCGCCATGCTGCTGGCCGGCGGGGTCACCGCCCCGCTCGAACACTTCTGGGTCGCCCTGCCGACCGGTGCCGTCATCGGCCTGGGCATCGGCTGGCTGGTCCTGCTGATCCGCCGGGCCACCGTCAACTCCGCGGAGGCCGGATCGACCTTCGGCGCCGACGTGATGATGGGCGCGGGCAACGCGGCCGGACGCTATCTGGGTCCCCTCGTCATTCTCGCCGCCGCGTCCGCTTCGATCCCCGTCGGTCTCGGATCGACCATCGGCGCCATCCTCTTCTACTGGTGGAAGAAGCCACTGACCGGCGGCGCCATCCTCGGCGCGATGGCCGCCGGGGTCTTCTTCCCGCTCCCGGGCAAGTGATCCGGCCCCTTTACCCGGCCCGTCACCACGACCTATCCCGCACGGCGGGACACCACGACACACGCGAGACGTGAGACACGAGGAGAGCCCTCCCATGGGTGTGTACGAGGAACTCGGGCTACGGCCCGCCATCAACGCCAGCGGAAAGATGACCGCGCTGGGCGGCAGCGTCCTGGACGACGCCGTCGTGTCGGCGATGGGCGAAGCCGCCCGCAGCCATGTGGTCATGGAGGACCTGCTGCGCGTCGCGGGCAAGGTCATCGCGGAGGCCACCGGCGCCGAGGACGGCTGCCCCACCACGGGAGCCGCTTCGGGCATCGCCATAGCCGTCGCCGCGGTGATCGCGGGCTCGGACCCCGCCCGGGTCGGGATGCTGCCCGACCCGGGAGGACGACCGTCCGAAGTACTGCTCCTGAAGGGGCACTCCGTCAACTTCGGAGCTTCGGTACGCCAGATGGTCGCGCTCGGCGGCGGCCGCGCGACCGAGGTCGGTTCGGTGAACAAGGTGAGCGCCGCCCATCTGGAGGGCTCCATCACGGAGCGCACCGCGGCCCTGCTGTTCGTCCAGTCGCACCACACCGTGCACAAGGGACAGATTCCCCTCGGCGAGATGATCGCGATCGGGAAGCGGCACGGCGTCCCGGTCATCGTCGACGCCGCAGCCGAGGACGACCTGCGCCACTGGCCGGCCACCGGCGCCGACCTGGTGGTCTTCAGCGGAGGCAAGGCGATCGGCGGACCGACCTCCGGGATCATCTGCGGTGCTCACGCGCTGATCGAGTCGTGCCGCGCCCAGTACGAAGGCATCGCCCGGCCGATGAAGGTCGGCAAGGAGACCGTGCTCGGGCTGCTGCAAGCCCTGCGGCAGTACGGCGGCGAACAGGACGGCGACGGTGGCCTGGACCGGATGACCCGGCTCGCCCACCGGCTCGGGACCCTGCCAGGCATCACCGGGACGGTGGAACAGGACGAGGCGGGACGCCACATCCACCGTGCCGTGCTGACCGTCGACCCCTCCGAGGCCGGACTCGACGCGCAGGGACTCGCGCGTGAGCTGGCCGCGGGCGACCCCCCGGTCTTCCTGCGCGACCACCAGGCCGGCACCGGACGCCTGGCCGTCGACCCTCGCCCCCTCACCGAGGAAGAGGAGGAGCAGTTGGTGCACAGGTTCACTTCGATACTCGGCCGCGCCTGACGCCCTCCCGCGCCCCACCGAGTGCTCATGAACATGTACGACCTCAAGGAGCAGGACATTTCTACCGTAGAACGCCGACTCGTCGTGACCGAGAAAGCCGGACTGCACGCCCGCCCCGCAGCGCTCTTCGCGCAGACCGCCGCACGGTACGAGGCCGAGGTGACCGTGGCCCGTACCGCGGCTCCTGCCGGCCCCACGCCCGACCCCGGCCGGGAGGTGTCCGCACGCAGTGTCCTGTCACTGATGACCCTCAACATCCGGTGCGGCGACGAAATCATCATCCGGGCCCGTGGCGCGGACGGTCCCGATGTCGTCGACGCCCTCGCAGCCATCGCCGCCCCCGCCTGAAACGGATCCGCATGTCCCTGCCTGTGCCCACGTCATCGACTCCCGCCGTGCACGAGGTCGTCGAGCATCTGCGCGAGGCCCGCGTCGTGCCGACAGTGCGGGCCGCCGACGCCGACGCCGCCGACGCGCTCGCCCGTGAACTCCTGGCCGCGGGCCTCACCACCTTCGAGTTCACCGCCACCACACCGGGCTGGCAGACGCTGGTCGCCAACTGGACCTCCGACCACCCGGAGGCCATGGTCGGCCTCGGGACCGTCACATCGACGGACATCGCCGAGCAGGCACTGACCGCCGGAGCCCGCTTCCTGGTCAGCCCGTTCCAGGTGCCCGAGGTGCGGCCCGTCGCCGACGCCGCGGACCGGCTCTTCGTCGAAGGGGGGCTGACGCCCTCCGAGCTGCGTACCTCCGCGAACCGCGGAGTGGCCAAGCTCTTCCCCGCACACGTCGGCGGAATCCAGTACCTCAAGTCGCTGCTGGCCGTACTCCCCGGCGCACGCGTCATGGCCACCGGCGGGGTGACGGTGGACAACGCCGTCGACTGGCTGGCGGCGGGCGCCTTCACGGCCAGCATCGGCAGTGACCTCTACCGGGGCGGCGACGTCGGGGCCAACGTCGCGCGGCTGCGCGCGCTACTCGACGGGAAGGAGGACTGACCCGCGCTCACCGCACGGGGAAGCCGAAGGAGTAGCCCTGCTCCTTCAGCCAGGGCAGCACCTCGCGCAGAGCGTCCACCGTCTGGGAGCGGTCCCCTCCCGCGTCGTGGAAGAGGACGGTCGGCCCGTTGGAGATCTCGCTCTTGACGGTGGCGACCATGGTGTCCACGCCGGGAAGCTCGAAGTCCTTGGAATCGACGTTCCAGCCCAGGGGCCGCATCCCGTGGGACGCGGCGAGCTTCCGGCTGTACGGGGTGAACGCACCACCGGGGGCGCGGTAGTACTGCGGCCGGACGCCTCCGGAGGCCTCGGTGATCATGCGTTCGGCGTCCAGGATCTGCTGGGACTGGTACGCCTCGGACTTGCCGTCCATGGCGGTGTCGTGCGAGATCGTGTGGTCGCACAGCCGGTGTCCGGCCGCCACGACCTGCTTGACCAGGTCGGGGTGCGCCTTGGCCTGCGGGCCCACCATGCAGAAGGTGGCCTTCACACCGTTGTCCTTCAGCAGTTGCAGTACCTTCGGCGTCCAGACCGGGTCCGGTCCGTCGTCGATGGTGATGTTGACTCCCCGGTCGCCCTTGTCCGAGGCGTGCGCGATGTCCACCGCCACCTTCCGGACCTGCGGTGCCGTGGCACTCGCCTGCGGGCGTCCTGCGGAGGAGTCGGCCTGCGCGCTCCACACCGAGGTGGCGGCGGCCACCGCGGTCACCCCGAGCCCCGCGGCGAGAAGCTTGGTGTGCCATCCCCTTCCCTTGTGCCGTGCCATGTCCGCCCACCCCTTTGTCGCCCACGCCGATGCCGTGCCCCCATGAAGCCACACGAACACCCTGATCAGGTGCCTCTGTTACCGATCTCGGACGAACTCGCAGGAGGCCGACGACAAACGCAGGAGTACCGCGACAGCCGAGCCCTCCCACGACGTGCACCGGCCTGCCAGGCTGGTGACGGGCGAACGGCCATTACAGTGGCCGTCGAAAGACGGGGGACGGCTGTGGACTTCGGTGTATCGGGCCCGCTGACCGTGTGGCGGGACGGCGTACCGCTGGAACTGGGCACGCCGAAAGGGCGGGTGCTCCTGGCTGTCCTGCTGTGCCGGCCGGCCGCGACGAGCAGCCCGCGCTGTTCACCCTGAACGCCGACGGCGCCTTCGGCCACGAACCGGCCAACGACCTCCCCTTCAAGGAGGGCGGCATCACCTACGCCTACGCCGACGGCCTCAACGCCTCCGAGGTCACCGGCATCCCACGGGCCTGCTCGGCGGACTCCGTGTGAGGGCGGATCAGCGGTCGAAGGCGACGGATCCCGCAAGGTCCTTCTGGTTTTCGAGCGAGGTGAGACGCTCGGTGAGCGCCTCGTGAATCGCGCCGTAGGTGTCGGAGCCGAGAGCCAGCCGCAGGGGCGGGTTCGGGTCACGGGTGGTGGCGTGGACGACGGCGGCGATCCTGGCCGGGTCGCCCGCGAAAGCACTCTCGTCCGCGGTTTCCAGGTAGCGCCGGGTGCGGCCGACGACATGGTCGCGATAGACGGCCGTTTCGGCGGTGTACCGCAGGGCCGATGCGAAGCCCGTCCGCGTGCCGCCGGGCTCGACCAGAGTGAGGTGGACGTCGAAGTCGGCGACCTCGCGACTGACGCTCTCGGTGAAGCCCTCCAGCCCCCACTTGCCGGCGTGGTAGGAGCTGTGCGTGGGAATCCCGACCTGTCCGCCGACGCTGGAGATCTGGATGATCCGGCCTCCGCCCTGCTCACGCATCGGCTGCAGGAAGGCCCGGGTGATCGCCATCGGGGCAAGGAGGAGAACCTCGATCTGGTCGCGGACCTGATCGGCGGTCATCTCCTCGGCGGCGCCCACGACCGCGTATCCGGCGTTGTTCACGACGATGTCCACAGGGCCCGACGCGAGCGTCCTGCCGACGACCCGGTCGACGTCGGCGGGCAGGGTGAGATCGAGGATCTCCACGGCCAGCCGGTCGCCGTACACCTCCCGCAGGTCCTGCAGAGCGTCGGCGCGGCGAACCGTCGCCGTGACGCGGTCGCCGTGACGGAGAGCGTGCTCGGTGAGGTGGCGGCCCAGGCCGCCGGAGGCCCCGGTGATGAACCAGTGGCGTACGGCCTTGTCGGCGGGAGTGGGCATGGACGTCTCCTGGAGTAGGGTGCTACCGGAATGCGTTCCGCTTAGAACATAAGCGGAACGGATTCCGGAAAGCAACCCGGAGGCTGACACCCAAGGAACCCGCATGCCCGCCACACCCCGCCGCACCAGGAGCGACGCCCTGCAGAACCGGGAGCGCCTCCTGGAAGTCGCCGCGCAGGTCTTCGCCGAGCAGGGGCTGAACACCGCACCGGCCGCCATCGCCAAACAGGCGGGCGTGGGCGTCGGCACGCTCTACCGGCACTTCCCGACCCGCGAAGTACTCATCGACGCCGCCTACCGACGGCAACTCGGCCAGGTCTGCGAGAAGGTGCCCGGCCTTCTCACCCAGCACCCGGCCGCCGAGGCCACCCGGCTATGGATGGAACACTTCGTCCACTACGCCACGGCCAAGAGCGGTATGTCCGAAGCGCTCGACGCGGCCATCGCCTCCGGAATCGACCCGTTCTCCGACAGCCGCGCCCTCCTCACCGAGGCCGTGGCCACCCTCCTGGCAGCCGGCGCCCGGGACGGCAGCCTGCGGACCGACATCGCCCCCGACACCGTCCTGCTCCTCATGGGCGGCATCGCCCATGCCGTGCGGCAGGGCACCGAGGAGCAGACCCGCCCGGTCGTGGACCTCCTCATGGACGCACTGACGAAGGACGCGGCCACGAGCTGAATCCGCGCCCCCGGTTAGGGTGATCCGCGACAGCGGGACGCCGCGCGCTCAGCAGGAGGTGGCACGTGGGGGCAGTCGATCCCCTGGCGATACGGGTGCCGGTCGGGGAGGACTCCCACCTGTGGACCAGCAGATCGGCCCGCCGCAGGGTGCTGCTGGTGGCGCACAACGTCACCTCCGCCGGGCGCCTCCTCGACGTCCTGCCGCTCTTCCACGACGACTTCCGCGTACAGCTGCTCGTGACCTCGACCGGGTCGTCCGCCTTCCTCGCGGGGCTCGGTGAGCTGTTCGCCGAGCTGGAGCTGCCCGTACTCCCGTGGAGTCAGGCCAGGGCGTTGCCGGTCGACCTTGCGGTGTCGGCCAGCTTCGGGGGTCAACTCAGCGCCCTTCAGGGCAAATTGGCAGTTCTTTCCCATGGCGTTGGATACACTAAGAAGCTGGCCAAGCCGGGAGCCGGGAGCCGGGAGCCGGGAGCCGGGAGCCGGGAGCCGGGAGCCGGGAGCCGGGAGCCGGGAGCCGGGAGCCGGGAGCCGGGAGCCGACCTTCGGCCTTTCGCCGGAGTGGCTGCTGGCCGATGGCGAACCCTTCGTGGACGCGCTCGTGCTGTCCCACCCGGAGCAGCTCGAACGCCTGCGCCGCGCGTGCCCCGAGGCCGAGAAGGCCGCGGTGCTCGCCGGGGACCCCTGCTTCGACCGCATGCTGGCCGCGCGTCGCCACCGTGAACGGTTCCGTCGCGCCCTGGGCGTACGCCGTGGCCAGCGGCTCGTCGTCCTCAACTCCACCTGGAACCCGGAGGGTTTCTTCGGCAACGGCGGTGATCAGGACGACGTCCTGCCCAGCCTGCTCCCCCGCCTGCCGGCCGAACTGCCCGCCGACGACTACCGGTTCGCGGCCGTCCTGCACCCCAACATCTGGTACGGGCACGGGCCGGGGCAGATCCGTGCCTGGCTGGACCGGGCGCGCCGCAGCGGGCTGGTCCTGATCGATCCCGTGCATGCCTGGCGGCAGGCACTCCTGGCCGCTGATCTCGTCCTCGGGGACTTCGGCGCGGTCTCCTACTACGCCGCGGCTCTGGGCCTGCCGGTGATGCTGGCATCCGCCGTGCGGGACAGGCTGGATCCCGAGGCACCGCTCGCCTCGTTCGTGCGGGACGCGCCGCGCCTCGACCCGCACGGCCCGTTGCGGGAGCAGGTGGAGCGGGCGCTGGCAGACCACCGTCCGCTCGCCGGCCCCGCCGAGTTCACCACCTCCGCCCCCGGCGCTTCGGCGGCCCTGCTGCGGCAGCGCTTCTACACGCTGATGGATCTCCCGGAGCCCGCGTCCGCCGCCCTGCTGGAGCCGCTGCCCCTGCCGGCGTACGATCCGCCACGGCGTACGGCCCCGCTGCATGTGCGGACGCACGTCCAGGGGGCGGAGGTCGCGATCGAACGCTCCACGGAGCACCCGTACGGCTCCGAGGGCGTCGCGCACCTCTCCGTGCACGAGGACACCTTGGACCCGGGCAGCCTGGAGTCCGCCGACGTGATCGTGCGAGAGGGCCGGGAGGACGATCCGCGCCTGGGCGGTCCAGGGGTGTGGAGCGCTGAGGTGCTGCACCGCCACCCGCACTGTGCGGTCGCCGCCTATGTGACCGGGCCGAACACATGCACCGTCCGCACCCGGGAGCACGGTGTGTTCCGGCTGTCGGCAGGGCCGGGAGCGGACGCGGACCCGGCGGCGTACGCATCCTGCCTGGCGGCCTGGCTGGGCGCCGGTGGCCGGGTGCCCGCCGCGGGGGTCACGCTCCGGACGCGTACCGCAGGGGGCGTACATCCGGTGGCGGTGGTCCCGCTATCCGGCGACCTCGCAGCGCAGCCGTAGGGCGGCGAGATATCCCAGGTGCGGGGTCGCGGCGGGTGTGAGCAGGCGTTCGGCCTCCGCGATCCGCGTCAGCGCCTCGGCGTTCCGGCCCGCGTCGTGCAGCGTCTCGGCCAGGTCCGTGAGAGCGCGGGCCTGGTTGTAGGCCTCGCCCTGCTGTTCGAAGAAACCCGTCACGTCTTCGAGCAGGCGGCGCGACGTGTCGAGCCTGCCCATGCCGCGCAGGGCCCGCCCCTGGTGGCGCCGGGCCAGGGCGTAGGCGCGCGGCAGGTCGTCCGCGCCCTCCTGGCCCGGAGCGATGCGGCCGTAGATGCGTTCCGCCTCGACGAAGCGCTCGTAGGCCGGTTCGTACAGCCAGCGGTGCAGGCTCAGCAGCCCCCGCAGTTCCACGGATGAGGCCTCGCCGCGCAGATGGCCGGCCTCACGCTCGGCGCTCGCGGCGGCTGCCGCCTCCCTGTCCGCCTCCTCCCCGAGGCCTACCTCGCCCAGGCAGTGCCCGAGCTGGAAGTGCAGCGCACCCGCGATCCTGGACCCCGGCCGGTGCTCGTCGGCGCATCGGGCCGCGATACGGAGCGCGGGAAGCACCTCGTCCCAGTGGCCCGCCTTGAGCTGGAGGGGCCAGAGGGCACGTGCCAGGCGCAGCGCGGTGTCGATGTGCTGGTACTCCCGGGCGACGGACACGGCCCGCACCAGGTTGCCCGCATCGGCCACCAGCGCGGCCACGCCCTCCGCCTCGTCGCGGTACGCCTGCCCCCGCTCCGGCGCCGGTTCGGTCCGCCAGCTCTGGGGCAGGGCGGCGTGCGCCGCGTGCAGTGCGCGGTTCAGCAGGCCGTCGAGCGTCCGGGCGACCGCTGCTGAGCACTCGGGGATCCCCAGCTCGGGTCCGGCCGTGTCCGCCAGATGGCGGCGGACCTCGGGCCGGAACCGGTAGCGGTCGTCGGGAAGGGGCTCCAGCAGCTGGGCGTCGGCGGCTTCGGCCAGCATGCGCGCGGCCTCGTCCTCGGTGACGCCTGCGGCAGCCGATGCGAGGTGGGCGGATACGGACGGCCAGCCGCCGAGCGCCGTCAGCCGGCAGAGCCGCGCCGTCGCCGGCCGGACCCGGTCGCACGCGGTCCGGGCCGCGGCGCGCACCGGGTGGCTCTCCGGCGCCTCCGCTCCCGGGTCGAGGTGGGCCGGCTCCTCCTCGCCTGCCAGCAGCCGCAGCGCCGTGGCCTTCAAAGCGAAGGCGTTGCCTGCGCAGTGGGCCAGTGCCTGCGGGATCTGTGCCTTGGCCCGGGTGACGTTCTCCCGGCCCGCGACCTTCCTCATCATCTCCAGCGAGTCCCGCCTGGGCAGCGGGGGCACGGCGACGGTCTCCGACTCCAGCAGGACGGGCGGGCCGGACACGACCACCAGCAGGAAGACCTCCGGCGTGGCGGGGACGAGGCGGCGGACCTGCGCCACCGAGGCCACATGGTCGATCACCACCAACGCCCGGCGGCCACTGGTGAGCCGCCGGTAGAGCTCCTCGCGGCCCGCCTCGGTCGGCGGGATCCGGTCGGGCGCGACGCCCATCCGCCGGAGCAGGCGCAGCAGCACGGCGGCCGGGGCCGGGCCGAGCTCACCGGAGTCCTCGCGGAGGTCGACGTAGAACTGCCCGTCGGGGAACAGGCCGTGGCAGGCGGCCCCCAGGTGGAGTGCCACCGCGGTGGTGCCGATCCCCGGAGCGCCGTGGAGCAGCGCGACCCGTGGCCGCCCCGCGGCGGGGCGGGTCGCCTCCCGCCTCAGCCGCTTGACGACATCCCTGCGGTCGGTGAAGTGGCGGGAGGCGGGCGGAAGTCCGGCTCCGGAAGCGGGGGCCGCCGCGTTCTCCGGAAGGCTCCGCAGGAGCGTCGCCCATTCGCCCGCCTGCCGCCGGTCGTCGCCCAGGCAGGCGTGCACATGGCCGGCGAGCGCCTCCCAGCCCTCCCTGGTGGCCGGCAGCGGTGTCTCCCGCCCTGTGGTCCTTCTCGCCAGCGCCCCGGTCGACAACAGCAGTCGCTTGCCCATCTCGCCGGCCGCGCCGTCGCCCACGGCCGTGAGGAATGCGGTCAGCGCGCTCAGCGCCACGATCTCCAGCATGGTCGGCCCCTCCCCTGGTCCCCGATCCGCCACTGGCCGGACTGTATCGCCGTGGCAACGGCCCGAGGAAACACCCGGGGCGCGTCAACTCGGCTTCGTGGCTCGCCAGATGGGGGTCGAGCCGGGGGCGGGGCATGATTCCGGCCATACTCGGCGGTCGCCTCGTTCCGGCCGATTTCGACCCGGGCCGCGGCGTTTTCCGCCCGGCCGGGGTGTCGGCCGCGCACAGTGGTCCGTATGACGACACCCGCAGAGCTGCTCCGCTCCCTCGGCCGTACCCGCGCCTCGCTCGACGGCGACGAGGTCACGTACTGGTGGTCGGGCGATGTGTACTCCTGGGCCCCGGACGAGCCCTATCAGCGCATCTTCGGCTTCGAGGGGCTCAATGTCGCCCGTCTCGTCCAGGACACCGAAGCAGGCCCTGACGCCTACCGACTGCTCACGCGTGAGGCCGCGTTCTACCTGGATCCCACCACCCGGGAGATCCTGGAGAGCTGGCAGGACCTGCCGGTGGTGCACATCTGGAACGACCCGGCGAACCAGAAGTGGCGCCCCTTCCCCGTCCCGACCACCGAGCTCGGCGGGCAGGTCTGTTTCAGCCTGGAGATCCCGCTCGCCTACCCCTCGCCGCTGCCGGTCGCCGAGTACCCCGTCCACTCCGCCGGAGACACCTACAAGGCCCTGGAACTCTTCCAGTTCTTCGCCGACCGGACCGACCTGGCCGGCCCCGCCCCCAGCGTTCCCGCCACCATGTCGTGGACCCGGATGTCCCCATGGCTCCCCTGGATGGCCCGCGGCCGTCGGCCCGGCGGCCTCACCTTCCACTGCAGGGGCCGCAAGCTCGGCTCGTACGCCGAGGTCCCCGAGCGCACCCGCGCCTACATCGCCGGCCACCACCCGGAGTTCGCCCACGCCCCGGAGGAGTGGAGCGAGCCGAACGAGACCAGCTGGACGTATTTCCGCAAGCTCAATCCGCCGCAGCAGCCCTGATCGACCCGCGTCCCGAACTCCGCCACGTACATCACCCCGAAGGCCGCGGTGTCCGCGCTGACCCGCGCCGCCGCCCTCGACCACATCCACCAGGGCATCCGCATCAACGCGGTCAGCCCTGGCGCCTCCGCCTCTCCCATGTCGCTCCGCCCGGGGGAGACCGAGGCCGCGCGTGCGGAACGGATGAAGTCGCAGAACCGCTCGGCCGGGTCGCGGAGGCCGAGGAGGTGGCGGCCGCCGTGCTCTACCTGGCCTCGCCCTCGGCCGGTGCGGTGATGGGCACCGACCTGGTCGTGGACAGCGGGGCATCGGCCTGACGGCCGGCGCCCTTCGCCGCATCGGCGTAGCGCGTGGCGAGTTCGGCGAACGCGGCGGTGAGCTCCGGTGGGCCGATGACCTGGATGTCGGTGTCGAACTGCCCGATGGTGGTGACGAGTCCGGTCCACGACCAGGATCCGAGGGTGAGGCGGCAGCGGCCGGGGCCGATTTCCTCGACGATGCCGTCCCGTGCGAAGGGCGCCACGGCCTGGCGGACCAGGTGATGCGGGGCGAGGTCACGGGCGACAACGGCTTCCACGTCATGGCGTACGACGTGCCGTCCGATCTGCCCTGGGACCAGGGCAGCAGCCCGTTCTTCGTCTCCGTCCGCGGCGACGACGCGGACGAGATCGCTGCCCTCTGGCAGAAACTGGCGGAGGGCTCGAAGGTGGTTCAGCCGCTGGAACCGGCGCAGTGGGCACCGCTGTACGGCATGCTCACCGACCCCTTCGGAGTGACCTGGGTCCTGGATGTGGCGGCCCCGTATGCCGGCTGATCCGGGCCCCTGTCTCCCCAGGAGCGGGAAGCCGTCGGGGAAGAGGCCGAGACGCTGGCCGTTTTCCTGGACCAGGACATCGGTCACGTCGACATCGAGGCAGCCGGGGGTCCGTAGATCGGACCGCGATCATGGTCTGGCGGGCTGCCCGGGGCGGGGGCCGGCCGACACCGGCCCGGAGGACGGCATCGGTGTACAGTTTTTGTGTCCTGTCGTCTCCGATAGAGGTGGACGTTGCGCATCTGAGGTCCGCGATCATCGCGCGGTACGGCCCCTGCCGGGCCCCGTCACGCTCTGTCGGCTTTCCCGCCGCCCCGTGACCCACCGCGTGCATGCGACCTCGGTGCTTGAGCCGTCCCCCGGATGTCCGGAGGACCGCACCCCTCTTCCCCCGGCCGGTCGCCGCGTGGTGCTCGCACACGAAGCCCCTGTTCACACGCTTGCGACTGCGAGGACCACATGTCCCATCCCCCAACTCCCGCCGCCGGTCTGAGCTGTTCCGCCCTGTCCTTCCGGTGGCCGGACGGCACGGAGGTCTTCGACGGGCTGTCCCTCAGCTTCGGCCGGGGCCGCACCGGGCTCGTCGGAACCAACGGCTCGGGCAAGTCCACCCTGCTGCGGCTGCTGGCCGGCCGGCTGAAGCCCTCCGCCGGTTCGGTGACCGTCGGCGGACATCTCGCCCACCTCCCGCAGAACCTCACCCTCGACACGGATCTCCGCGTCGAGGACGCCCTCGGCATCACCGAGCGGCGTACGGCGCTGCGCGCGATCGAGGCGGGCGACGTCGCCGACGCGCACTTCGAGACCGTGGGCGACGACTGGGACGTCGAGGAGCGCGCCGTGGCGACCCTGGGATCGCTCGGCCTCGGCGCCGTGGATCTCGACCGCACCGTGGGGCAGCTGTCCGGCGGCGAGACCGTGCTGCTGCGGCTGGCCGCACTGCTGCTGGAGCGCCCCGACGTCCTGCTGCTCGACGAGCCGACCAACAACCTCGACGTGTTCGCGCGCCGCCGGCTGTACGACGCCGTCGAGTCCTGGCGTACCGGCGTGCTCGTCGTGGTCAGCCACGACCGTGACCTGCTGGAGCGGGTGGACCGCATCGCCGACCTGCGCGCCGGTTCGGTGAGCTGGTACGGCGGCGGCTGGTCCGACTACGAGGAGGCGCTGGCCACCCAGCAGGAGGCGGCCGGACGTATGGTGCGGGCCGCCGAGTCCGACGTACGCCGTCAGAAGCGCGAGCTGGAGGAGGCCCGGACCAAGGTCGCCCGCCGCCAGCGGCACAACAAGAAGATGGACGTCCAGCGGCGTGCGTCGAAGATCGTCGCGGGCGCCCACAAGCGGTCGTCCCAGGAGGCGGCCGGCAAGCTCCAGGGCCTGCACGAGGACCGGCTCCAGGAGGCACGAGAGCGGCTCGACACGGCGTCGGACGCGGTCAGGGAGGACGCCGAGATCCGGGTACGGCTCCCGCACACCGCCGTGCCGACGGGCCGTACGGTTCTGAGCGCGCACGGGCTCCGCCCCCGCTTCGGCACCCTGCGCGAGAGCGAACTCCACGTCCAGGGGCCCGAGCGCATCGCGCTCATCGGGCGTAACGGGGCGGGCAAGACGACACTCCTGCGCACCCTCACGGGGGAGCTGGCGCCCCTGTCCGGCGAGGCCAGGACCCATGTGCCGCTGCGTTTCCTGCCGCAGCGGCTCGACGTCCTGGACGACGGGCTGAGTGTCGCCGCGAACGTGGCCCGCGCGGCCCCCGGGCTCACCGACAACGAGATCCGCTCCCAGCTCGCCCGCTTCCTGTTCAAGGGGGATCGCGCCGAGCAGCCGGCCGGCACCCTCTCGGGCGGCGAGCGCTTCCGCGCCGCTCTCGCGGCCACGATGCTCGCCACACCGGCCCCGCAGCTGCTGATGCTGGACGAGCCGACCAACAATCTGGACCTGGCGAGCGTGCGGCAGCTGACGAGTGCCCTGGAGTCCTACGAGGGCGCGCTGCTGATCGCCGGACACGATCTGGCGTTCCTGGAATCGGTCGCTATCACCCGCTGGCTGCTCGTGGGCGAGGAGCTCACGGAGCTGAGCGCCGACGAGGTGCACGAGCTGCTCGGCGCGCCCGACGCGATCGGGTGACCGGTGGTGTACTGGAAGGGTGCGGGTCGCCGCTGAGGGGCCCGCCCCAGGCACCACCACTGCACCATCACCGGCTACTGATCCGGATCCCGCCATGCACCTTTCCCATGGATTCCGAGGCGATTCCCGGGGCGTCGTCCCCCGGGCCCTGACGGTCGCGGCCGTCGTCCTGCTGGCCGCCGGTGGTCCGGCGGCGGCGGCCACCGCCGGACCACCGGCCGACCGCACCGACCCACGCACCGCGACCGCTGAGCTCACCCTTCCGGCAATCGACGTGAAGGACCTGCGCGTGGTCCCGTACAAGGGCACGACGGACGACGGGCCCGGGACCCGGATCCAGGACCGCGGTGAGGCCGCCGGCCCGTACGGCGAGGACGGCGGGGTCGGGCCCGGCAAGGTGGGGAACTATCTCGTGACGGCCCACCGGATCGTCGCCGGGGGCCCGCTCCGCGACCTGCCGGACCTGGACAAGGGCGACAAGGTCCTGGTCGAGGAGGGCAGCACGGTGTACGAGTACAGGATCACCGAAACCCGCCGGACGTCCTTCAGGTCCGAGCGCTCCCTGGCCGAGCAACGGGCCGAGGTGCCGGGCGAACCGGGCAAGCGGCCGACCCGGGCGATGATCACCCTCTCCACCTGTGCGACCCCGGAGGACGACGCGGCCGGGAACACCTGGCGCGACGCCCACGACAATCCGGAGCACCGCATCGACAAGATCGGCGTGCTGGTGTCCTCGAAGCGGTCATGAGCCGCCGGGCGGGTGGTCACCGGACATGTGGTTGCCGTCGTCGTCGGGCAGCTCCAGCCAGCGCGCCGTACCGGGCTCGATGACATAGGCGCTGCCGTCCAGCCTGACCCGAACCCCGGGCCGCTCCGAGTCCGGCACCGCGATCCGCAGCCGCTCGGCCCGCAGGCGCAGGTCCACGTCCCAGTGCCGGCGGAAGCGGAGCCGCATCCGGAATTTGGAGAGCTGCGGCAGCGTGGCAGGCGCGAGCCACAGGGCGTCGTCGCGGGTCTCCAGGCCCGTCATGCCGCGCTGGACGAAGTCCAGGGTGCCGGCCATCGCACCCAGGTGGATGCCCTCCTCCGTCGTACCGCCCTGGATGTCGGCCACATCGCCGATCAGCGCCTCCTCGCAGTACGCCCAGGCGTCGTCGCGGTGGACCCGCGCCAGTACCCAGGCGTGGACGAGGGAGCTGAGGGTGGAGCCGTGGCTCGTGCGGCCCACGTAGTAGTCGACGGTGGTCCGCCAGGCCTCGTCGTCGAGCGGGTGGCCGAGCCGCCGGAACAGCGCGGCGAGTTCCTTGGGTGAGAAGAGGTAGCCCAGCATCAGCACATCGGCCTGCTTGGACGCCTGGTAGCGGTTGGCGGTGTCGCCCTCCGCCTCCAGGATCCGGTCCAGGCGCCGGATGTCCCCGTACCGCTGCCGGTAACCGGCCCAGTCCAGCTCCTCCAGGTCCTCGTAGCCGGCGAACTGGCTGATGACGCCCCGGTGGTGGGGCACGTACAGCCGCCGGGAGATGTCGTCCCAGCGGTCGAGCTCCGCCGGGTCGAGCCGGATCAGTTCGAGGAGCTGCCGGCACCGGCTGGGCGGCAGCGCGCGGCAGAGCTCACCGGCCCGGGCCAGCACCCAGGCCGCCGTGACGTTCGTGTACGTGTTGTCGTCCAGTCCCGCGGCGTCCGAATCCGGGTAGGCGTCGTGGTATTCGTCGGGCCCGACGACTCCCCGGATCCGGTACCGCCCGATGGAGTCGTCCCACTCGGCGCTGTCCGCCCAGAAGCGGGCGATCTGCATGATCATCTCGGCGCCCTTGGAGTAGAGATACTCCGTGTCGCCGGTGGCCTGGCAGTACTGCCACACGTTGTACGCCACCGCCGAGCCGACATGGTGCTGCAGCCGTGAACGGTCCGGCAGCCAGCGCCCCGAGCGGGGGTTGAGATGGACCTCCTGGGTCTCCTCGCGCCCCTCGTCGGCGCTCTGCCAGGGGTACATCGCCCCTTCCCTGCCCACCGCACGCGCGGCGGCGCAGGCCGCGGGGAGCCGACGGTGACGGTAGTCGAGCAACCCCCTGGACACCTCGGGGAGATGCAGATTCAGGAAGGGCAGCACGAACAGCTCGTCCCAGAAGACATGCCCCCGGTACGCCTCACCGTGCAGCCCTCTGGCCGGTACGCCGACGTCGAGTTCCGCGGTGTGCGGGGACAGCGTCTGGAGCACATGGAAGAGGTGCAGCCGCAGGATGTGGCCCGGCTCCCCCGGCACCTCCAGCTTCGCCTGCTGCCACAGGTCCGCCCAGGCCTTGCCGTGCGAGGCCCGCAGCCGGGCGTACACCGGGGCGCCATCCACCGCCGCGACCGCGGCCCGCAACGGACTGCCGATCGCCGGGTCGCGGGAGGTGTAGAGGCCGACCGTCTTGTCGACGACGGCGCCCGCGTCCGGGGTGATCGGGAGCAGCAGCGTCTGGTGGACCGAGCGGGGCCGCTGCTCGGGTTCGGCCCGGTGGTCGCCGTTGCCCTCCGGACCGCAGGAGGCGACGGTGCGGGCCGCCAGGGCGATGCCGATGTCCGACTCCACCGTGCGGCAGCGCAGCCACACCGTGGAACCGGGTTCCGTGCCGGTCTCCCAGCCGGTCAGGTGGCGGTCGGCCAGTTCGCGGTAGCGCGCGACCCCGTTGTTACGGATGTCGCCGTCGATCCCGGCCTCCACCTCGAGCTCGCCCGACCAGCCCTCCGCGCCGAACACCGTGTGCAGCGCCGCGAGATGCGGGTCGCCCATGTGCACCAGGCGCTCCTGCTCGACCGTCAGCCTGCGGCCGGACCCGTCCTCGTACACCGAGCGCCGGGTCAGGGTCCCGCCGCGCAGGTCGAGCGCCTGCCGGTGCTCCACGAGATGGGTGTGGTCAGGGGTCAGCCATGGTCCTGGGCGCGAGCCGGCGGGGCGGATGCGGTAGCGCAGCGGCAGCCAGTTCGGGAGGTTGACCATGTCCTCGTTCTCGACCTGGCGTCCCTGGACGGAGGAGATCAGCCGGTTGTAGCAGCCCGCCACATACGTACCCGGGTAGTGCGTCTCGCCCGCGGTTGTCTCGGGTGCGGCTCCCCGGGTGGCGAAGTAGCCGTTGCCCAGGGTGCACAGCGCCTCGCGCAGCCGCTCCTCCTTCGGTTCGTATCCCTCGTACGCCCACACCCAGCCGCGTGCCATCAGTCCTCCCCGTTGATCAGCAGGTCCCCCGGATCGGCCACCACGAGGTCCGCGCCGTGGCGCCGCAGGTCGGAGGCGCCCTGGGAGCTGTCCGTCCGGTCCACCCCGATGACGAGTCCGAAGCCGCCCCGCCGGCCCGCTTCCACCCCGGCGAGCGCGTCCTCCACGACGGCGGCGTCCCCGGCCGGGACTCCCAGGCGCCCCACCGCCTCGGTGAACAGGGCGGGGTCCGGCTTGCCCGGCAGATCGAGGCGACGCGCCTCGTTGCCGTCGACCACCGCCGTGAACAGGTCCAGGAGACCGGCCCCTGCCAGCAGCTCGCTCGCGTGCCGGGACGCCGACGCGGCGGCGATCGGGACACGTGCGTCGTGCAGTACACGCAGGAGACGGACCGTCCCCGGCCAGACCGCGACCGGGTGGTCGCGCAGGCTCCGGGTGAACGCCGCGTCCTTGACGGCGGCCACGGCCCACACCGTGTCGGTGCCCGGCGGGTCGTCGGGGCTGCCCTCGGGGAGGTCGAGGCCTCTGGACGAGAGGAACGCGGCAGCACCGTCCTTGCGTGCCTTGCCGTCGACGTAGCGCCGGTAGTCGTCCGCCTCGTCGAAGGGCCGCTGCCCCTCGTGCTCGGCCAGGCAGGCGTCGAACGCCTCCTTCCACGCGGCGGCGTGCGCCGGAGCCGAGTCCGTGATCACACCGTCCGTGTCGAAGACGACGGCGTGCACGGACAGCAGGACTGCGGCCGGTGACGGTCCACGTGCCATGACCGGTGGTCCCTTCGTCCAGACGTTCCCCCGTTCCATGGCACCAGGTTCCGCGCGGGACCGCTCCCCTCATGACCACCCACCAGGCCCGAAGGCTCTCCGGGCTTGGCTGCCCGGGGCTCGATGCCCTGCGCCGGCTGCTCCCTGAGGACGTTCCGGTGACGACGGGCCGTTGAACCACCGTGGCCGTCATGGCTCAGGCGTTCAGCTGAAGGCGCTGACCGGGGAAGATCAGGTGCGGTCCGTGGTCGAGGACGTCGCGGTTCAGCTCGTACAGGGCGGTCCAGCCACCGGGCACGTCCGCGCGCTCGGCGATCACCGACAGGCAGTCGCCCGGCTCGACGACGTACGACTCCTCGTCGACAAGGTCCTCGGAGTAGTGCTTCACGCCGCTGTCACCGGCGGTGCTGTGGTCGCTGTGGTCGCTGTCGTCCGTGCTGCCGGCCGTGCTGCCGGCCGTGCTTCCGGAGGACGCGTTACCGGAGGAGCCGCTGTTCGAACTGCCGGTCGACTGTCGCTCGGGGGCCGTCTGTGCCGAGTCACTTCCGTCGACACCGCCGGCACCGCTGCCACCGCTGGACGAGGAGCTCGACGTTCCGCTCGCACCGAGGCGTCCGCAGGTGGGCCAGGCGCCCATGCCCTGCGACCGGGCGACGCGTTCACCCACGGCGATCTGCTCGGACTTCGTGGCGAGGTCGGCGCGCGGTGCGTACCGCCCGCCTCCGTACGCCTGCCAGGTGGAGGGGGAGAACTGGAGGCCACCGTGGTAGCCGTTGCCTGTGTTGGTGTCCCAGCGTCCGCTGCTCTCGCACTGGGCGATGCGGTCCCAGTCCGTACCGGCCGTGACGGTCGGCGCGGTGACGGTCGGCGCGATGACGGCCCGGGCGGGGGCGGCCTGGGCCGCTGCGGCCTGGGCCGGTGCCTTGACCGGGGACTTGGCGGGGGCGTCCGCGACACTGCGGCCTGCGAGACCGAGCACGCTCAGGAGGACGAGCAGAAGGGCGAGCACCGATTCGACGGGCCGCTTTGCGAGGGGTGATGCCGGCATGACGGTATTCCTCCGCTGTGCTCCAGAAGGTGTGCAAGGGCACGAACAGATAAGCCGCCGATATTCTTTTCAATGGGCTTTGACGCGTCCGACGCCCCCACATTCACCCGGGTGGAGGGCCCTGCGCTCCGCCGGACCGGCTCTCCGGGCGGTCGCGGGCATCACCGGCGTCCGTGGGAGCGCCGGCCACCCCCGCCCCGTGCGCCACGCGCCCCGGCCTACCGCTTCCGGCTCCGCATGCGTGCCATCTCCGCGCGGATCGTGGGGAGTTGTGCGTACAGTGCCTCGCCGGGGCAGTAGGTCTGGTAGGTGTCGCGGTGTCCGGCCACCGCGTGGAGGTAGACGACCTCACCGCGCCGGTAGCGGCTGTCACCGTTCGTCGAGACCATCCGCACGATGCCTTCGGGGTCGACGCTCCGGTCCAGCTTCCACGCGCCGACCTTCGCGATCCCCTCGATGAGCGCCTTGGGCACCGGCACACCGGCGTCGTAGGTACCGAGGGCGGCGACGCCCACACTGTGTGCGTTGAACCCGGTGGCATGGGCCCCGCGTACGGAGCGTCCGACACCGCCGGCCCTGCCCTCGTAGATGGTCCCGCAGCGGTCGACGACGAAGTTGTAACCGATGTCGTCCCAGCCCTCGCCCTCGACGTGCGCCTCCTCCATCGCCCGCAGCATCTTGGGGGCATCGGCGCAGTCGTAGCCGTTGGTGTGACCGGTGTGATGGACGAAGACGGCCTTCACCGTCCCCGTGTACACGGCGTGCTCCTTGACCAGGCTCTCGTCCGCGTGCCATTGCGCCCGGCTGACGATCGCGGGCCGCGGGACCCCGGACTGCGCTGCCGGCTTCGCGGTGGCCGACTCGGGCGCGGCGAGCCGTACCGGCGCGTCCCGGAGTACCAGGAACGCCAGCGGCACGACCATGGCGCACACTGCGGTTCGGCGAAGCCACATAGGGCCACCATGCGCGCTGACCAGCGGCGTCGCAGGCGACCCGCACCCGATCGGGTGACCCGCGGCAGCACCCCCCAGGGTGTGGGCCGTGCGGTCAGGGGACGGGGACCGCCTGCCGCTGCTCGACGATGCGGGCCGCGCGGTGCGGGGAGGTGTCCAGCCTGGCCAGCACGCCCGGGACCGCGTTGTTCGGGAGGATGAGCTCGAAGAGGGCGGATATCTCGGCGACCAGGTCCGGCGGCTCGGCCATGGACTCGGTCACCAGCTGGACCCCCGTCCAGGCTCCGACGACCAGCCGGGACGTGGACTCCGGGTCGACGTGCGGAAGGAGCTCGCCGCGCTCCTTCGCCTCGGTCAGCATCTCCGTGCCTATGGCGATCCAGTCCGGCCAGCGGGTACCGAAGAGCCCCCGCGCACGCGGGTCGACGGACAGCCGGATCGAGGCGCTGAGCAGGGGTTCCCGTGGCAGCCGGTAGGCGAGCAGGAGTGCCATGTCCACCCACTCCTGCAGCTTGAAGGTCTGCGGGGTGACCCCGTCCGACGTCACCGCCTCCTGGAGGACACCGCGGGCCAGCTCCTCCTTCGACGTGAAGTGGAAGTAGAGGGCGCCCCGCGTGAGGCCGGCCCGGTCGAGGATCGCGGCGATGGTGGCGGCATCGTAGCCATGCTCGTCGAAGACCTCCGCAGCAGCCTGCAGGAAGATTTGGCGCGTGCGGATCGCCCGTTGCTGTCGTGCCAACTCGCGCTCCCCTTTGAACGTTGCATGACGCTACTTCAAAAAGTACCGGTGAACCGGTATCATATCAGCGCCGTAATGACCATTTTGCGCCATGTCCAGGAGGGCTGTGCCCGAGATACCCGCTGTTCCGTGCCCGCCGCCCCCCGCATTCGAGGGGCAGGACAGCATCCGCAAGGAGTACGTCCACCTGGGACGTTCCGACATGGTCCTCCTCACGTCCTGGCGACGCACGGAAGATGGCGAGTTCTCGCTGTCCGCGAGGTGGCCCGCCCCCACCTCCGGCCTCCCCTACGACCCACGGATGCTCACACAGACCGTCCGGCAGAGCGGACTGGTCATCGCGCACGCGGCGTACGGCGCACCCCTCGCCGATCACACCTTGCTGAACTACTTCGATCTCACCGTCACACCTGGATTCGAGGTACCCCCCGAGCTGCCGTGCGACTTCACCGTCGAGGTCACGATCAAGAACGCCAAAAAACGGGGCAAGAAGGTCAGTTCGCTCGACATGGAGTTCCGCATCCTGCGGGAGGGCAGCCTGATGGCCCGCGCGGATTCCGAGTTCGGCTGGCTCTCCACGCGCGTCTACCACCGACTTCGCGGTGAACACCTCGCCGTCGACTGGAACGCCTGGCCGCTGCCCGCCCCGGTCGACCCGCGCACCGTCGGCCGGCAGACCCCGGCCGACGTGGTGCTGGCCACCGGGAAGCACCCCCGCCACTGGCAGTTGCGCAACGACGTGGACAACGTCGTGCTGTACGACCACCCCGTCGACCATGTCCCGGGGCTCGCGCTGATGGAAGCCGCGGACCAGGCCGCGCGTGCCGCCGTGTACCCCGTGTCCTTCGAAGCGACCACCGTCACCAGCACGTTCGAGCGGTACACCGAATTCGACCGCCCCTGCTGGGTCGAGGCGGAGATCCTGCCCGCCGGCCCCGGAGAGACCTCCGTCCTGGTCACCGCGACGCAGGACGGGAACACCGCCTTCCGGAGCCGGTTGAGCGGGCCCTGCGGTCAGGCCCTCTCGGCCCTCACTGGTTGACGAAGCCGCCGTCCACCGGCATGACCGTGCCCGTGAGGAAGGGACAGCGGTCGCTGAGCAGCCAGGCCGCCGCGTTGGCGATCTCCTCGGGCTCGGCCGTACGTCCCTGCGGCGTCAGGCTGTTGACCATCTCCTCAAGGCCCGGGTTACGCCCGAACCAGTCGGCCGTGATCTCGCTGCGCGTGGTGCCGGGCGCCACCGCGTTGACCCTGATGCCCTGTTGGGCGTACTCGTCGGCCGCGGCCCTGGTGAGGCCGACGACGGCGTGCTTGGCCGCTATGTAGGGCGCGGCCGCCGGTATGGCGACGAGCCCGCCCACACTGCTGTTGTTCACGATGGAGCAGGTTCCGGGATTCTCCAACATGGCCGCAATCTCTGGGCGCAGGCAGTTCCAGACGCCGCGCACATTGGCGTCCATGACCGCGTCGTAGACGTCATCCCCCATGAGGTGCAGGGGAGTCCGGTCGCCACCGAGTCCCGCGTTGTTGAACGCCGAGTCCAGCCGGCCGTAGGTGTCGACGGTGAAGCCGACGGCACGGGCGGCGTCCTCCGGCACCGTGACATCACAGACGACGTACGAGGCCTGGGCCCCCTTGTCCTTCAACTCGGCCGCCAGCGAGGCCAGCCTCTCCTCCCGGCGCGCGGCCAGGACGACCGTCGCGCCTTCCTCGGAGAACACCCGCGCCGCCGCCGCGCCGATACCGCTGCTCGCCCCGGTGATCAGGACGACTCTGTCGTGCAGAAGATCGCTCATGACCGCATTCTGGCAGGCTCACCCCAAGGATGGCGACCATAACCTACCGAATGTCCTGTTTCTCCCTTGCTCCTCACGCTGCTCCGCCCGCTGCTCCGCCTGCTGCTCCGCCTGCTGTTCCGATGGAGTTACAGGGCCTCCTGACCACCCGCCGGACCCCGCGATACTCTGCGGCATGCTCGCGATCCAGTTCGACCGCTTCGGTGGCCCCGACGTGCTCCGCCCCGTGGAACTGACCTCTCCGGTGCCCGGCCCCGGAGAGGTGCTCCTCACCGTCGAGGCCGCAGGGGTGAATTTCGCGGACACCCACCAGGTGGACGGCTCCTACCTGGGCGCCGACGCCCTGCCGTACGTCCCGGGCAGCGAGGTCGTGGGCCGCACTCCGGACGGCCGGCGGGTGCTGGCACGGGTCTCGCACGGATACGCGGAGCAGGTCACCGCCAAGGAGTCCGGCATCCTGGAGATCCCCGAGGAGCTCGGCGCGGCCCAGGCACTCGCCCTCATGATGCAGGGCCTGACGGCCTGGCATCTGCTGCGGTCCGCGGCGCGGCTGCGCTCCGGCGAGAGCGTCGTCGTGCACTCGGCCGCGGGCGGCGTCGGCAGCCTGGCGGTCCAGCTGGCCCGGGAGTTCGGGGCGGGCCGGGTGCTCGCCCAGGTCTCCACCCGGGAGAAGGAGCGGCTCGTCCTGGACCTCGGTGCGGACGAGGTGATCACCTACCCCCTCGCGGAGAAGGCCGACGTCGTCCTGGACGCCGTGGGCGGTGACCTCTTCGACCAGGCCCTGGACAGTCTGGCGTCCTTCGGCCGTCTCGTGACCTACGGCAACGCCGCCCGCGGCGGCTTCACCCCCGTCGACCCGGGCCGGCTGGGCCGTCTCAACGCCTCCGTCGTCGGATTCTGGCTGCGTCCCGCCCTCGCGGCCCCTGGCGGGGTCAGCGGCCCGCTCGATGAGCTCTTCGCCCTGGTCGCCGACGGCCGCCTCAGGCCCGTGACCGGCGGCAGCTATCCGCTCGCCGACGCCCGGCGCGCCCACGAGGACCTGCTCGCACGCCGGACCACGGGAAAGCTGATTCTCACTCCCTGATCTCCCTGATCTCCCTGATCTCCCTGAGCCCCGGCGTTCGAGCGCCTAGGGTGGCTCGATGCGCTCCCAGACCTCACGGGCCCCGGCGCCGGCGGGCTCCGACGCCGGAGCACCGGACGCCCCGCGGTCCCGCCCCGACCGCGACCCGTTCCTCGACAACGCGAAGTACCTGGCCATCGTCCTCGTCGCGATGGGCCACTCCTGGGAGCCCCTGCCCGGCAGCGGGCGACTGGTGGAGACGTTCTACACCTTCGTCTACACCTTCCACATGCCGGTCTTCATCATCATCGCCGGATACCTCTCGCGCGGCCTGGAGCTGACTTCCGACCGGGTGTGGAGGCTCGTCACCGGCCTCGCCGTGCCCTACGCGGTCTTCGAGATCGCCTACACCCTCTTCGAGCGCCTGACAGGCTCCCCTGACTTTCCCCTGAGCCCGCTCACGCCGTACTGGCTGCTGTGGTTCCTGCCGGCCCTGTTCCTGTGGCGCCTCACCACCCCCTTCTGGCAGCGGGTCAGGTGGCCCGTGGCGCTCGCCCTGGTGATCGCCTCCATGGCGGCGGTGACCAGCGACATCGGCGGGGACCTGCAACTCCAGCGCGTCCTGCAGTTCCTCCCGTACTACGTCCTGGGGCTCCAGCTGCGGCCCGAGCACTTCGACCTCGTACGCCGCCGGGCCGTGCGCGTCGGGTCCGTCCCCGTCTGCCTGCTGGCCCTGGCCGTCGCCTACTGGGCGGTGCCGCGCACGACGACCTCATGGTTCTTCCGCCGGTACGGCGCCGAGCAGCTCGGCTCGCCCGCCTGGACGGGCGCCGTGGTGACGCCGTTGCTGTTCTGCTGCGCGCTCGTGCTCAGCGCCTGCTTCCTCGCCTGGGTGCCGAACCGCAGGCTGTGGATGACCGCGCTCGGCGCGGGCACGCTGTACGGCTATCTGCTCCACGGCTTCGTCATCAAGGGCGCGGTCAGGCTCGGTCTCTTCGACCTGGACATCGTCTCCACCCCCCTGGGCCGGGTCCTGGCGTCCGTCGTCGCCGCGGCCGTGGTCACAGCTCTCTGTGGCCCGCCCGTGCGCCGGGTGTTCCGCCACGTCGTGGAGCCGCGGCTCGACCGGGCAAGGAAGCCGGAGCCCGCGCCCTGAGGTCCGGGACGCACCGCACCCCCGGGCCTGAAGGCCTCGGGGGTGCGGTGGCGCGGGACGGGGCTGCGGCTCAGACCTCGCCGGGCGTTCCGAGCATCGCGGACGCGTTCTCCAGCGGGGTGAGGGGCGCCGCGGCGGGGGCGGGCACCTCCGCGGGACGGCAGGTGAAGCCGAGACGCGTCAGCGCCCTGGTCACCTCGCCGGCGGTGAAGTCCCGGCGGTCCTGGCGGGTGATGATCTCGCCGACCTGCTTGACGGGATAGACACGGCGGCTGATGACCACCGCGTCACCCGTGACGGGTTCGGGCTTGATGCCCTTCATCAAGTCCTCCACCTCGTTCTTGAAGAGGTCGAAGGGGAAGCGGGCGATGACACAGCGCATGGTTCCTCAACAGGGTGGTCGTGGAGAAAGCCGGACAGGGTCGGCCGGGCTCCCGGCCGGATGACTAAGCGGCCTTGTTGGCCCGGCGCTGCGCCGACGCCGCACGCGCCTGCGGAGTCGGCGTACTGGCGTTGGAGCGGCGCCCCTGGCCGGGACGCGCGCCGCGGCGGCCACGGGGACCGGAACCGCTGCCCTTGCCGCGCTCCGACACCGGTGAGCTGATCGTGACCGGCACGCCCGACGGCGCCTGGGCACCGGTGATGCGGTTGAGTTCGGCCTCGCCGGAGCGGACCTGGGCGACCTGCGGCGTGATGCCGGCGTCGGCCATCAGCCGGGTCATCTCGCGGCGCTGGTTGGGCAGCACGAGCGTGACGACACTGCCGGACTCCCCGGCGCGCGCGGTACGCCCGCCGCGGTGCAGGTAGTCCTTGTGATCGCTGGGCGGGTCCACATTGACGACGAGGTCGAGGTTGTCGACGTGGATGCCGCGGGCGGCGACGTTCGTGGCGACCAGCACCGTGACATGACCGGTCTTGAACCGGTCCAGGGTGCGGGTGCGCTGCGGCTGCGACTTGCCGCCGTGCAGCGCGGCCGCCCGTACACCGCTGTGCAGCAGGTGATCGGTGAGCTTGTCCACCGCGTGCTTGGTGTCGAGGAACATGATCACCCGGCCCTCACGGGCGGCGATCTCCGTGGTCGTCGCGTACTTGTCGGCGCCCTGGACGTAGAGAACGTGGTGTTCCATCGTCGTCACCGCACCGGCCGCGGGGTCCACCGAGTGGACGACCGGGTCGTGCAGGTAGCGGCGGACCAGCAGGTCCACGTTGCGGTCCAGGGTGGCCGAGAACAGCATCCGCTGGCCGTCGGCGTTCACCTGGTCGAGCAGCTGCGTGACCTGGGGCATGAAGCCCATGTCGGCCATCTGGTCGGCCTCGTCGAGGACGGTGATGGCGACACGGTCGAGCTTGCAGTCGCCGCGCTCGATGAGGTCCTTGAGCCGGCCCGGGGTGGCGACCACGACTTCGGCGCCGCCGCGCAGCGCGCTGGCCTGGCGGCCGATCGACATACCGCCGACGACCGTGGCCAGCCGGAGCTTGAGGGACCTGGCGTAAGGGGTGAGCGCGTCGGTGACCTGCTGTGCCAGTTCCCGGGTGGGGACGAGGACCAGGGCCAGGGGGCGGCGCGCGTCGGCGCGGTTGCCCGCGGTGCGGGCCAGCAGCGCGAGGCCGAAGGCGAGCGTCTTGCCCGATCCGGTGCGGCCACGGCCCAGGACATCCCGTCCGGCCAGCGAGTTCGGCAGCGTCGCGCCCTGGATCGGGAACGGCACCGACATGCCTTCGGAGGCCAGCGCCGCCAGCAGGGGCGCGGGCATGTCCAGGTCGGCGAAGGACTCGGCTGCGGGGAGCGCGGGGGTGATGGTCACCGGCAGGGCGAACTCACCCGTGACGGAGGAGGACCGGCGGCCGTAGCCACCGGAGCGCTTCGGTCCGCCGCCGGAGCGGCCCTGCGAACCCTGGGCGCCCTGCCGGCCGGACCCCGCCGAGCGGAAGCCGTTGGCGGTACGACTGCCGGCGGATCCGCCTGAGCGTGTCCTGGAAAATCGGTCGTTCGTGCGAGCTGTGCGATCGCGGTTCAATGGAGAACCCTTCCCTCGAATGGCACGTATCGAGGGATTCTTTCCGGGCGGCTGCAGCCATGTACGGCGCCAAGAATCGCAAGAACGAGCCGGTGAAATAAAGAAAAACGAAGTCCGTCCGCCGGATGAACCGGCCTGATTCGGCACTCCATATGACTGCATATAAGCGGCACGCCATCACGCTCGTGCCTGTCGGCGAATTACTCCGCGGACGCGGCGGCCTCGACGGCGGCCGGGAAAACGCAACGAGCTGGGGCCCGCACCCCAAGGTGCGGGCCCCAGCTGCGCCGTACGCCTGAGCGAATCAGGCGGGGGTGATGTTCTCCGCCTGCGGGCCCTTCTGGCCCTGCGTGACGTCGAAGTTCACCTTCTGGCCTTCCTGCAGCTCGCGGAAGCCCTGGGCGGCGATGTTCGAGTAGTGGGCGAAGACGTCAGCGCCGCCACCCTCCTGCTCGATGAAACCGAAACCCTTTTCCGCGTTGAACCACTTCACGGTGCCAGTAGCCATGTCATATCTCCTTCGGGGCGTTGCCCGTGGGCCCGCACTGTGCGAGCCCTACGTCGCCGCAAATGATTGCCCCGTCCGGAGGAAACCGGAAATACAAAAGCACGCTCACCGGAGTGAAACCCGATGAGTGCACTTGAAGTTTTGGGAACCACAACTGCAACTGAGATCAACAGTAGCACGATTCGAGCACAAGCGAGCTGTACGCCATATCACTACGCCGCCACTCCCTCGCGTACGGCATATACCCTCACTGCTCATTCTCGTATTTCTGTGCCGGCCGAAACAGATATGCACACGCGTGCCGGTCAGGAATCGACACCGCTCCGGCCGGCCGTGGGCCGCCGCAGTTCCTCGTTGAGGCGCAGGGCCTCCTCGAGCTGATCCTCCAGGATGACGATCCGGCAGGCGGCCTCGATCGGCGTGCCGCCGTCCACCAGCTCACGGGCGCGGGCCGCGATACGGAGCTGATAGCGCGAGTAGCGCCGGTGGCCGCCCTCGGAGCGCAGCGGCGTGATCAGGCGGGCCTCACCGATGGCCCGGAGGAAGCCTGGCGTCGCACCGATCATCTCGGCGGCCCGCCCCATGGTGTACGCGGGGTAGTCGTCGTCGTCGAGACGGTCCGTGGCGTGCGACGGGGATTCCGGGGGCATCTGCACCTCTTCTGCTGTGCTCCGGGCCACTCATATGGCCTGGCCGCACAAGAAACCCTAGGCGTACGGGTAGGTCATGTCTATTGCGGCCGGGACAGGTTTCCTCCGTCCCCGGCGTCGCCCGCGCGCGGCCCGCAGGCCGGGAGGCGGCCGGCGGACAGCCCGGAGCGGACCCGCGGAGGGCGCGGATACGGCCCGGAGACGGCCGGTCGGAGCGCTCCGTAGTGGCTTGACCACCCCAACGGCACTGACCGGCAGGCCAGTTGTCGGCGGACCTGCGAACGGTCATACTGCTCGGGTAGCCCTTCACGCATCCCCCGTCGTGAAGGGCTACATTCACGCGCGGCCGCCCTGTCCGCGCCCCGCGCGACCCGGAGCACACCGAGCATGAGCGGCACGGACACGACCACCACGGTGGCCCGCACGGTCACGGACGTCCTCCAGCCCCGCAATGTGCTGCTCGTCGGCATGCTCGCCGTCGGACTGGCCTCCGCCGGTGACTGGACCGGGCTTCCCTGGGGTCTTCTCGGCGCCCTGTGTGCCGGGATCGTCCCCGCCGGCTACATCGAGTGGGAGCGCGGGCGCGGCACCTGGGGCGACCGCCATGTCGTGGACCGGACCAAGCGGGCGCCCATCTTCCTGGTGATCCTGGGCTCGGTCGGCACCGGCGCCCTGATCATGGTCCTGGGGCACGCACCCGTCGGCATCCTGATCGCGATGATCTCCCTGTGGGTCATGACGACGGTGCTCCTGGCGGTCAACACGCTCTGGAAGATCTCCGTCGACTCGGCGGTCGCTTCGGCCGTGGTGGCCCTTCTCAGCGTCACACACTCCCTGTGGTGGCTGTGCGCGGGCGCAGCGGCCCTCGCCGTGTGCTGGTCGCGGGTGGCACTGCGCTACCACTCGGTGGCCCAGACGGCGGCGGGCGCGGCTGTGGGTGCGGCGACGGCGACGGCATGCCTCTTCGCCTGAGCCGGAACCGGAATGGGAATGGGAATCGGGCCGGAATCGTGGCCTGGAACCGTGGCCCTGATCAGGGTCAGTAGCCCCGGCTCCGTGAGACGAGCACCGCGATGTCGTCCTCGGCGGTGTCCGCGTACCGGTCCACGACCTCGGCGAGCAGGTCCTCCAGCCGTCCGTTCACCGGGAGCTTGAGCTGGGTGAGGCGCTCGATCGACAGGTCGATGTCCTCGCCCCTGCGCTCCACCAGACCGTCGGTGTACATGAACAGCACCGTCCCCGGACCGCACGGCAGCACCGCGGTCCGGTATCCGCCGAAGCCCGTGCCCAGGGGCGGCCCCACCGGAATGCGCGCCACCCGGCCCCTGGGTGCCCCCGGGTCGAGGAACACCGGTGGCGGATGTCCTGCGGCGGCCAGCGCGCAGACCCCCTCCCGCCGGTCGACGACCGCGATCAGACAGGTCGCCGCCCGGTCGAGGCCGGACTGTTCCACGGCCTTGTCCAGCCGTTCGAGCATGCGGTGCGGCGGCTGGTCGTCCTCGGCGATGATGCGCAGCATCGAGCGGTAGTTGCTCATGGCGACAGCGGCCTCCACCCCGTGGCCCATCACATCGCCCATCACCTTGAGGTGCCGGCCCCCCTCCAGCGGGATGGCGTCGAACCAGTCCCCGCCCACCAGCGCCCCCGCGCCGGCGGGCAGGTAGAGGGACGCGATCTCGATGCCGGGGTCCGGGCCCCGGGGCTCGGAGAGCAGGGAGCGCTGAAGCTCCCTGGCGACACCGTGCTCGCGTGTGTAGCGGTGGGCGTGGTCCACATCGACAGCGGTGATCCCGGCGAGCGTACGGGCGACGACCACGTCAAGCCCCTCCGAGAACGGGGGCGAGTCCCCGGCCCGCACCAGACTGAGCGCGCCCAGGGGCCGCCCGTGCGCGGTGAGCGGCACGACGACCATCGAGTGCAGACCGATGGCACGGTAGGCGGCGACCCGGCCGCGTGCGGGCGCCGCGCGGTCCAGCTGCTCGTCACCGTAGAGGTTCTCGATCACGGGCTGGTCGGCGGCCAGGCAGCGGGGCACGGCCGCGTTCTCCTGGTAATCGATGTCCGTCCCCCGGCCGCCGAACCGGGCGAGCGGATCGGCGAGTTCCGGGATCGTCGCCACGCCGGCCCTGCGCAGCCGCAGAGCGCCGGACGGCCTTTCGTTCCTGCCACGTCCGGTGTCCTCGGGAAACAGCTCGACGATGGCGACGTCAGCCATCTCGGGCACCACGAACTCCGCGAGCTCCTGGCAGGTGGTCTCCACGTCCAGCGTCGTACCGATGCTGACGGTCGCCTTGTCCAGGAGGGTCAGATAGCTCCTGGTCCGCCGCAGCTCCGCACGCTGGTTCCGGGTGGCGGTGACCTCCTGCGCGATCCCGATCAGCCCGCGCACCCGCCCGTTCTCCTCGAACCGGTGGAGGGCCACCCGCCAGTAGCGCCGGGTGAGGACGGAGTCCACCCAGGTCTGCCCGCTGACGGTCATCTCGCGGGGGCTGCCGTCGTCCAGCACCTGGCGCATGACGTCCGTCGGGACGTCCATGTCCGGCAGCACCTCGCCTATGTGCTTGCCCAGATGCGCGGAGGCCGGCACTCCGTTGAGCCGTTCGAGTGCCGGGTTCACGTACACGTAGCGCAGATCCGTGTCGAACACCGCTACCCCGGCCGGGCTGCCGCCGATCAGCGCGGCCGGGCCGACCACGTCGACGGGCGCCGGACCGGTGGGCTCTTCGGCCTGCAACGGAGCCTCCTGGGAGGGTTGTGCCTGCGGATGCGCCGCAGCCGGGCCTCACCGGCCGCCCCAGGCGCTTCTTCCGGAACACGCCCCGGTGCACGGCCCCTCATCGTCCGCCGCCGCGCCCCGCCCCGCATCTCCGCGGGCCCGGCCCACCGGCGTCGAGTCCGTCAAGCGACAGGGTCCCTTCGGAGGCCGCGGCGCCCCGCGGCAGCCCGAACGCCGCCTCGACCCGCTGGGGCACAGGGGTCAGCCCCAGCAGCCCGGTGACCAGCAGGCCCGCCAGGTGGTGCCAGGCCGGGGCCCGGCGGATCATCGCGTGGTCGCTGCCCGGGATCGTCACCAGGCAGGTCCTGGCGCCCGCCCGGCGTGCCCTGGCCGTGAGCGACTGGGAGGCCAGGGGGCTCGTCACCCGGTCCCTCGTACTGTGCAGCAGGACGACGTCGCGGCCCGCGAGCTGCGTCACCGGGTCGCCGGGCGGGCACCACGGGGCGAGGCCCACCACCGAGCGGACCAGCGGGTGCCCGGCGGCGTGCAGAGCGGCGCGGGCTCCCATGGAATGGCCGAGGAGGACCACGGGGATGTCGCCCGCCTCGCGCCGCAGGGCGTCCAGCATCCGCAGGGCGTCGTGCAGCGGGTCCTCACGGGGGCCGTTCCAGCCACGGTGCGTGTAGCGGACGCGCCGCACGCGCACACCGGAGTCACCGCGCACCGCGCGGGCCACCACACGGGCGACCGGCAGCATGCGGAGCCCGGGCAGATTCAGGGCACCGGGGGCCGGCGCCGCCATGCCCGTCTCGTAGCCGCCGTGGAGGACGAGCACCGCTGCCGACGGCGGTCTTCGGGCCACACGTACCTCCGGTTCCTGGGGTGCGGGCCGATGCCCGCGACTCACCCCATATTCGGTGCCGGGCGGCATTCGGATGGGCCGAACGTGTCGACGCGTGGAAAGTGCCGTTCACTGGGGGCCGTACACACCGTTTCCCTACGCGACCCAAGGAGCCGCCGACATGGCGTCAGGACCCCGAATCGGCCTGCCCGCACCGGACTTCACCCTCCCCGGCGGCGTACTTTCCGGTACCGCATCCGGCACCGGTTCCGACAGCGCCTTCGCCCGGAGCGACTGGACGCTCTCCGCCGCGCGCGGCCGGGCCGTCGTCCTCGCCTTCTACCCGGGCGACAACACGGCCGTCTGCACCAAGCAGCTCTGCTCCTACTCCTCGGGCCTCGAAACCTTCGAGGGCCTCGACGCCGAGGTCTGGGGAATCAGTCCACAGGGTGTGGACAGCCATGAATCCTTCGCCCGTGACCACGGCCTGCGCATGCCTCTGCTGGCCGACACGGAGCGCGCGACCGCGCGGGCCTACGGGGTCACCGCACCCGGTATCGGCGTACGTCGCTCCGTCTTCCTGATCGGGCCTGACGGCGTGCTGCGGTGGAAGCACGTCGCCCTGCTCGGAGCCACCTTCCAGTCACTCGGAACACTCGCCGAGCAGCTTTCCGGCATCAAAACTGCGTAAAAACTGCCGGACTCCGGCAGTACCACAACGACGTCCTGTATGGGACCATTCAGCCAGTTCGACGGAAACTTTTCGGGGGAACAGCGAACAGCGGGGAGTGGTCACGTGACCGTTTTTCTTGGTCTCGGCATCGCGGGAATAGTTCTTCTCGCCATTTCCCTGATCTTCGACGGAATCCTCGAAGGGCTCCTCGGTGACGCCCTGGGCGGGCTGCTGAACGGCCTCTTCGACGGCCTGCTCTCCCTGCCGGTCATCGCGGGCTTCCTGTCCATGCTCGGCTTCGGCGGAGCGATCGTCCTCGGCGCCACCGGCGCCGGCACCCCCTTGGCCCTGACGGCCGGCTCGGTGGCGGGTGTCGTCGCGGCCTGGCTGACGTGGAAGTTCAGCAAGGCGCTGATGCGGGACCAGACCGCGGCCACACCGCGAGGTGCCGATCTCGTCGGCACCTCGGGCTCGGTGGTCACACCGATCCCGGCCGACGGTTACGGCGAGGTCCTGCTGCGACTCGCGGGCCAGACCGTGAAGTTCTCCGCGAAGAGCGCGGCACCCGTCGAACGCGGCGCCGAGATCTGGGTGGAAGCCACGCTCTCGACCACATCGGTGACGGTCCGCCCCGTCGAGCGCTGACCACCACCCCGCCCAGCCCTAAAAGCCTGTCTGTCCGAAACCCGCACAGCCGAACACACTGCCGTCCCGTCGGGAGGGCAAGGGGGACACCTCATCATGAGTCCAGTAGCGATCGCCATCGTCGGAATTGTCGTACTCGTTGTACTTCTGGCCCTGGCCGTGATCACCCGGTACAAGGTCGCGGGCCCCAGCCAGGCCTTCATCATCACGGGGCGCCGCGGCAAGAAGTCGACCGACCCGGTGACCGGCCGCACCAGCATCGACAACAGTGGTCAGAAGGTCGTCGTCGGCGGCGGCGTCTTCGTCGTGCCCTTCGTCCAGCAGAAGTTCACGCTCGACCTCTCCAGCCGGCACATCCCGGTCGCCGTGCGCGGCGCCGTCACCCTGCGCGGTGTGAAGTCGAACCTCGAAGGCGTCGCGATCGTCAAGGTCGGCGGCAGCGAGGACGCGATCCGCGCGGCGGCCCAGCGCTTCCTCCAGCAGCAGGACGGCATCGTCGGCTTCACCCAGGAAGTGCTCTCCGGAGCCCTCCGCGCCATCGTCGGCCGTATGTCCGTCGAGGACGTCATCCGCGACCGCGCCGCATTCGCGGGGCAGGTCGCCGAGGAGGCCGAGGCCAGCCTCTCCGGCCAGGGCCTCATCCTGGACGCCTTCCAGATCCAGGACATCACCACCGAGGGTTCCTACCTGGAGGACCTCGGCCGCCCCGAGGCCGCCCGCGCCAAGCAGGAGGCCGACATCGCCGAGGCAATCGCCCGGCGCGCATCGGAGCAGGCACGGCTGAAGGCGGCCGAGGAGATCGCCATCGCCGAGCGGACGTACTACCTCAAGCAGGCCGAGATCAAGGCCGAGACCGAAGCGGCGGCGGCCAAGGCCAACGCCGCGGGACCGCTCGCCGAGGCAGCACGCCAGCAGGAAGTGCTCAGCGAGCAGGAGAAGGTCGCCCAGCGACAGGCGGCCCTGACGGACCGTGAGCTCGACACCAAGGTCCGTAAGCCCGCCGACGCCGCCCGCTACCAGGCGGAGCAGGAGGCCGAGGCCCGCCGCATCGCCCAGGTCAAGGAGGCCGAGGCCGACGCGGAGCGCTCCCGCCTCACCGGTCAGGGTGAGAAGCTCCACCGCTCGGCCCTCGCCGACGCCGTACGCATCGAGGGTGAGTCCGAGGCCGCGGCCATCGCCGCGAGGGGCTCCGCCGAGGCCGAGGCCATGCAGAAGAAGGCCAACGCCTTCGCGCAGTACGGCGACGCGGCCGTGCTGCAGATGCTGGTCGAGGTGCTCCCGAGCGTCGTCGCCAAGGCCGCCGAGCCGATGAGCGCCATCGACAAGATGACGGTCATCTCCACGGACGGCGCCAGCCAGCTGTCCCGCACGGTCACGGACAACGTGGCCCAGGGCATGGAACTCCTCAGCTCGACCACGGGTGTCGACCTGGGCGCGCTGCTCCAGAACCTCCGGGGCAGGACGGCCACGGCCGACGTACCGGCGCCCGCCGGCGCTCCGACGCCCGCCTCGTCCTCGTCGAACGGCGAGCAGATCGAGATCAAGGACTGACAAACCCCGTCCCCACCCGGGCCCGGCCGCGACGCCTCAGCGCGTCAACGCCGGGCCTGCGTGCGTCCGGCCCCGGGAGCGGTGGCGGTCACTGCTGCGGGGGCAGTTGCCGCAAGCCGTTCTCCAGCAGCGCGAACGCGCTTTCCGCGTCGGCCAGCGCGGCCTCGTAGCGCACGTCGGCCGGCTCTCCGTGTGCCAGGCGGGTGGCGTTGTCCTGGGCGAGCACCCACTGGACGGCGACGATCTGGACGGAGGCCAGCCGCGCCATCAACTCGGGGGCGTCCGCCGTCTCCTGCAACGCCATGGCCAGTGCGCCTTCCGCACTGGTGATGAACTTCTCCATGCGGGACCTGAGCGCCGGCGCATCCATGATCATCCGGGTGAGCCGCAGCACCTCAGGCTGGTCGTTGAGCCCGGTGATCGGGTCCCTTTCCCGCAGACCCTCGATGAAGTGCTCGCGGAGCGCGGCCAGCGGACCGGCGCCGGACGGGCGGTCCCGCACCACGCGCCCGGATTCCGTCTCGTGGTCCGCGAGGCGGTGCACCACGAGGTCTTCCTTGGTCGGGAAGTAGGCGAAGAGCGTGCGCTTGGAGACCTCGGCCGCCTCGGCGACCTGCGCCACCGAGACCTGGTTGAAGCCGTGTTCGAGGAACAGCTCGATCGCCGCGTCGGAGATCGCCGCGCGGGTCCGCTGCTTCTTCCGCTCACGCAGTCCTGGCTTTGCGTCCACGGAGTACACCGTAGCACCTGACTCCCCTCGGGAACCTTTTCGCCTCGGGAACTTTTTGCACCTGGTATACATTTAACCCCAGGAGAGATTGAGCGAGGGAGAATGACTGTGCTGACGGAGAAGTCGACCGAGATCGTCGTCGTGGGCGCCGGCCCGGCCGGGCTGATGCTGGCGTACGAGCTGTCCCTGGCCGGGGCCGAGACCCTGGTCCTGGAGAAGCTGGACCAGCGCATCGAGCAGGTGAAGGGCGGCACGATCCAGCCCCGCACCGCCGAGGTGCTGGAGTCGCGCGGGCTCCTGGAGCCGCTGTCGCGCCGGGCCATGGCGCGTGAGCCGGTGGGCGGGCACTTCGGGACCCTGCCCGTGCCCCTGGACTGCGCCCCGTGGCGGACCGGGCGCCCCTTCCCGATCTCGATCCCCCAGTGGGAGATCGAGGAGGTGCTCGAAGAGCGCGCCATCGCCGCAGGTGCGCGGGTGCTGCGCGGCACCGCCGTCTCCGCCGTCGAGCCGCAGGACGACGGCGTGGTCGTCACGGCGGGCTCCCTGCGTGTGCGGGCTCACTACGTGGTGGCGTGCGACGGCGGCCACAGCACGGTGCGGAAGCTGCTCGGCCTGCCGTTCCCCGGCAGCTCCGGGACCCAGCAAGCGGTGCTGGCCGACATCCGGCTGTCCACCGTCTCGTCGCTGGTGCCGGAGCAGATCGGGCACATGAGCACGCTGACCCGCGAGGCCGGGGGGTACTGGTCCATGCTGGTGCCCCTCGGCGGCGACCGGTACCGCATCACCTTCGGGGACATGGACCGGAAGGACACCGACCGGGACACCCCCGTCACCTCCGAGGAGATCTCCGACGCGGTGCGCGCGGTGTACGGCGAGGAGACCACCCTCAGCTCCGTGGACAACTCCTCCCGGTTCGGCGACGCGACCCGGCAGCTCGAGCAATACCGCGTGGGCCGCGTCCTGTTCGCGGGCGACGCCGCCCATATCCACCCGCCGCTGGGCGGCCAAGGCCTCAACATCGGCATACAGGACGCGTTCAACCTCGGCTGGAAGCTGGCCGCAGCCGTCCGTGGCCGGGCCCCGAGCGGCCTCCTGGACAGCTACCACGCCGAGCGGCATCCGGTCGGAGCCCAGGTCCTGCACCACACGTCGGCCCAGCGCGTGCTGGCCTATCCGAATCCGGACCAGGACGTGGCCGCCCTGCGTGACATCTTCACCGACCTGCTGCGCCTCCCCGACACCAACCGCCACCTCGCGGGGCTCATGTCCGGCCTCTCCCTGCGCTACGACCTGCCGGGCGACCACCCGCTCACCGGGCAGCGCGTGCCGGACGCCGATCTGGTCACCGAAGACGGTCCCACCCGGCTGTCGGCGCTCTTCGCCTCGGGGCACGCCGTCCTGCTCGACCTGACCGGAAGCGTCCCGGCCGGCTTCCCGCTGCCGCCCCGGGTCGATCTCGTCCGCGCCACCAGCACCGACGGTCCGGACGCCGCTGTCCTGCTCATCCGTCCCGACGGCCATGTCCTCTGGGCGGCGGACAGCTTCACGGGCCGGAGCGACGCCCTGCTCGCCGCCGTCGACGGAGGCCTGGCGACGACCACGCCCCGCTGAGCCGGCGGGCACATGGTCCGTGAGCGGGGCCATTGACGGGGCCCGTTAAGGTAATGGGCGACTAAAGAAATGATCAAAAGCACCACCTTATCGCCGCGCTCCTCGGGAGGAAGCCATGGGAACCCACCGCACGTCACTGCCAGGAGTCGGCGTCCAGTACGACTACACCACCGAGTCGGGGCAGCACATCTCCGTGGTCGTGCATCACGACGGGCGACGGTTCCTCGGGTTCTACGAGAAGGACGACCCAGATTCGTGCCGCCTCTCCGTACCCCTGACGACCACCGAGGCCACCGGTCTCGCGCACCTCATCGATGCCGCGCCGATCGACGCCGTACGGACCGACGGGATCGACCTCGTCACCGAGCACATTCCGCTCGGGACCCGCTCGCCGTACGGCGGCCGGCTGCTCGGTGACACGAAGGCGCGGACCCGTACCGGCGCGTCGATCGTGGCCGTTCTGCGCACCCACAGTGCGCATCCGTCCCCGGGACCGGACTTCCGGCTGGCCATCGGGGACACGCTCGTTGTTGTAGGAACGCGTGAGGGCGTGGACACGCTCTCCGAGATCATCGCGGAGGGCTGACCGTGCACGACACGACCGCACTGCTGGTGGAGCTCGGCTCCGTCATTCTGGGGCTCGGCATCATCGGACGTTTTGCCGGGCGGATAGGGCTCTCGCCCATTCCCCTGTATCTGCTGGCCGGACTGGCCTTCGGGGAAGGCGGGCTGCTGCCGCTCGGCGCAAGTGAGGAATTCACCGCCATCGGCGCCGAGATCGGCGTCATCCTGCTTCTGCTCCTTCTCGGCCTGGAATACAGCGCCTCGGAGCTCGTCACCAGTCTCAAGACGCAGTATCCGTCCGGGGCCGTCGACTTCGTACTCAACGCGACGCCCGGCGCCATCGCCGGTCTGATGCTCGGGTGGGGCCCCGTGGGGGCCGTCGCACTGGCCGGCGTCACCTGGATCTCGTCATCGGGCGTGATCGCCAAGGTGATGACCGACATGGGCCGGCTCGGTAACCGCGAGACGCCCGTCATCCTCGGTGTCCTCGTGATCGAGGACCTCGCCATGGCCGTCTATCTGCCGCTGCTCACCGCGATGCTGGCCGGCGTCGGCCTGGCCGGGGGCAGCATCGCCCTGCTGGTCGCGCTCGGCACCGTCGGGTTCGTTCTCTATCTCGCCCTGCGCCACGGCAGGCTCATCAGCCGCGCGGTGTCGTCCGACAACCCCGAGATGCTGCTGCTCGTCGTCCTCGGGCTCACCGTCCTGGTGGCCGGAGTGGCCCAGCAGCTCCAGGTCTCCGCCGCCGTCGGCGCCTTCCTCGTGGGTATCGCCCTTTCCGGCGAGGTCGCCGAGGGCGCGCGCAAGCTGCTGACACCGCTGCGGGACCTGTTCGCCGCAGTCTTCTTCGTGTTCTTCGGGCTGTCCACGGACCCGGCCGAGATCCCGCCCGTGCTGCTCCCGGCGGCGCTGCTGGCGATCGTCACGGTCTTCACGAAGATCGGCACCGGCTGGTACGCGTCCCGGCGGGCCGGGATCGGACCACGCGGCCGTTGGCGCGCGGGAGGAACACTGGTCGCGCGCGGTGAGTTCTCGATCGTCATCGCCGGTCTGGCCGTGGCCACCGAGCCACGCATCGGGCCCATCGCGACCGCGTACGTACTGATCCTGGTGATCGTCGGACCGCTCACCGCCCGGTGGACGGAGCCGATCGCGTCGAAGCTCCAGGGCGTGCTGGCCGGTAAGCGGACCAAGCCGGCCGTGGCCACCGCCGAGGCCGAGCCGATGCCGTCGCACGACGACCTCACGCCGGAGCCCGCGGGCCGCGACTCCGACTGAGGGTGCGGCGGGTCCCCGCCGCACGGGTCAGAGCGGGGTGGCCGCGTGGAGGATGCCGACGAGCGTCACCGTCGCATTCAGCGACGACAGCGCCGAGGCCGCCGTCCCCACCGTCGCCGTCACCGCCGCCACGGCCAGATGCGCGGAGGCCGGGGGCCAGAGTCCGGCCGATGGTTCGGGGTCGAGGAGCGCCGCCACCCGACGCGGCACGGGACCCGCCGCCGTGAAGGCGGGGAGCACCCCGGACCCCGGCGGACGGTGCGAGAAGAGGGCCGCCTTGCCGACCGCCGTGGCGACGGCCCGGCGGCTGCCGATGGCGTACGCCGCTTCCTCGTCCGCCCAGCGCTCGGTGCTGTACGCCACGGCCGTACGCAGCGGCAGGAGTAACGGGTTGGCGCGGGCCGCCAGTTGTGTCACCAGCAGATGGCGGTGGTGGCGGCCGGTCAGGTGCGCGCGTTCATGGGCGACGAGCGCCCGGCGTTCACGGGCGTCCAGGCAGTCCATCATCGCGGTGGAGACCACGACCCGGCCGCCGCGCCCGCGCCTGCCCGGGAGGGCGTAGGCGTAGGGGCCGGCGGACGCGACCACCACGAGGTCCCCGGTGCCGCCGTCGCCGGTGTGATCCGGCGGGGCGGCGGCCTCCGGCAGAGCGGCGGCGTCCGGCATAGCGCGGGTGGCGCGGATGCGGGTCCGTGCGTGCCGGAGCAGGGTGCCGCTGCAGGCCGTCAGCACCGCCGCCAGGACGCCGATCGCGACCAGACCGGCCTTCTCCTCGTACGGCACCGCGGCGCTCACCTCGGGCCCTGACCAGCTGTCGGGCAGCGGATTGCCGGGCAGCTGGGCGGTGCCCGCCACCATGAGCAGGACCAGGCACAGGGTGCTGCACAGGGCCAGCGTCGAACTCGCGACGGACAGGAGCCGGGTGGCGCTCCTGGGGTGCAGGTGCTGTTCGGCGAGGCGCGCCATGGGGAGGGCGGTCAGCGGCAGTACGAGTGGCAGGTAGACGAAGACGCCCATCGTCGGTGGCTCTCAGCCTTCCGGAGCTACGGGGCCGTCGGGGTCGTGCGAACCGTCGCGGCCGTCGGGGTCGTCGGGGTCGTGCGAACCGTCGCGGCCGTGCGAACCGCCGACGCCGTCGCTGTCGTCGGCCGCGCGGGAGAGCAGGGCGCGGAGCCTGGCCTCGTCGCCGGCCGAAAGCGCGGAGACGAACCGGGCCAGGACGGCCTCCCTGTCGCGCTCGCCGTCCAGGACGCGGCGCATCCGCAGGGCGGCGAGGCCCGCCTCGTCGGAGGCCGGGGTCCAGGCGTAGGAACGGCCCTGCCTGGCGCGGGTCACGGCCTTCTTCTCATAGAGGCGGGAGAGGATCGTGATGACCGTGGTGTAGGCGAGGTCCCCGTCGAGGTGCTCCTGCACCCAGCCGGCCGTCGCGGCCCCGTCCGCGGACCGCAGCACGGTCAGGACCTGGGACTCCAGCTGTCCCTGGCGGCGCCTGGGCAGCCGCGAGCCGTCCCGGGTCCCGCCGTCGTCCGCGCCTGTGGGCCTGTTCATCCGCCGCATCCTACTGAGTGGCCGGGTGGCCGGCCTGTCGGCCGCCGGGTTGTCCGAACGGCCATCCGCGGTTCTTCTACACAGTTGTAGAGTTTGCCTGGTTCCCGCACCACAGGCAACGCAACCTTATGGAGACGTGTCATGGCCCTTTGGGATCGGATCAAGGAATCCGCGTCGTCGATGCAGACGCAGCTGGAGTCGAAGAAGAACGACCTGAAGAGCGGGTCGTTCCGGGACGCGAGCATGGCCATGTGCGCCCTGGTCTCCGCGGCGGACGGTTCCATCGACCCGTCGGAGCGGCAGCGCGTCGCCACGCTGATCGGCACCAACGACGTGCTGAAGAACTTCCCGGCGGACGACCTCCAGCGCCGTTTCAACGACTATGTGAACAAGCTGACCGCGGACTTCGCCCTCGGCAAGGTCAGCGTGCTCCAGGAGGTCGCCAAGGCGAAGAAGAAGCCCGCCGAGGCGCGTGCCGTCATCCAGATCGGCATCGTGATCGGCGGCGCCGACGGCGACTTCGACCAGTCGGAACAGGGCGTCGTGCGCGAGGCGTGCTTCGCGCTGGACCTGCCGCCGCACGAGTTCGACCTGTAGGACGCACGCTCACGACGCGTACGGCCCTGGCCCCTCGGGCCGTACGCGTCGCGGGCCCTCAGAGCTCCTTCGCGGGCCAGTCCAGCAGCCGGGCACCGATCACCGCGGTCTGCAGCGTGTAGCGGTGCATCGGGTCGGACGGGTCGGAGCCGGTCAGCTGGTGTATCCGCTCCAGCCGGTACGTCAGCGCCCGCACGCTCAGCGACAGCCGGCGGGCCGTCTCGGCGGCGACACAGCCCGCGTCGAAATACACCGACAGCGTCCGCAGCAGCGGTTCCGCGCCACCGCGCGCCTCCTTGAGCGGGCCGAGCTCACTGCGCACCAGGTCGGCCATCGCCTGCCGGTCCCTGGTCAGCACCGGGTAGACCAGCAGGTCGGCGGCGTACAGCACGGGGTCGTCGAGGGCCATCCGCTGAGCCAGGTCGAGGGCGTCCAGCGCCTCGTCGTAGGAGTGGACCACCCCGCCCGGGCCTCGGTGCGGGCGGCCGACCGCGACCTGGCCGCCGTCCGTCGCGGCATGGGACTGCTTCGCGAAATACCGCAGGACGTCCGGCTGGCTGCCGGGGGCTATGCAGACGAGCCGCCCGTCCTTCGTGGTGATCAGGATCTTCCGGCCGCTGAACCGCGCGAGCATGGCCGACTCCACCTGGCGGGGCACCGAATCGGACTCGGCGTAGGCCTCAGGGCCCGCCGCCACCGCGACGGCGTGGGCCCGTGAGAGCCGCAGCCCGAACCGGGTGGCGCGCTCCGCGAGCCGGCCCAGGTCGCTGCGTCCGTACAGCAGGTCGTCGATGAACTCCCGCCGCGCGGCCTCCTCACGCCGTACCGTGATGCGCTGCGCCCGCTCGAAGCCCTCCGCGAACGCGTCGACCGCCTGTTCCACCGCGCTCAGCACGGCGTCGGTGGCGCCCGCGCCCGACGGGGTGATCGGCCAGTGGGCGCTGGTCTCCGCGAGATGGCGCCGCACCAGGGCCCGCAGCTGGTGTCCGGCCTCCGCGGCCTCACGGCCGAGCGTACGCCGGGCCTCCAGCTCGTCGCGGGTGAGCCGGCGGCCGGTTTCCGCGACCTCGGCCAGAATCCGGGCGTAGCCCTCCAGAAACCGTTCGGGGATCTCGGGCTCCGCCACGGCACACTCCTCCACACATCAGCAGCACTGTCACCCCGTCAACGCACGGAAGCCGGTGCCGGTGCCCGGCAGGCCGACCCCGTAAAGGCTGCCGGATTCCGGCAATGCGCCAGGACCGCCCCGGCTGACACGATCAGTCCAGCAACACACGGGGGAATCACGGGGGTTACGGGGGAACACGGGGGAGGATCCGGTTGCTGCGGGGCCGTTCGCGGTGTCGCAGCTCCGGCCCCCTCGACCCCTCCCGACACGCACGGCCTCCCGGACGATACGACATCGCAGGGGGGTGGACCGGATGACCGAGTTCTTTTCCGCGGCAGTCGCGTTCCCGGCTGTCATCTTCAGCGGCGCGCTGGTGGTCGTCATCTGTTTCTGGCTGCTGGTGCTCGTGGGAGCGGCCGGGCCCGACTCCTTCGACACCGACCTGGACACCGGAGCGGTCGGCTTCGGCGGGGTGCCCGTCTCCGTGTCCGTGTCGCTGTTCATCGCCGTCGCCTGGTTCACCGGCCTGGCCGGCTCGGTCCTGGTGCTCCGCGGCGGAGCTACCGGCACCCAGCGGGCCGTACTGCACCTCGCCGTCCTGGCGGGTGCGCTCCTGATCGCCTGGGGGGTGGTCCGCATGCTCGTACGCCGCTTCCGCCGGCACTTCCCCGCGGAACCTCCTCCATCCCGGCAGGACTTCGTGGGTCAGGTCTGCACGATCCGTACGGGATCCGTCAGCGCCGACTTCGGGCAGGCCGAGGTCGCAGCCGCCGACGGGTCGACCGCGATCGTGCAGGTACGGCAGTCCCCCGCACCCGGCGATGTGTTCACATCCGGCAGTACGGGGCTCCTCTACGCCTACGACGCCGACGGCGAGTTCTTCTGGGTCTCGCCGTACGACGCGTCGCTCGCACCGCGGCACCTGCCGCGCGAGGCCGGCTGACCCGCTTTCCTCTTCCTTCTCCGGGCCCTGGCCCGTGGTTCCGCGCGCCGCCTTACGGGCGGCCGGGGCCTGACTTCTTCTTCGTACGTCCCACCAGCCGCAAGGACTGACATGGATGCCATCTCCTGGGGCATCGGCGTGATCATCGCCGTTGTCCTGCTCATCACCATCGCTCTGGTCTTCGTCATCACCCGACTCTTCCGCAAGGTCGAGCAGGGGAAGGCGCTGATCATCTCCAAGACCAAGAAGGTCGATGTCACCTTCACCGGGGCCGTGGTCCTCCCGGTGCTGCACAAGGCCGAGACCATGGACATCTCGGTGAAGACCATCGAGATCCGCCGTACCGGGCGCGAGGGCCTGATCTGCCAGGACAACATCCGCGCCGATATCCACATCACGTTCTTCGTCCGGGTCAACAAGACCGTCGAGGACGTCATCAAGGTCGCGCAGGCCATCGGAACGGAGCGGGCGAGCGACAAGATCGCCATCCAGGAGTTCTTCGCCGCGAAGTTCTCCGAGGCGCTCAAGACCGTCGGCAAGCAGCTCGACTTCGTCGACCTGTACACCAAGCGCGAGGAGTTCCGGGACCGGATCATCCGGGTCATCGGGACCGACCTGAACGGCTACCACCTCGACGACGCCGCGATCGACTTCCTGGAGCAGACGCCGATGGCGCAGCTCGACGGCGCCAACATCCTGGACGCGCAGGGCATCCGGAAGATCACCGAACTGACGGCGATCGAGCACGTACGGACCAACGAGTTCCAGCGCACCGAGCAGAAGGAGATCACCCGGCAGGACGTCGACGCCCGCGAGACCATCCTGGAGCTGGAGCGCCGGCAGTCGGAGGCCGAGATCAAGCAGCGCCGCGAGGTCGAGACCCTGCGGGCCAGGGAGGAGTCGGCCACCTCACGGGTGCAGGAGGAGGAGCGGCTCGGTTCGCAGGGCGCGTTCATCCGTACCGAGGAGCAGCTCGGCATCCAGCGGGAGAACCAGGCGCGCGAGGTCGCCGTCGCGCAGAAGAACCGTGAGCGGGTCATCGCGGTGGAGAACGAGCGCATCGAGAAGGACCGGATGCTGGAGGTCATCGGGCGCGAGCGGGAGACCGAGCTGAACCGGATCGCCGCGACGAAGGAGGTCGAGGCCGAGCGCCGTGAGGTCGCGGACGTGATCCGGGAGCGGATCGCGGTGGACCGTACGGTCGCCGAGCAGGAGGAGTCGATCCTGACCCTGCGGTCCGTCGAGGAGTCGGAGCGCACCCGCAGGTCCGTGATCATCGCGGCCGAGGCGGAGGCACAGGAGAAGCTGGTCAAGGACATCAAGGCGGCCGAGGCCGCGGAGGCGGCGGCGGTCCACCTGGCGGCCGAGCAGCTGACGCTCGCGGACGCCCGGCTGAAGACGGCCGACCTGGACGCGCAGGCGAAGCTGCGGCTCGCGGAGGGTGTCCAGGCCGAGTCCGCGGCGCCGGGTCTCGCGGAGGTCCAGGTCCGGGACGCGGAGGCCGAGGTCACCGAGAAGGCCGGGCGCGCGGAGGCCGAGGCGACCGGGGCCAGGCTCAAGGCCGAGGCGGAGGGCGCGCGACTCAAGGCGCTGGCCACCGCGGAGGGTACGCAGGCCCAGGCGACGGCGGACGCGGCGGTGATCGGCGAGAAGCTGAAGGCCGAGGCGGCGGGGCTCACGGAGAAGGCCGCGGCGATGGCCGCGCTGGACGAGGCGTCGCGCGGGCACGAGGAGTACCGGCTGCGGCTGGCCGCGGAGAAGGAGATCCGGCTGGCGGAGTTCGACGTGCAGCGGCAGGTGGCCGAGGCACAGGCGACGATCCTGGCGACGGGTCTTGAGAACGCGGACATCGACATCGTCGGCGGGGACTCGGTCTTCTTCGACCGGCTCGTCTCGTCGATCTCGCTGGGGCGGAGCGTGGACGGGTTCGTGGAGAACTCGAAGACCGCGCAGGCCCTTGCCGGGCCGTGGCTGGACGGTTCCTCGTCCTTCACGGACGACCTGACCCGGGTGCTGGGGTCCGTCTCCTCGGGGGATGTGCAGAACCTGACGGTGTCCGCGCTGCTGATGGGGCTGATGCGGGGGACGTCGGGGCCTGCCACGGGGCAGGTACGGCAGTTGCTGGCCGCCGCGGAGGAGCTGGGGCTCGCGGGGATGACGGTGTCTTCGCTCGCGGGTGGGGGTGACGGTGGTGCGGGTCCGGCCGCCGGGGCGTCTTCGAACGGGGCCGCGCCTGCGGGGGTGGCGTAGCCGGCCTGGCCGCGTCCCGGGGGGCCGGGTCGCCCTGGCCCCCCAGCGCCTTGAGTTGGGGGTTTCGGCAGGGATGGGCGCGGCCAGGCCCCGAGTTTCCGCCCCTCTCCCGTGAGGGTTCCGTCCTCAAACGCCGGACGGGCTTGATGTGCCGCGCTGGGTTGTCAGTGAGTTTTGTTTCGTAGGGAGCCGTACGCATGGACCGTGACACCACACTCGCCGATGGCGGTGCCTACGAGGTGCTCCGGCGGCGGCTCTCGGCGCAGGCCGATGAGCTCGTCCGGCGGGCCGAAGCGCTCAATGTCCGGCGGACCGAGGAGTTCGGGTCGACCGGGCTGCGGCTGCTGGCCACCGAGCAGGTGCACACCGAGCGTGCCTCGCTGGCCCGGGACCTCGTGGCCGTCGGCGGCCGGCTGCTGTTCGGCTTCGAGCGCGGGCCCGGGGTCGGCGGGGAGCCCGGGGTCGGGGACGTCCTCGTCCTGCGGGAGGCGGGACTGGACGAGGTGGCGGGCGAAGGGCCTTTGGCCGACGAGGCGTTCGTACGGGAGTTCGCGGGCCTGCACCGCTACTTCCGCGATGCCCGGCTGCTGCGTCTGCGGAAGGTCAACGGCCGGCTGATCGCCGTGTTCCGCACCGGGGAGAACGCCGAGGACGTCCGCGTCCTGCGGTGGGCCCTCGGCGCCGACGGGACGCCCGGAGAGTTCCTGGACGCGCGGGGCGAGAAGGACCATGTCCTCCCGCCCTCGCACGACTTCGACTGGACCCCGGCGGGCCGGGACACCCACAGGACCGGCCGGCACCCGCACATCGCGGTGGCCGACGGCGCGCTCTTCGTCGACACCCTCGGCGGGACGCTCACCGTCAAGACCGAGGACGACACCGAGACTCCCGACGGGATCTACGAGGAGCCGGTCGACGAGCCGCTGCAGTCCCTGGCGGACGCCGACGTCGAGTACGCGACGGCGGGCCCCCTGGTCCTGCTGCGGGTGCGTCCGTACAAGGAGGAGGCCTGGCGCCACCTGGTCTTCAACACGCTGCTGGGCCGGGTCCAGCGCCTCGACGCGATCGGGCCTTCCTGCCACCGGCTGCCCGAGGACCAGGGGATCATCTTCCCCGGCGGCTACTACCTGACGACCGGCGCGGCCAAGACCTTCGACACCGCCGAGGAGCTGACCGACCCGGTCTTCGAGGGCGCGGTCCGCTCGCCCAACGGCGAGGACGTGCTGTACGTCTTCCGCTCCCGCGACGAGAGCCGCACCCTGCTCCTGCCGTACAACCTGATCCGCCAGGAGGTCGCCACCCCGCTCATCGGCCGGGGCCACGCGCTGCTCGACGACGGCACCCTCGTGCTGCTGAAGGGCGGCGACCACGGGCCCGCCCGTGTGCACCCCCTTCAGCGCTGGCAGACCCCGTACGTCTCCGACACCCACGCCGCCTCGCACCCCGCAGGCACGGGTCCGCTCGCCCGGACCGGCAACGCCGACCTGGTGCGCGGGATCTCCGACTGCCTCGCCCTGGCACACGGCGTACGCGACATGACGCCGACCACCGCCGTGTACGCCCGGCTCGTCACCGACTGCGCCAGGGCCGGCGACCGCTACCACTGGCTCACCGACCCGGACCTGGGCGGACTCGCCGAGCCCCTGACGGAGATCGGGGCCACCGCGGGCCAGGTCCTGGCCGAGTTCGAGACGGTGCAGGAGCTGACCCGGCAGGCCGCCGACGCCCTGGACGGGACGGCCGCCCGGCTCACCGCCCTGGTCCGCCGCATCCGGGGAGAGGCCCCGCGCTCGGCCGCCGCATGGGTCGGCCAGCTCACCGAACTCCGGCGCGCCCACGGCCATCTGGCGACGCTCGCCGAGATGCGGTACGCCGACACCGAGCGGATCGCCACACTGTCCGCAGAGGCCGAGGACGACCTGGCGTCGGCCGCGCGGCGTGCCGTCTCCTTCCTGGCCCGCGAGGACTCCTTCACCGGCTACCACGAGGAGCTCGCCGCCCTCACCACCACCGCCGACGCTCTGACGGCCGTCGCGGACGCCTCGGAGGTGGGCGACCGGCTGACGGAGATCACCGAGGGCCTGGCGACCGTCACGGACGTGGTGACCGGTCTTGACATCGGGGACGCCACGGTCCGTACGTCGATCCTGGAGCGGATCGCCGGGGTGCTGGGGGATGCCAACCGGGCCCGCGCCACCCTCGACGCCCGCCGCAGGGAGCTGCTGTCCCAGGAGGGCCGGGCCGAGTTCGCCGCCGAGTTCGCGCTGCTCGGACAGGCCGTGACGGGGGCGCTGGCCGCCGCCGAAACCCCGGAGTCCTGCGACGAGCAGCTGGCGCGGCTGCTGCTCCAGCTGGAGAACCTGGAGTCCAGGTTCTCGGAGTCCGACGACTTCCTCGGCCGGCTGGCCGAGCGCAGGACCGAGGTCCACGAGGCGTTCTCGGCCAGGCGGCAGACCCTTCAGGACGCCCGCGCCCGGCGGGCCGAGCGGCTCGCGGACTCGGCCGCCCGGGTGCTGGAGACGGTGGACCGCCGCCTGGCCACCCTGGAGGACCTGGACGCCGTCCACACGTACTTCGCCTCCGACCCGATGGTCGCCAAGGTCAGGCGCACCGCCGATGAGCTGCGTAAGCTGGGCGACCCGGTGCGCGCCGATGAGCTGGACGGCCGGCTGAAGGCGGCCCGTCAGGAGGCCGGCCGGGCGCTCAGGGACCGCGGTGAGCTGTACGCGGACGGCGGCACCGTCCTCAAGCTGGGCCGCCACAGGTTCGCGGTGAACACCCAGCCCTTCGACCTGACCCTGGTCCCGCACGGCGACCGGCTCGCCTTCGCGCTGACCGGCACCGACTACCGTGCCCCGGTCACCGACCCTGGGTTCGCGGCGACCCGCCCGTACTGGGACCGGCTGCTGCCCTCCGAGTCGGGGGACGTCTACCGCGCCGAGCACCTGGCCGCCCGGCTGCTCGACGAGCACGGCGCCGACGCCCTGGCCGGCGCCCCCGACCTGGCCGCGCTCGTCCGGGAGGCGGCAGCGGCGGCGTACGACGAGGGCCATCAGCGGGGTGTGCACGACGAGGACGCCACCGCGATCCTGACCGTCCTGCTGCGGCTGCACGCCGGGGCCGGGCTCCTGCGGTACGGACCCGGCGTACGGGCCGCCGCGCAGCTGTTCTGGGCGCACGAGGCCGACGACGCCCTGCGCACGTCCTGGCAGCGCCGTGCCGTGTCGCTGGCGCGGGCCCGTGACACCTTCGGGCTCGCCCCGGCGATCGCCGTCCTCCAGGAGGAGTGGGCGGAGGTCATGGGGGCGGAGGCAGCGGTCGCCGGGTATCTCTTCGAGGAGCTGACGAGCGGCCCGGCCGGCTTCGTCACCAGCGCCGCGACCCGTACCTTCCTGGAGAAGTTCCGCCGGGCGACCGGTACTTCGGCGTACGACGACGACCTGGCCGCACTCCGCGACGACCTGCCCGCCCGGCGCCAGCTGGTCGAGGGCTGGCTCGGCCCGTACGCCGACGCGTCCGGCACGGAGACCGACGCCGGGGACCTGGCGGAGGCCGTCGCCGTGGAGCTCTGCCCAGGCCTCGATCGGTACGACCGGGACGCCCCGCTCGGCGCGACGGTGGAGGGGCTGCTCGGCGACCACCCTCGCATCGAGAGGGGGACGCTGACGGTCCGGCTGGACGAATTCCTCGCCCGTACGGCCCGGTTCCGCGCCGAGGCCGTGCCCGGCTTCCGGGCCTACCAGCGGCTGCGCACCGAGCTGGTCGACTCCGAGCGCGCCCGGCTTCGGCTGGACGACCACCGTCCGCGCGTGATGTCGGCGTTCATCCGCAACCAGCTCCTGGACGAGGTGTATCTGCCGCTGATCGGTGACAGCCTCGCCAAGCAGCTCGGCACCGCCGACGCGGACCGGCGCACCGACTCGCAGGGCCTGCTGCTGCTCGTCTCCCCGCCGGGCTACGGCAAGACGACGCTCATGGAGTACGTCGCCGACCGGCTCGGCATGGTCCTGGTGAAGGTCAGCGGGCCCAACCTCGGCCACGACGTGACCTCGCTGGACCCGGCGCAGGCGCGCGGAGCGACCGCACGCCGCGAGATCGAGAAGATCAACTTCGCGCTCGAGTCGGGCAACAACACCCTGCTCTACCTGGACGACATCCAGCACACCTCGCCGGAACTGCTCCAGAAGTTCATTCCGCTCTGCGACGCGACCCGTCGTGTCGAGGGGGTGAAGGACGGCGAGCCGCGCAGCTACGACCTGCGGGGCAAGCGGTTCGCGGTGGTCATGGCGGGCAATCCGTACACCGAGTCGGGGGACCGGTTCAGGATTCCGGACATGCTCGCCAACCGGGCCGACGTATGGAATCTCGGTGAGGTGCTCAGCGGCCGGGAGGACGTCTTCGCGCTCAGCTTCGTCGAGAACGCCCTGACCGCCAACCCGGTCCTCGCCCCGCTCGCAGGCCGCTCGCGCGCCGACCTGGCGCTGCTCGTGCGCATGGCGTCAGGTTCGGGGCTCGCGGTGCGGGCCGACCAGCTGGAGCACGCCTACGCCCCGGCGGAGCTGGAGAGGATCGTGTCGGTGCTGCGCCATCTGCTCACCGCACGCGAGACGGTCCTCGCGGTGAACGCCGCGTACATCGCCTCCGCGGCGCAGAGCGACGCGGCGCGCACCGAGCCGCCGTTCAGGCTCCAGGGCTCGTACCGCAACATGAACAAGATCGTCGAGCGGATCGTGCCCGTCATGAACGAGGCCGAGCTGTCCGCCGTCGTCGACGACCACTACGCGGGCGAGGCGCAGACCCTCACCACGGGCGCCGAGTCGAATCTGCTGAAGCTGGCCGCCCTGCGGGGCACGCTCACCCCGGCACAGGCGGAGCGCTGGTCGGCGGTCACCGCCGCCCACGTCCGTACGCAGGCCATCGGCGGCGCGGAAGGCGACCCCGCCGCCCGCGCGGTCGGTGCGCTCGGGCTGCTCGCGGACCGGCTCGCGGCGGTCGAGGCGGCCATCGAGCGGGCCGCGGGCCCGCACCGGGCGGACGCGCACCCACGTCCCCGTCACGCGATGATCACCGACACGCCCGACTGAACCGGGGGGAGCAAGGCATGCTGGGTTCCGTGACCTCACTTCCTCAACAGCCCCAACGCTCAGCGAGCAGTGGCCACATGGTGGTCTGCGGTGACGACACCCTCGCCCGCCGGCTCGCCGTGGAACTGCGCTACGTGTACGGGGAGCGGGTCACGCTCCTGGTCCCGCCGGGCCGGGAGCCCAGCAGGCCGGACCAGCCGCTGACCCAACGGGCCCGTGCCGGGGCCCTGTTCGGGCGGATGTCGGCGGCGATGAACCGCCACGGGGGCACGGGGAACGGCTCGGGCGACACGAACGCCGGCGTCGAGGCCGTCCGCATCATGGAGGCCCACGAGCCCTCCGACGAGGTGCTGGAGGAGGCTGGAGCCGACCGGGCCGCGGCGCTCGCCCTCGTCTACGACGACGACGAGCTCAACATCCGGGCCGCCCTGACGGCTCGTCGGCTCAATCCGCGCCTGCGCCTGGTCATCCGGCTCTACAACCGCAAGCTGGGCCAGCACCTGGAGACGCTGCTCGACCAGGCGGCCGCCGTCTCCATGCCCGGACTCGACCCGGCCGCACTGGACGCCTCCACCACCGTCCTGTCCGACGCCGACACCGCAGCGCCCGCCCTGGCCGCCACCGCGCTGCCCGGCAGCAACAAGGTCATCCAGGCCGAGGGCCTGCTCCTGCGCGCCGTCGAACGCAACCCACCGCGCCCGGGCGAGCTCGCCGACCCCGGTCTGTGCACCCTGGCCCTGCTCTCCTCCACCAGCCAGGACCCGGCCGGCAGCGAGGGCTCCGACAGCAGCGGCGACGAGGGCCCCCAGCTCCTGCCCGACCGGGCGACGGTGAACGCCGCCACGGGCCGGGGCACCGTCGTCCTGGAGGCCATCAGCCAGGTGGGGCCCGACCAGGGGCCCGCCCGCATGGGAGGCAGGGGCGCACCGCTGGGCAAGGTCTTCTCACGGCGGCTGCGCTGGTCGGCGCTGGGCGTCGCGGCGTCCGTGCTCGCGCTGGCCGTCACCTCGGTGATCACCACGGGTGACAGCCCTCTGCACGCCGCCTATCTGACCCTGCTCGATCTGCTGGCGATGGGTGACCCTGCGGTCGAGGACACCGACACGACGTCCCGCCAGGTCATCCAGCTGCTCTCCGGTGTGGCCGGGCTTCTGCTGCTGCCCCTGCTGGTCGCTGCCGTCCTGGAGGCGTTCGGCTCACTGCGTACCGCGTCGTCCTTGCGCCGCCCGCCGCGCGGCCTGTCCGGCCATGTGGTCCTGCTGGGGCTCGGCAAGATCGGTACGAGGGTGCTGGTGCGCCTCCGTGAGCTGGACATCCCGGTGGTGGTCGTCGAGGAGGACCCGGAGGCGCGCGGCATCCCGCTGGCCCGCAGCCTGCACGTCCCGACGGTGCTCGGCGATGTGACCCAGGAGGGCGTTCTGGAGGCGGCCAAGATCCGCCGGGCCCGCGCGCTGCTCGCTCTGACCAGCATCGACACGACGAACCTCGAAGCCGTGCTCTACGCCCGCTCGCTCAAGCCCGGCCTGCGGGTGGCGCTGCGCCTGTACGACGACGAGTTCGCCACGGCCGTCTACCGCACCCTGCGCACGGCACACCCGCAGGCGCTGACCCGCTCCCGCTCGGTGTCCCATCTGGCCGCGCCCTCGTTCGCGGTCGCCATGATGGGCCGGCAGATCCTGGGCGCGGTCCCGGTGGAGCGCAAGGTGATGCTCTTCGCCGCGCTGGAGGTGGCGGGGCACCCCCATCTGGAGGGCAGGACCGTCGACCAGGCGTTCCGGGCGGGCGCCTGGCGGGTGCTGGCCCTGGACGCCACCCCGCCCGCGGACCGCCTCCCGGACCTGGCGGCCGTACCGCCGTTCGACCCCCTCGCCCCGGCCGCCCAGAGCACCCCCGACCGGCCATCGGGACTGGTCTGGGATCTACACCCGGGCTATGTGCTCCAGCCCCAGGACCGGGTGGTGATCGCCGCGACGCGGCGCGGTCTGGCCGAACTGCTGCGCGGCCAGCGCTACGCGGCCCATCGCTGAGCCGGGGCCCGCCCCTCCCGGGCGGCCCGCCGCCGAGCCGGGGCCCGCCCGGGAGAGCCCTCAGCCGATGAGGGTCTCCTTCGGGCGGACCACGCAGAACTCGTTGCCCTCCGGATCGGCCAGCACCGTCCACGACTCGTCGCCGGTCTGACCGACGTCCGCCTCACGGGCGCCGAGCGCGAAGAGGCGCTCGATCTCGGCGTCCCGGTCCTCCGCGGCGGACGTCAGGTCGAGGTGCAGGCGGTTCTTGACGACCTTGCGATCCGTCACCGGCATGAAGCAGATACCCACCGGTGAGGTCTCGTCCGGCCCGATCACCACCTCACGCTCCCGCTCGGACAGGATGCGCCAGCGCAGTGCTTCGGCCCAGAACCGGGACAGGGCGGGGAGGTCGTGGGCGTCGATGACGATGTGATGCAGCGAGACGGGCATGGCGCCCAGTGTGCCCGGGGCCGCACGGACCCACTATCGAATTGTCCCCATCGCGTCCCGCACCTCCTGGAGCGTCGCCTCGGCCACCGCGTTCGCCCGTTCGTTGCCGGCCCGCAGCACGTCCCGTACGTACCCCAGGTCCTGGGCGTACTCGGCCCGCCGGGCGCGGATCGGGGCCATCGTCGCGTTGACGGCCTCGGTCACGGTCCGTTTGAGGCCGGCCGCACCACTGCTCCCGATCTCCTCCGCGACCTCGTGCGGGTCGCGGTCGAGGCAGAGCGCGGCCAGCAGCACCAGGCTCGACACTCCGGGCCGCAGCTCGGGGTCGTAGGTGATGTGCCGTTCGGCGTCGGTCGTGGCGCCCTTGATCAGCCGGGCGGTCTCGTCGGCGTCGGCGCCCAGAGCGATGGAGTTGCCGCGGCTCTTGCTCATCTTGGTGGCGTCGGTGCCGAGCAGCAGGGGCGCGGCCGAGAGCAGTGCGTCGGGCTCGGGGAAGACGTCGCCGTACCTCTCGTTGAAGCGCCGGGCGACGGTGCGGGTGAGCTCCAGGTGCGGCAGCTGGTCCTGGCCGACGGGCACGAGGTTGCCCTTGCAGAACAGGATGTCGGCGGCCTGGTGCACCGGGTAGGTGTACATGAGGCCGCTGACCGCGGACTGCCGGGAGTGCGCGATCTCATCCTTCACTGTGGGGTTGCGGCCGAGCTCCGCGACGGACACGAGGGACAGGAAGGGCAGCAGCAGCTGGTTGAGGGCGGGGACCGCGCTGTGGTTGAAGACCGTGGTGCGGGACGGGTCGATCCCGATGGCGAGATAGTCCAGGAGCAGCCCCTCCACATGCTCGGTGAGCCGCTCGGCGACATCACGGTCGGTGAGGACCTGGTAGTCGGCGATCAGCACGAAGACGTCCACGCCGAGGTCCTGGAGGCGCACCCGGTTGTGGAGGGTGCCGAAATAGTGCCCGAGGTGAAGGGCGCCGGTGGGCCGGTCCCCGGTGAGGACACGGAAGCGTCCGGGGTCCAGGGCGAGCTGCTGTTCGAGTTCGGCGCTGCGACGCACGGCGGGGCTGACGGACAGGTCGTCGGTGATGGTCACGGGGGGTCTCCTCGCTGGTGGTGTACGCGTGGAGGACGGCCCGTCACGGGGCGGCGAGGCAGCGAAAAGGGCCGTCCGAAGATCGAACGGCCCTTGGTTCCGTGCAGAGGGAGTGGCCGCTCCTAGGAGGAGCGCCACCAGTTTCGGCACGTAACGGAGGTCATGGGGCGAGTGTAGCGTGCACCGGCCCGCGCGGGGCAGAGCGTTTCCGCTGCCTGCCGCCTACTTGTCGCCGCCCACGTAGAACAGCAGCATGACGAACCCGGCGAACATGTGCGTCGCGAAGATGTAGACGAAGACGCGCAGGGCGACGCTGCGTTCCTTCCAGCTCTCGCTCTCGCTCATCAGGGCCTCCTCCGTCCGGCTGCCGCCGTGGCGCCGCCTTCCAGGGTACGCAGAGCCCCGGTGGACAGCTGTCCCGGAGTGGGTGGAATAGAGAGAGGGGGTGCTCCGTTGTAGGGTGTGTTCACATAGTTCAACGTTCAACCATTGGCTCGATCGGCTTGCTCGATCAGTTCGCTCAATCAGTAGGAGGCGGGCCCCATGCAGTTCGGGATCTTCACCGTCGGGGATGTCACCACCGACCCCACGACCGGTAGGACACCCAGCGAGAACGATCGGATCAAGGCGACCCTCGCGATCGCGCTCAAGGCCGAGGAAGTGGGCCTGGACGTCTTCGCGACCGGCGAGCACCACAACCCGCCGTTCGTCCCGTCCTCCCCGACGACCACGCTCGGCTACATCGCGGCCCGCACCGAGAAGCTGATCCTCTCCACGTCCACCACGCTGATCACCACCAACGACCCGGTGAAGATCGCCGAGGACTACGCCACCCTCCAGCACCTGGCCGACGGCCGTGTCGACCTGATGATGGGCCGCGGCAACACCGGCCCGGTCTACCCCTGGTTCGGCAAGGACATCCGTCAGGGCATTCCGCTGGCGATCGAGAACTACGCGCTGCTGCACAAGCTGTGGCGCGAGGACGTCGTCGACTGGGAGGGGAAGTTCCGCACCCCGCTGCAGTCCTTCACCGCGACCCCGCGCCCGCTGGACGGCGTCCCGCCGTTCGTCTGGCACGGCTCGATCCGCTCGCCGGAGATCGCCGAGCAGGCGGCGTACTACGGCGACGGCTTCTTCCACAACAACATCTTCTGGCCCATGGAGCACACGAGGAAGATGGTCGACCTCTACCGGCGCCGTTACGCCCACTACGGGCACGGCACCGCGGAGCAGGCGATCGTGGGCCTCGGCGGCCAGGTGTTCATGCGGAAGAACTCGCAGGACGCCGTGCGGGAGTTCCGCCCGTACTTCGACAACGCGCCGGTCTACGGGCACGGGCCTTCGCTGGAGGACTTCACCCAGCAGACCCCGCTGACCGTCGGCTCCCCGCAGGAGGTCATCGACCGGACCCTGTCCTTCCGCGAGGACGTCGGTGACTACCAGCGCCAGCTGTTCCTGATGGACCACGCGGGACTGCCGCTGAAGACGGTCCTGGAGCAGCTCGACATCCTGGGCGAGGAGGTCGTGCCCGTGCTGCGCAAGGAGTTCGCCCGCCTGCGCCCGGCCGGAGTGCCGGACGCCCCCGTCCACCCCGCGGTCGCCGCCGCCCGCGCCGCCGCCACAGCCCCCGAGGAGCTCCGATGACCGTGCCCGCCACCGCCCCGCTGAGGATCGTCGCCGTCGCGGCCGGACTCAGCAGCCCCTCGTCGACCCGGCTGCTGGCCGACCGGCTCGCCGAGGCCGCCCGCGAGAGGCTGGCCGCCGAGCAGGACCGCCGGGTCGAGATCCAGGTCGTCGAGCTGCGTGATCTCGCGGTCGACATAGCCGGCCACCTGGTCAGCGGCTTCCCGCCGGCCGGCCTGAAGAAGGCGATCGACGCGGTGACCGGGGCCGACGGGCTGATCGCGGTGACGCCCGTCTTCACCGCCTCGTACAGCGGACTGTTCAAGTCCTTCTTCGACCTGATCGACAACACCGCGCTGACCGGCAAGCCGGTCGTCATCGCGGCGACCGGCGGAACCCCCCGGCACTCGCTGGTCCTGGAGCACGCCATGCGCCCGCTCTTCGCCTATCTGCGGGCCGTCACCCTGCCGACCTCCGTGTACGCGGCCTCGGAGGACTGGGGCTCGGCCGGGGACGAGTACACCGAGGGCCTGCCCTCCCGCATCCGGCGCGCGGGGGGCGAGCTCGCCGCCGCCGTCACGGGACGGACCGTCTCCGGCGCCTCCAGGGCGCTGGCGCTCGACGACGGCGAGGACGCGGTCGTGCCCTTCGCGCAGCAGCTCGCCGCTCTGCGGGTCGGCTGACCACGGCGTCGGGGCCTGCGGGGCTGCCCGCAAGGCCCGCAAGGCCCCCAAGGCCCGCGATGCCTGCCTTGACTACAGTTGCAGCCTGTATGCCGTACCTGTTGAACACGCGTTGAGCACACTGGAGGCAGACATGGGCAGGATCGTCGTGGGTGTCGACGGATCGGACCCGTCGATCAAGGCGCTGCGCTGGGCCGTGCGCCAGGCCGAACTGACCGGCGACACCGTCGAGGCCGTCAACAGCTGGGAGTACCCCGCGACCAGCTGGGGGTCCATGATGCCGGGCGTGCCGGAGGACTTCGACCCCCAGGCGGTGGCGACCAGCGCGCTCACCGAGGCACTGGAGGAGGCACTCGGCGTCGACGGGGCCGCGGCCGTCGAGAAGATCGTCGTGATCGGCAATCCCGCCCAGTCCCTGCTGGAACGCGCCAAGGGCGCGAATCTGCTGGTCGTCGGCGCCCGTGGCTACAGCGGCTTCAAGGCGACGCTGCTCGGCTCGGTCAGCCTCCATGTCGCCCAGCACGCGAGCTGCCCGGTCACCGTCGTCCGCGACTGACGCCCATCCGACTGACGCCCATCCGACAGACGCCCCCCGACTGGCGCCCTCCACACCCGGCCGGAACGGGCGGGCCCCGACGCACGGGGACCCGCCCATCAGCTCGTCGCGCGTGGCCCTCGCTCGTGGCCCTCGCTCGTGGGCGTCGCGCGCCGGGTCAGAGGGCGACGACGTCGGCCACGACGCAGGACACGTTGTCCGGGGCGCCCGCGTCACCAGCCAGGTCGACCAGAGCGCGTACGGCCGCGTCAGGACCGTCCGCCGCGATGACCGTGCGGGTCACGTCTGCCTCGTCGACGACCGCCGACAGCCCGTCCGAGCAGAGCAGATAGCGGTCGCCCGGCACGGTGTCGTGCAGCCGGACCTCCGGGCCGGCCGCCGGCTCCCGGGGGTCGCCGCCCAAGGCTCGGAGCAGCATCGCGCGCTGCGGGTGCGAGACCGCCTCCTCCTCGGTGAGCGAGCCGTCGTCGATCATCGACTGCACCAGGGTGTGGTCATGGGTGATCCGGAACAGCTCGCCGCCACGCAGTACGTAGGCCCGGGAGTCCCCGATGTGCACCAGGCCCAGCCGTTCGCCGGTCCACACCAGGGCCGTGAGCGTGGTCCCCGACTCCGCCGGTACGCCGTCACCGCCCACCGCGTCGTGCACCGCCCGCGCACTGGACTCCGCCGCTTCGTGCAGGGCGCTGAGCAGATCCGCCGCGTCCACCGCGCCGCGCGCTGCCGGCTTCAGCGCCTCCACGGCCGCCGCGCTCGCCCCGGCACCGCCCACCCCGAAGCCGTCGGCCACCGCGAGCAGCCGTGCCCCTGCGTACGCCGTGTCCTGCTGGGAGGCGCGTACCGCCCCCGGGTGGGCCAGTGCCGCATAACGGATGCCCAGGGTGGCCGGCCCCCGGCCGGTCTTGTTGCCGTTCGACATTCCGGCGTTCTCCTTCGCTGACAGATGGTCGACGAGGAAGGCCGCGAGCTCCCGGCGGGCGGCCGTCTCGGCCTCCGTCCTCGCCCAGTAGGCGCGGACCTCCGCCGCGGCCGCGCCGTCGTCGAGCGCCACCACCTCGGCGATCCGGGCGAGCGGCATCCCGATCCGGCGCAGCCACGCCACGAGCCGTGCCGTCTCCGCCTGCGTACGGGCGTAGTAGCGGTAGCCGTTCACCGGATCGACCAGGGCGGGGCGAAGCAGCCCCAGCTCGTCGTACCGGCGCAGGGCCTTCGCCGAGAGCCGGGACAGCCGGGCGAACTCCCCGATCGTCACCAGCCCCGCGTGCCCGGACGCCCCGCCTTCGCGCTCCACCACAGCCCCCTCCTCGCGCCGGACGGATGCGCCCGGCCCCGCCGATGCTGAGGCTTCCCCCACCGGGAACGTCAACCGCCGGCCGCTCCGGGGTCATTCCTCGCGGGTGTAGTACACGTAGAACATCGTGAGGAGCATCCCCGCGCCGACCACCAGGCCGATGAACCCCGACATCAGCACGCTCTTGCCGTTCAGGCTGGACAGATAGCCGACCGCGCCGCCGGTCAGCGCCCCGATCGCCGCGGCGCGCAGTTCGCGCGGCAGGGCCTTCCGGATCCGTACGAACGCGTAGCAGAGCACGGCGAAGCCCACGCCGGAGATGACACCGAGCCAGATCTGGCCGTTGGTCGTCCTTCCGCCGTCCCGGTTGATGAAGAAGGCCCAGAAGCCGAGGATCACGCCCAGCACCAGGGGCACCGCCCAGGAGAGCGCGCTGTGCCCCTGCCGGGCGGGGGTACGCGCAGGTGTTCGCCGGTGCGTCGGCATCGTCGCGTGTGTGGCCATGGTGCACAGCCCCTTCCGTCGCCCCCGGTGGTCCATCGTCGGGTCTCCTCCAGCGCACACCCGGCAGGGCCGCCCGGCAACTCGAATGGCGTACGGCCCGGAGCGCCCCGCCACCGCAGGGGATTGGCTGGTGCTGTGCGGACCTCTCTCTCAGCGGCGCTGTCGGCGGTACTCCTCGTCCTGCTCGCTGTCCTGGTCCCGCTGAGCGCGCTGTCCGCCTGGGTCGATCTGGAGCTCGACGACACCGACCGGTATCTCGCCGCCGTCTCCCCGCTGGCCTCCGACGACGATGTGCGGGACACCGTGGCCGCACGGGTCACGGACGAGGCGATGAAGAACATCGACGTGGGACCGCTCCAGGACACCGTCGAGCAGTTCCTGCACGAGACCGCCCTGTCGTTCACCACGACCGAGGCCTTCCAGCGGGCCTGGGACGGCGCGAACCGGAAGGCGCAGCAGGCCGTCACCGCCTCCCTGCACGGGGACGACGGGCAGGCGGTGACCATCGATCTGGCTCCGGTGATCGAGGAGGTCAAGAAGCAACTCGTCGACAGCCGGGTACCGTTCGCCGACCGGATCCCGGTCCGGGAGACCACCATCACCGTGCTGTCCGCGGACCGCGCCGACGACCTGCGGAACTCGTTCCAGTGGCTCAGGTACTGGAGCGTCTGGCCGACCGTGGGGACGGCGGTGCTCCTCGTCCTGGTTCTGGGTCTCACCCTCGTACGCGGCGGCCCCCGGGCCGGCCTGACGGCCACGGCCGTGGCAGGCGGCGGCCTCGCCCTCGGCGCGGCCCTGCTGTGGATCGCGGTCGCCGCCGGCCGCGAAAGGGTGCTCGGTCAGGTGCCGGGAACCGACCGGGACGGGGCCGCCGCGGTGTACGACGCGCTGACCGCGTCCCTGCGGACGACGGTGTGGGCCGTACTGATCGTGGGGGCGGTCCTGGTGGTCGGGGGCCTGGTGGGCAGGGTGCTGGTGGGACGGGTCGCGGGGGCCCGGGGCGGGTAGGGCCCCGGTGTGAGCAGCAGCGTCGCAAGGTCAGCCGTGGAGGCCCGTCCCCGGCCGCGCGGGCGGTGGCGCACCGTGGCCGGCGGCTGTGCGGCGCTCGCGCTGTGCTGCACCACGGTCGTGCTCGGCTTCCGCGCCGCGGACGCCGACGGCCCCACGCCGCTGCCCCAGGCCCTCGCCTTCCTCCCCTGGCTGCTCGCCCCCGGCGCCGTCGCCCTCGCGCTGGCCGGCGCCGCCCGGTGGCGCACGGGCATGGTCTGGGCGGCCGTGGTCCTCGCGGCCACCTGCTGGTACGCCAGGCCCTACGGTCCCGGCGATACAGGCGCGCACGGGCCGGTCCTGGCCGAGCTGCGCGTGCTGACCTCCAACGTGGAGTTCGGCGGCGCCACCGATGCGCTGATCAACGCGGTCCGGCGCGAAAGCCCCGGACTCGTCTTCGTCCAGGAGTGCGATCCGCGCTGCGCCGACGCACTCGCCGCGCGGATCCCGGAGGCCGAATACCCCTACCGCAATGTCGTCCGCCTCGACGGTTCACGCGGGTCGGCCCTGCTCAGCCGGTATCCGCTGCGGACCGCCGAACCGGTCGAGGCGACCATGGCGATGCCGGGCTCGGTGGCCTCCGTCGCCGGGAAGGACATCCGGCTCCAGCTCGCGCACCCGCTGCCGCCCGTGCCGGGCGGCGTCGGAGCGTGGCGGGACGAGCTCGGCAGGATCAGGGACTTCGCGGCCGGGACGAAGGGCGGTCCTGTCCTGCTCGCGGGCGACTTCAACGCCTCCCAGGACCATGCCGCCTTCCGCGCGGTCCTCGACGCGGGCGCGCTCCACGACAGTGCACGGGTCGCGGGGAAGGCCCGTACGTACAGCTGGCCCGCCGACCGGCCCACTCCTCTGCGCACCCAGATCGATCATGTCCTGGTCAGCGACGACTTCTCCGTACGGTCCGCCCGCTTCCTGGATCTGAGCGGCACGGACCACCGTGCCCTGCTCGTCGAGCTGTCCCTCCACGGCCGCTGATACGCCCGCGGAGCGGGTCTACCCGCCCTGGTGGCCCTGGAGGCGTTCCATCTCGCGGCGGTCGCGCTTGGTCGGGCGGCCCGCGCCCCGGTCGCGGACCGGGACCTGGACGGCCACCTCGCGCGGCGGCGGGGGCGGGCTGTTGTCGACGAAGCACTCGGCCGCGACCGGCGGGCCGACCCGCTTCTTCACGATCTTGGAGACGACCACGATCCGGTCCCGGCCCGCGTGCCGCAGCCGCACCTCGTCGCCCGTACGCAGGGCCTGGGCGGGCTTCGCACGCTCGCCGTTGACCCGCACATGCCCCGCACGGCAGGCGGCAGCCGCCTGCGAGCGCGTCTTCGTCAGCCGGACCGCCCAGACCCAGGCATCGACCCGGACGCTTCCCTCCGCCTGCGGCGCCTCACCGGAAACCATGCGTACGACTGTAGACCGGTGAGGCACCTGGATGGGGTTCAGGAACGGAAGCCGCCGACGACATCCCCCATGTCGCAGCTGTACAGCTCCCGCGTGCACACCTCTGGTCGTCCCGCCGTTCTTCGCCGTGGTGAACTTCAGCGTGGCGACCTGGGGCATCACGTACCGGTAGCCGTAGCCGTACCGGACCATGCCGCCCGCGTGGATGCCGCTTCCCCCGGCGAGGGGAGGTTACGGACAGGAATCCGGTCGATATGTCCGAATCCCCCGTCCGTAACCTCCCCCGACCGTCAGACCCCGACGTCGCTGCCGGACTTGGGCCAGATCGCGACTACCGCGGGGCGGACGATCTTGCCGGGGCCGTCCGGCCAGGTGCTCGCCGGCTTCTCGACGGACGCGCCGTCGACCTCACCCGGGTGCTGCACGGCGACGAGCACGCGGCGGTCCTGGATCACCGGGCCGCAGGTCTCCGCACCGCTCGGCACGGTCAGGAACTGCTTGAGCTCGCCCCGCCGTTCGCCCTGGGTCGCCACGCCGAACAGGCCGTCGTGCGAACCGAGCTGGTTGCCGTCCGTGGAGATCCACAGATTGCCGTGGTCGTCGAAGGCCACGTTGTCCGGGCAGGAGATGGGGCTGACGTTCTCCTTGGGGAAGCCCGAGAAGTACGTCGACGGGTCCTCCGGGTCGCCCGCGACGAGGAACAGCCGCCAGGCGAAGCCGTCACCCGCCGGGTCGTCCCAGTTCTCCGCGAGCTCCAGGATCTGACCGTGCTTGTTGGCGTTGCGCGGGTTGGCCTCGTCCGCGCCGGCCATACCCGCCTTGCCGCGGTCGGTGTTGTTGGTGAGGGCGACGTAGACACGGCCGGTGCGCGGCGAGGGCTCGACGTCCTCGGGGCGGTCCATCTTCGTCGCGCCGACCTTGTCACCAGCCAGGCGGGTGAAGACGTACACCTCCTCGGCCGTCATGCCCGGGACGTGCGAGGTGGTGCCCGTGGCGAGCGGGATCCAGACGCCGCTGCCGTCGAACTCGCCGTCGGAGGGGAGCTTGCCCGTGCCGTCGAACTCGGCGGCCGGGGAGTCGCCCGTCAGCTTGGCGACGTAAAGGGTGCCCTCGTCCAGCAGGGTGAGGTTGTGCTCGCGGGCGGCGCGCGAGTTCCCCTTCTTCATCCGCTTGCTGGAGACGAACTTGTAGAAGTAGTCGAACCGTTCGTCGTCACCCATGTAGACCACGGGACGGCCGTCGGCGGTCAGCCGGGGCTGCGCCGCTTCGTGCTTGAACCGGCCGAGCGCGGTCCGCTTGCGGGGCGTGGAGTCGGGGTCGTACGGGTCGAGCTCGACGACCCAGCCGAAGCGGTGTGCCTCGTTGGGCTCCTGCGCCAGGTCGAAGCGCTTGTCGAACCGCTCCCACTTGCGCTCGGTGGCGGTCGTGCCGATGCCGTAGCGCAGATCGGTGTCGCTGGAGCCGTTGGCGAAGTACTGGTTGAAGTTCTCCTCGCCGTGGAGTGTGGTGCCCCACGGGGTGGTGCCGCCCGCGCAGTTGTTCAGGGTGCCCAGCACCTTGCGGCCGGTGCGGTCGGCGGAGGTGCGCAGCAGCGGGCTGCCGGCGGCCGGGCCGGTGACCCGGAATTCGCTGGTCGCGGTGAGCCGGCGGTTCAGCGGGTGGCGGGTGACCGGGGCGAGCTTGCCCGTGCGGTTCTCCTCCTGGACGACGACCACGGAGAGTCCGTGCGCCGCCCAGGCGATCTCGACCTGCTCACGGGTCGGACTGGCCGGATCGTATCCACGGAACATCAGGATCTCGTCCGTGTACTCGTGGTTGGCGACCAGCACCTGACGCCCGCGCTCACCGGGCAGTGGGAGCAGGGAGAGGAAGTCGTTGTTGTAACCGAACTGGCCCGCCTGCGCCTTGGCGGACTGCTTGTCCGGGTCGAAGCGGGGAGCCCCGCGCAGGATCGGCTCGCCCCAGCGGATCACGACGTTCTGGCTGTAGCCGTCAGGGATCGTGACCTGATCGTCCGTGTTGGGCGCGACGGCCTCGAAGCGCAGGCCACGGGCGCCCGAAGCGGTGGGCTTCGGCTTGCTGCCGGGGCGGCCTGCGGAGGGTACGGCCTCGGCGGTCCGCACCCCCGGGCCGGCGAGAGCCATGGTTCCGGCGGCGGTCGCCACGGTCACCACAGCGGCGGCCCGCATCATCGACCGGCGCGACAGGGCACCGGCGATGATGTCACCGGCGTACTCGTTGTCGCTGGTGTTCGGGACCTCCTGGAAGCAGGCGTCACCGCAGCGGTAGCGGCAGGTCAACGCAGAGCGCCCGCCCTGGTGCGAGCCGATGAGTGGCAGCAGATTGCGCACGTTTTCGTCCCTCCGTCTGTGTGTCACGCGTGACGGTAGGTGCGCGTCAATCCCGTTCGTGGGACTGCTGGTGAACGGAGAGTGAAGTCCGGGACACCGCTGTTCTTCCGGCCGTCCGGGGCTCCCGCCCGGGCCGCGTCCGGCCCCCGTCCGGGCTCCCGTTCAGGACTCGGTGACGACTCGGTTGGGGCTCGGTTGACGCAGGGGCGGGCCGCGCCGCCGAACGGCCGGATCCGGCCGCTAACCTTACGTATCCGCCCTGGCCAGGGATCAATTCCCGCAGTACGGACATTTATCGCACCCAACTCATGCGAAAGGCCTCGCCCATGGGCATTCGGAGCTTGCTGCGCAAGGTGTTCGGCCGGACGGAGCAGGACGAGCCGACCACGGCCACTGTCCCGCCCCAGGCCGAGCGCACCCAGGCCACGGAGCCGGAGCCGGAGACCGCCGGCTCGGCGGCCGAGCCCACGAAGGCCGCGGTACCGGCCCCGGCTTCCCCCTCGGACCGGTCCGCCGGTGCCGAGACCGACAGCGGACAGGCGTCGGACCTGGTTTCGGCGGCCTTCGACAAGACGGCAGAGCCCTCGGCCGGCACCTCGGCCGACACGGCCCCCGCGCCCGCGCCCGCGCCGAGGATTCCGGCCCAGGGGTCGGACCCGGAGGCGAAGCCGGCGGAGGACTCGGCCGGCGCCGGGAAGGACAGCGCTGCGGCGGACGCGGCCGAGGAGACTGCTGCGGAAACTGCTGCGGAGACGGCCGTGGAGGCCGAGACAGTCGCTGCTCCCGCTGTCGCCGACGGCGATGCGGCTGCCGACAGTGCGACTGCCGACAGTGCCGCTGCCGACGCCGAGCCGATCACGATCGACATCGACCTGGAGCCGGAGGCCGCTGTCGCGGCCGAGGTCGCGGCCGAGGTCACGGCCGAGGAGCCGGCCGCCGAGGCACCTGCTCCCGAGCCCGAGGCCGCACCTGAAGCGCCGAAGGCCGAAGCGGCGGCCGCCGAGCCGGTCGTCGAGCCTGCCAGGGAGCCGGTCGCAGAGGCGGCCGCCGAGCCGGCCATCGAGCCCAAGGCCTCCGCTCCCGCCGGCAAGCCTGCCGTCACCCTCGCCCGCGTCAAGGCGGCGGCGCCCGCCCTCGTCGCCCCGTACAAGGCGGCGCAGGCCGGGCTCAAGGCGCACGGGCTGACCGGGCTGCGGGCCACCGTGTATCTGGTACTCGACCGGTCAGGCTCCATGCGGCCGTTCTACAAGGACGGCAGCGCCCAGCACCTCGGCGACCGCACACTGGCGCTCGCCGCGCACCTGGACGCGAACGCCACCGTGCCCGTCGTCTTCTTCTCGACCGACATCGACGGCACCGGGGCGATCGACCTCGCCGCGCACGAGGGCCGGATCGACGAGCTGCACGCGGGCCTCGGCCGCCTGGGCCGTACGAACTACCACCGGGCCGTCGAGGAGATCGTCACGCACTACGAGAAGTCCGGCGCCACAGGACCGGCTCTGGTGATCTTCCAGACGGACGGTGCCCCGGACGCCAAGGTCGCGGCCAAGCAGGCCCTGGCGGAAGCGGCACGGCTGCCGCTGTTCTTCCAGTTCGTCGCGTTCGGCGAAGAGGACGCGAAGGGCTTCGACTTCCTGCGCAGGCTGGACGTCGACAACGCCGGTTTCTTCCACGCGGGCCCCGCCCCGCGCGAGGTGCCCGACGCGACGTTCTACCGGGAGGTGCTCGCCGGGCTCCCCGCCTGGGCCGCCGCCCGCGGGGTCGTCGCGGAGGACTGATCCGCCGGCAGCCGTACGGTCACGGCGAGCCCGCCCTCCGGGCCGGGCACCGCCGTGACCGTACCGCCGTGGGCCAGCGCGATCGACCGCACGATCGACAGTCCGAGCCCCGAGCCCTGCCCCATCCGGTCCCGCCCCTCCCCACGCCTGAACGGCTGGAAGAACCCGGCGATGTCACCCTCGGCCACCACAGGACCTGTGTTGCGGACCACCAGGACCCCGGCCGCCGACAGTGACACCTCCACCCGGCCGTCGGGCACGTTGTACCGCACCGCGTTGGACAGCAGATTCGCCACGAGCTGCGCGAGCAGCTGCCGGTTTCCGCGTACGACGCAGGGCTCGGCCTCGACCGTGACCTTCGGCCGGTTCGCCGCCGAACGCCCCGCCGCCGCGGGGGTCCTGGCCGACTCCTCCTTCAGCACCCGCGCCAGGTCGACCTCCGCGCGCTCGCTCCCGGCCAGCCCCCGTTCGCTGCGGGCCAGCACCAGCAGGCCCTCGATGAGCCGCTCGCTGCGCCGGTTGTTGTCCAGCAGCGTCTGCCGGGTCCGCACGAGGTCCTCGGGAGACGGGTCGTCGAGCCCCACCTGGATCGCCGCCCGCTGGGTGGCCAGCGGGGTCCGCAGCTCGTGCGAGGCGTTGGCGATGAAGCGCCGCTGGCTGTCGAAGGCCTTCTCCAGCCGCGCCAGCAGGGCGTCGAGCGTCTCCCCCAGCTCCTTCAGCTCGTCGTCAGGACCGCTGGACGCGATCCGCTCGTGCAGGGTGTGCTCGGAGAGCCGCCGTGCCTTCGCCGTCATGGCGTGGACGGGCCGCAGCACCCGGCCGGCGGTCCACCAGCCCACGCCGACCGCGCACCCCGTCATGACCAGCAGCGCGGCGACCGACCAGGACAGAAGCTCCCGGCTCGCCGCGTTGCTGACGTCGTCGGTGACGTCGTAGACCGTGGGCGGCCCGAGGCGCCCTCGCGTGTGCAGGGGCCCGTTGACCGCGAAGCCCGGCTGGGCGACCGCAGCGGACGTGGCGATGGCCCGCGCCTGCGAGTCCGTGCCCGCCCGTGAGGCCAGATTGACCGTGGCGAGCAGCGCCGTACCGAGGATCAGGAAGACCCCGCCGTACACGAGGGCGATCCGCATCCGGATCGTCGAGTGCCTGGCCTGCGCCGTGCCGGTGGGCAGCACCAGCCTCAGCAGCCGCCTCACAGCACGTATCCGACGCCCTGGACGGTGCGGATCAGCGCCGGCTCCCCCAGCTTGGCGCGCAGCTTGCTCATGCAGACGCGGACGGCGCCGGTGAAGGGGTCGGCATTGGCGTCCCAGGCCCGCTCCAGCAGCTCCTCGGCGCTGACCGTGCCTCCGTCGGCCTCCAGCAACAACTGCAGCACGGTGAATTCCTTCGGTGAAAGATCCAGGTCCCGCCCGTCACGCGTGGCGGCCCTGCGCACGCTGTCGAGCCGGATGCCGTGTCTCTCCAGCTGCGGCGGCACGGGACGGGCGCTGCGCCGCCGCAGGGCGCGCACCCTGGACACCAGCTCGGGGAATTCGAAGGGCTTGCTCACGTAGTCGTCGGCGCCGAGGTCGAGCCCCTCCACCCGGTCCTCCATGGTCCCGGACGCGGTGAGCATCAGGATCCTGGTCCGCGAGCCGGCGGACACGAGCCTGCGCGCCACGTCGTCGCCGTGCACCCGGGGAAGATCGCGGTCCAGGACGACGACGTCGTAGTCGTGGAGCCCGAGGTAGGCGAGCGCCGCGTCGCCGCTGTACACGGTGTCGACGGCGAATCCGGCCCGTCGCAGCCCGGTCGCCACCAGCTCCGCAAGAATTTCCTCGTCCTCGGCGACCAGTACCCGCATCGTGTTGTCCCTTGCCTCGTGCACGCGTGCCCACTCCTCCCAGGATGCGTCTTTGGTACGGGAAAGGATGTTTCGCAAAGCTCTCCGCGCCTCTCCGCATCCCGGGCCGCCGTTATCGATGTGAGTGGATCTCCCACGGGCCGTTAGGATTTCGCCCATGGCGGCCACTGGATCCGAGAAGCAAGGGGGCGACGTCGTGAAGAGTTTCTACGTAGCGACCCCCATCTACTACGTCAACGACGCTCCTCACCTGGGCCACGCCTACACGACCGTCGCAGGCGACGTGCTCACCCGCTGGCACCGCCAGCGCGGCGAGAAGGTGTGGTACCTCACCGGCACGGACGAGCACGGTCAGAAGATCATGCGCACGGCCGAGGCGAACGACGTCAGCCCCCAGGCCTGGTGCGACAAGCTCGTCGAGGAGGCCTGGAAGCCCCTCTGGGAGCATCTGAACATCGCGAACGACGACTTCATCCGTACGACGGAGAAGCGGCACACCGACCGTGTGCAGGAGTTCGTGCAGGACCTGTACGACAAGGATCAGATCTACAAGGGCGGGTACGAAGGCCCGTACTGCGTGGGCTGCGAGGAGTACAAGCTCCCCGGCGACCTGATCGAGGCCGAGGACGGCACGAAGCTGTGCCCGATCCACAAGAAGCCGGTGGAGCTCCTCAAGGAGGAGAACTACTTCTTCAAGCTGAGCGAGTACGGCCCGAAGCTCATCGAGTTCTACGCGGCCAACCCGGGCTTCATCCAGCCCGAGTCCGCCCGCAACGAGATCGTGAACTTCGTCAAGCAGGGTCTGCAGGACCTGTCGATCTCGCGCTCCACGTTCGACTGGGGCGTCCCGGTGCCGTGGGACCCGAAGCACGTCATCTACGTGTGGATCGACGCCCTGCTCAACTACGCGACCGCGGTCGGCTACGGCGCCAACCAGGAGAAGTTCGACGGCACGTTCCCGGCGGACGTGCACCTGATCGGCAAGGACATCCTGCGCTTCCACTCGGTCATCTGGCCGGCCATGCTGATGGCGCAGGGTCTTCCGCTGCCCGGCAAGGTCGTCGCCAACGGCTGGCTGATGGTCGGCGGCGAGAAGATGTCCAAGTCCAATCTGACCGGCATCAAGCCGCAGGACCTCACCTCGCACTTCGGCGTGGACGCGTACCGCTGGTACTTCCTGCGGGCCATCGCGTACGGCAGCGACGGCTCGTTCTCCTGGGAGGACTTCAGCGCCCGCTACACCTCCGAGCTCGCCAACGACTACGGCAACCTCGCCTCACGCGTCGCGGCCATGGTCGGCAAGTACTTCGGCGGCGCACTCCCCGAGGCCACGGCGGCCGGTGACGCGGAGCTGGCGGTCCAGGAGGGCCTGGCCAAGGCTGTCGCCTCCGCCGACCGGAAGATCGGCGAGGAGCTGGACTTCCAGGGCGGCATCCTGGCGGTCTTCGACTTCGTGAAGCAGGTCAACGGCTACATCACGGAGCAGGAGCCCTGGAAGGTCGCCAAGGACACGTCCCCGGAGGGACAGGCCCGGCTCGCGACCATCCTGTACACGGCGGCCGACGCGCTGCGCGCTGTCGCGGTCCTGCTCAACGCCGTGATGCCGGACACCTCGCAGAAGCTGTGGGAGTCCCTGGGCGCCGAGGCGTCCCTCGGCGCGCTGGCCGACCAGCCGGTGCAGGACGCGGGCCGCTGGGGACAGCTGCCCGTGGGCGCGACGGTCACGAAGGGCGCGGTGCTGTTCCCCCGCCTGGAGGAGAAGCCCGCGTAAGCGACGCACACAGCGCAGGAGCCCGGGTCCCCGAACGCATCGGGACCCGGGCTCCTGTGTGTGCCCGTCAGCGCGTCCAGTTCTTGAGCGGTTCCGCCTCTCACAGGGCCAGCGACGCGGCGTCCCCCATCACGATCACCGGGTGCTTCGCCGGGTCCAGGGTGAGCAGCAGCTCCCGCATCCGGTCCTCGGCCAGCGAGACACAGCCCTGGGTCGGGCCGCCGTGGTCGACGTGGAGCCAGATGCCGCCGCCCCGCTCCGGGCCCAGGGGCCGGGTGCGGTCCAGCGGGCTGGTGCCCGGGGTCCGGTTGTAGTTGATGGCGACGACGTAGTCGAAGGATCCCTCCAGAGGCTCGCCGAGGAAGCCCTCGCCGGTCACGGCGAAGCGGTGCTGTTCGTCGTACGGGAGCAGCGCGCCCGGGTCGGGCAGCCGGCCGCCCGCGTCGGTGAGGCCGTAGACCCCGACGGGGGATCTGAGGTCATCCGCGAGATGGTGGTCCGTCCAGCCTTCCCTTCCGTTGTGGGCGGGCCAGGGGCCCACCCCGGGTCTCCATCCGAGAGCGGAGTCGTCGAGGTTGTAGAGCACGACCGATGAATTGTTGGAGTCGGGGCCCTGCCCCGTCACCACGACGGCCTGCCGGGCCGTGGCCGGGATCCGCGCGCGGGTCCCCGGACCCAGGTCCGGGATCTCCGCCGGGGGGCGGAGGCTCTCCACGGGGCGCGGCGGGGCGGTCGAGGCCTCGGGGCCGGCCGCACCCCGGGGCGCGGAGGGGTCGACGGTCCCTACGGTCCCGGCGGAACAGCCGATGACCAGCAGGTACAGGGCGACGAGAAGGACGTAGGGGCGGCGCGGGAGGGACACGGTGCGGAACTCCTCGGTGGAGAGGGCGGACGAGCTTCCCGTGCCAGTCTTTGCCGGGCCCGAGGGCGCCGAACCTGAACCGGGGCCATCCGGATGTACCCGGCCCGTGTACCCGAGGTCGTGGGAGTTCCACCCGTACGCGGGCAAGAACCACGTGAAACAGCCCCCGGCCGGTGGCCGGGGGCTGTTTCACGTGGAACCGAAGCGGAGGGGTGACGCCTACTTCGCGCCGGTGTCCCTCGCCACCGAGTCCTTGGCCTCGGCCTTCTCCTTCGTCGCCGCGACGGGCTTGCGGAGCTGGATGTTCAGCTCGCGCAGCCGCGTCTCGTCCAGCACGGTCGGAGCACCCATCATCAGGTCCTGGGCGTTGCCGTTGAGCGGGAAGGCGATCGTCTCGCGGATGTTGGGCTCATCGGCGAGCAGCATCACGATGCGGTCGACGCCCGGGGCGATGCCGCCGTGCGGCGGGGCGCCGAGACGGAAGGCGCGGAGCATCCCCGCGAACTCGTGCTCGACGGTCTCGCGGTCGTAACCGGCGATCTCGAAGGCCTTGAGCATCAGCTCGGGCTCGTGGTTACGGATGGCGCCCGAGGACAGCTCGATGCCGTTGCAGACGATGTCGTACTGCCAGGCGAGGATGTCCAGCGGGTCCTTCTCCTCCAGGTCCTTCAGTCCGCCCTGGGGCATCGAGAAGGGGTTGTGCGAGAAGTCGATCTTTCCGGTGTCCTCGTCCTTCTCGTACATCGGGAAGTCGACGATCCAGCAGAACCGGAAGACGCCCTCCTCGAAGTGTCCGGCGCGCTTGGCGGCCTCCACGCGGACGGCGGACATGATCTTGGAGACCTCGTCGAACTCGCCCGCGCCGAAGAAGACCGCGTGGCCGGGGGCCAGGGACAGCCGCTCGGTGAGGGTCTTGACGTCCGTCTCGGTGAGGAACTTCGCGATCGGTCCCGCCAGCGTGCCGTCCTCGCCGACGCGCACCCAGGCGAGGCCCTTGGCTCCGTGCTCGACGGCGTACTCACCGAGGCCGTCGAAGAACTTCCGGGACTGCCCCGCGGTGTCCGGCACCGGGAGGGCGCGGACGTGCTTGCCGGCGAACGCCTTGAACCCGGAGTCGGCGAAGACGTCCGAGATGTCGACGAGCTCCAGCTTGGCCCGCAGGTCCGGCTTGTCGTTGCCGTACTTCAGCATCGACTCGCGGAACGGGATGCGCGGGAACGGCGAGGTGACATGGCGGCCGTTGCCGAACTCCTCGAAGAGCTCGGTCATCAGCTTCTCGATCGGCTGGAAGACGTCCTCCTGCTCGACGAACGACATCTCCACGTCGAGCTGGTAGAACTCGCCCGGCGAACGGTCGGCGCGGGCGTCCTCGTCACGGAAGCAGGGCGCGATCTGGAAGTACCGGTCGAAGCCGGAGATCATCAGCAGCTGCTTGAACTGCTGCGGCGCCTGGGGGAGGGCGTAGAACTTGCCCGGGTTGAGCCGGGAGGGCACCACGAAGTCACGGGCGCCCTCGGGGGAGGTCGCGGTGAGGATCGGCGTCGCCATCTCGTTGAAGCCGAGGGCCACCATCTTGGAGCGGATGGAGGCGACCACGGCCGAGCGCAGCATGATGTTGCGGTGCATGCGCTCGCGGCGCAGGTCGAGGAAGCGGTACTCCAGGCGCCGCTCCTCGTTGACGCCGTCCTCGGCGTTGATCGTGAAGGGCAGCGGGCCGGCCTCGCCCAGCACCTCGACCTCGGTGACCTCGATCTCGATCTCGCCGGTCGGGAGCTCCGGGTTGACGTTGTCGGCACCGCGCGCGGAGACCTTGCCGTCGATCCGGACGACGGTCTCCTTGGTCAGCTTCGCCAGGGCGTCGTTGCCGGCGGTGCCGGGGCGGGCGACGAGCTGCACCAGACCGTAGTGGTCGCGCAGATCGATGAAGAGGATGCCACCCAGGTCTCGGCGATTGTGCAGCCAGCCGCTCAGCCGGACGTCGGTGCCGACGTCAGAGGCGCGGAGCTCGCCGCAGGTGTGGGACCTGTACCGATGCATCGTCGTTCATCCAGTCTTCGCGGGGCGGGGGTGTAGCGACACCCCAGGCTACCGCCCATGGACGCAGCGCTTCATTGGCATTGTCGCCGCACGGCTGTCCGGGACGCGGTCGCCACCGAGGGGAGACCGCCCGGCAGGCCGCTGCCGGGCGGTCTCCCTCGGTGGCGACCGCGGAGAACATCTTCCTAAAGTGGGGCAATGCGCACCGAGGAGATCCTTGCTGCGATCGGAACCGGCCTGTGGAGCTGGGACAGCTCATCGGGCTCGGTCTCGTTCGACGCCGAGGCGGCACGGCTGGTGGGGCTGCCCGCCGAGCCAACGACCCGCCCCGGCGGCGAGGTGCGCTCGCGCTTCCACCCGGCCGACTGGGACGAGATCGACGGCATCGTGAACTTCGCGATCGCCGAGGGCACGTTGGCCGAGGCCAGACTCCGGATCATGGACGAGAACGGCTCGGTCCTCCGCACGGTGCGCTCCCGGTCGAAGCCGGTCCCGCTGGACACCCCGGGCCGTCTTACATATGTGCTGATGGGCACGCTCCAGGAGGTCGCCGAGCCCCCGGCGGGCGCCGCCGCGCAGACCCCGCTCACCGGCGACTGGCGACGCTCGCGCGAGGCGTTCCTGCTGGACGCGGGGCGTGCGCTGGCCGAGGCCGCGTCCACCGAGGAGGTCCTCCGGGTCGCCGCCTCGCTCTCCATGCCCGGCTTCTCGCCGGACGGACTCGCCCTCTTCGGCATCTCGGGCGAGCGGCTGACCGTCATCGGGCACCACGGGCAGAACGCCGGTGACGAGGAGCCGTTCACCGACATGCCTCTGGAGACCGACTATCCGGCCGCCGAGGTCGTGCGGACGGGCCAGGCGATCTACCTGGAGTCACCCGAGGAGTACCGGCGGCGTTTCCCCGCCACCTGGCCCCTCGCCAAGGGGTTCCGGCGCCAGTCCTGGGCCTTCCTGCCGCTGATCTCGTCCGGGCACACCACGGGGGCCTGGATGGCGGGGTTCCAGCACCGGGTGGCCTTCTCACCGGACGAGCGCTCCGTACTGTCGACGGTGGCCAGGATGCTGGCACAGGCGCTGACCCGCGCCGGTGCGGCCGAGAACGAACGCGAGCTGTCGCTGGGCCTCCAGAGGTCGATGAGGCCGTCTCTCGGCCCCGATGTACCGGGCCTGACGGTGGCGGCGCGCTACATCCCGACAGGCGGAGGACTCCAGGTCGGCGGCGACTGGTACGACGTGATCCCGCTCCCCAACGGCCGTATCGCCCTGGTCATCGGCGACGTCCAGGGCCATGACGTGCGGGCGGCGGGCCTGATGGGCCAGCTGCGGATCGCCCTGCGCGCGTACGCCTCCGAGGGGCACCGCCCCGACGCCGTGCTCTCCAGGGCCTCCCGCTTCCTGTCCGGGCTGACCGAGACGTACGACCCGTTCGACGGCGAGGACCGGTCGGACGCGACACGCTTCGCGACCTGTCTGTACGCGGAGGCCGACCCCGGGACCGGGACCCTCGACGTCGCCCGGGCGGGCCACCCGGACCCGGTGGTGATCAGCGTCGACGGCACCGCGGTGATCCGGCAGACCGCCGGAGGGCTGCCGCTGGGTGTCGAGATGGACGCCGACTATCCGACGACCCGCGTCGTCCTGGGGCCGGGCGAGACGATCATGCTGTGCACGGACGGGCTCATCGAGACCGGCGGACACGACATGGCCACCGGATGGACCAGGCTCAGGCCGGTCCTGGAGAAGCCCGTGGAGGACCTGGAGGAGCTCGCGGACGCCCTCGTGCAGACGGTCCACGGTCCCGGATCGCACTACACGACCGGGCCGCTGGCGGACCGCCGTGAGGACGACATCGCGGTCCTGGTGCTGCGCCGCGAGGGGGCGCGGACGCGCAGGACCCCGGCGCGGCGCTCGGTCATGACCATCGCCCAGGCGGAGCCCGAGCGGATCGCGTCCGCCCGGCAGCAGCTGCGGGAGCTGCTGCACGACTGGGGGGACGCGGAGCAGGTCGACTCCGCAGAGCTGATGGTCTCCGAGATGTCCACGAACGTACTCGTGCACACGGACGGGGACGCGCTGCTCGTCGCGGAGGTGACGGGTGAGCGGGGCAGGCGGCGGCTGCGTGTCGAGGTGGCCGACACCAGCGACGAGCTGCCGCACAAGCGGCGGCCGGGCGAGATGGCGTCCAGCGGCCGCGGGCTGATGCTGATGGAGATGCTCGCCGACGTGTGGGGCGTGGATCCGAGGGGGGAGGGGAAGTCGATCTGGTTCGAGCTGTACGAGTCGGCGGAGCCCGCGGAGCTGGGCGCCGGCGTCAGTTCATGAGCCCTCGGGAACCGCGCGTTCCGGGCCCTCGGCCTCGAAATCCCGGCGCAGCTCGCCGATCACCCCGAACGCGGCGGCGCACAGCGGCACCGCCAGCAGCATGCCCACCAGTCCCGCGACGCTCGCACCCGCGGTCAGCGCGATCATGACCATGGCGGGGTGCATCTGGACCGTACGGCTCTGGATGACGGGCTGGAGCACATGGCCCTCCAGCACCTGGACGGCGAGCACCACGCCCAGGGCCCAGAGCGCGATCACGAAGCCCCGGTCGGCCAGCGCGACCAGCACGGCGACGGCACCGGAGATGAAGGCCCCGAGATACGGGATGTAGGCGCCGACGAAGACCAGCGCCCCCAGGCCCACCGCGCCCGGCACCCGCAGGATCAGCAGGCCCACCGTGATGCACACCGCGTCGATCAGGGCGATGAAGGTGGTGCCGCGCATGAACCCCTCGACGGCTTCGAAGGCCCTGCGCCCCATGGCCTCCACGAGGTCGCCCTGGCCGCGCGGAGCGACCGCGTGCGCGAGGTGGGCGGCACGGTCGGAGTCACGCAGGAAGAAGAACGTCAGCAGCAGGGCCAGGACGGCGGTGGTCAGGAGCGACCCGATGAGGCTGATCCCGGTGAGCAGGCCGCCCGCCGCGCTCGCGCCGAACTTCTCGACCAGGCCCTTGGCGTTCTCCGCCAGGTCGTCCACATTCGCGGAACCCGCGACGTCGAAGTGGTCGATGACCCACTGCCCGGCGTCCTTCAGCGAGGACACGATCTGGTCGCCGGTGTCGACGAGGGCGGTGACCACGATGTATCCGGCACCGCCGACCACCGCGACGAGCGCGGCACAAGTCAGCCCGGCCGCCACCGATCTGTTCACCTTGTGGGCGGTCAGCCAGCGGTGGACGGGCCCGAGCAGGGCCGTGCCGAGCAGCGCCAGCAGGACCGGGGTGACCGCGGTCTTGAGCGTCACGCACAGCCAGACGGCCACGGCCACGACGCCGGCGACCAGGAGCAGAACACCGCACCAGGCGGCCGTCCGCCGCGCGGCGTCGGGCAGGAGGGGCTTCCGGTTAGGCACCCTCCCACCCGATCACGGGCCGGGAGCGGTGTCCCTTCCGCACGGGCGTACGGGTGACGCGCCGTCACCTGTACGCCCGGCTCCGCCCGTACGCGGCGTCATCCGCGCCCGGCGGGGCAGGTCACATGCCGTGGACGGCCGGGACCGTGCCGAGGCGGCCGGCCTGGAAGTCGTCGAAGGCCTGCTTGAGCTCCTCCTGGGTGTTCATCACGAACGGCCCGTAGTGCGCCATCGGCTCACGGATCGGGCGCCCGCCGAGCAGTACGACCTCCAGGTCCGGCGTGTTGCCGTCCTGCGTCTCGTCGGCGCGGACGGTCAGCGACGACCCCTTGCCGAAGACCGCGGTCTGCCCGGTACGGACGGGGCGGCGCTCCGCTCCGGCACTCCCGCGCCCCGCGAGTACGTAGGCGAGGCCGTTGAAGTCCTCGCGCCAGGGCAGCGTCACCTCGGCACCGGGCCTGACCGTCGCGTGGACCATGGTGATCGGGGTGTGCGTGATACCCGGGCCCTCATGGCCGTCGAGGTCACCGGCGATGACACGGAGCAGCGCGCCGCCGTCCGGGGAGGTGAGGAGCTGGACCTGGCCACCGCGGATGTCCTGGTAGCGGGGCGCCATCATCTTGTCGCTCCTGGGCAGGTTCACCCAGAGCTGGAGGCCGTGGAAGAGACCGCCGGACATGACGAGCGCCTCGGGCGGCGTCTCGATGTGGAGGAGCCCGCTGCCGGCGGTCATCCACTGGGTGTCGCCGTTCTCGATCGCCCCGCCGCCGCCGTTGCTGTCCTGGTGGATGAAGCTCCCGTCGATGATGTACGTGACGGTCTCGAAGCCGCGGTGGGGGTGCCAGGGGGTCCCCTTCGGCTCGCCGGCCGCGTACTCCACCTCACCCATCTGGTCCATCATGATGAACGGGTCGAGGTGCCGGTAGTTGATCCCGGCGAAGGCGCGCCGCACCGGGAACCCCTCACCCTCGAAGCCGCTGGGCGCGGTCGTGACGGTCAGTACAGGGCGGGCCTCGGCCTCGGCCTCGGCCGCGACCTTCGGCAGGGTCAGCGGGTTTTCGACGGTCACTGCGGGCATGGAAGCCACCTCCGGGAGTCTGCTGCCAATTTAGTTGAATGGTGAACATCTAGCAAGGCGACATTCATTCCCGCCGCCCCCGGACAGCGACGAGGACCCGCACCGGAACGGTGCGGGTCCTCGGGAGACCTTGAGCGCGGACGCCTCAGCCGTACATACGGCGCATCGCGAAGTCCACCATCTGCTCCACCGCCTTGGCGTCGAAGACCATGCGGTGATCACCCTCCATGTCCAGGACGAAGCCGTAGCCCGTCGGCAGCAGGTCGATCACCTCGGCGCCCGTGATCACGAAGTACTTGGACTCCTTGCCCGCGTAGCTCCTGAGCTCCTTGAGCGTGGTGAACATGGGGATCACCGGCTGCTGCGTGTTGTGCAGCGCCAGGAAGCCGGGGTTGTCACCGCGCGGGCAGTAGACCTTCGCCGTGGCGAAGATCTGCTGGAAGTCCTCCGCGGAGAGCGAACCGGTCGTGAAGGCCCGTACCGCGTCGGCCAGGGACGGCGGCGAGGGCTCGGGGTACAACGGCTGCTCGCCGTAGCCGCCGCCCATCTGCTGCTGTGCACCCGGGTTCTGGTCGTAGCCATACATGCCGCAAAGAGTAATCGGACACATCTGCACCTTGAGGGGTTGCGTCTTATTACTGACGGGTAGCATCATCGTGGAGGTCAGCTGATATACCCACGCCAGGCCGTCCGTCGCCCGATCCTCACTCCTCCACGGGGCGCTGCGCGCCACTGCTATTGATTACGGAGCCTTCCCATGGGGCACTACAAGTCGAATCTCCGCGACATCGAGTTCAACCTCTTCGAGGTCCTCGGGCGCGACAAGCTGTACGGCACCGGTCCGTTCGCGGAGATGGACGTCGACACCGCGAAGAGCATCCTGGACGAGGTCACCCGCCTCGCGGAGAACGAGATCGCCGATTCGTACGCCGACGCGGACCGCAACCCGCCGGTCTTCGACCCCGAGACGAACACCGCGCCCGTCCCGGCCTCCTTCAAGAAGTCGTACCAGGCGTTCATGGACTCCGAGTACTGGCGCCTCGGACTGCCCGAGGAGATCGGCGGCACGACGTCCCCGCGCTCCCTGATCTGGGGTTACGCGGAGCTGCTGCTCGGCTCCAACCCGGCGGTCTGGATGTACTCCTCCGGTCCCGCGTTCGCCGGCATCCTCTTCGACGAGGGCAACGAGGCGCAGAAGAAGGTCGCCGAGATCGCCGTCGAGAAGCAGTGGGGCTCGACGATGGTGCTGACCGAGCCGGACGCCGGTTCGGACGTCGGCGCCGGCCGCACGAAGGCGGTCGAGCAGGAGGACGGCTCCTGGCACATCGAGGGTGTGAAGCGCTTCATCACCTCGGGCGAGCACGACATGTCCGAGAACATCCTCCACTACGTCCTGGCACGTCCCGAGGGTGCGGGCCCGGGCACCAAGGGCCTCTCCCTCTTCCTGGTCCCGAAGTACCACTTCGACTGGACCACCGGCGAGCTCGGTGAGCGCAACGGCGTGTACGCGACGAACGTCGAGCACAAGATGGGCCTCAAGGCGTCGAACACCTGCGAGATGACCTTCGGCGACCAGCACCCCGCCAAGGGCTGGCTGATCGGCGACAAGCACGACGGCATCCGCCAGATGTTCCGCATCATCGAGTTCGCCCGCATGATGGTCGGCACGAAGGCCATCGCCGCCCTCTCGGCGGGCTACCTCAACGCGCTGGAGTACGCCAAGGAGCGCGTCCAGGGCACCGACCTGTCGCAGTTCATGGACAAGACGGCCCCCAAGGTCACCATCACGCACCACCCCGACGTGCGCCGCTCGCTCATGACGCAGAAGGCGTACGCCGAGGGCATGCGCTCCCTCGTGCTGTACACCGCGTCCGTCCAGGACGCGATCCAGGTGAAGGAGGCCGCGGGCGAGGACTCCAAGGCGCTCAACGGCCTCAACGACCTGCTGCTCCCGATCGTCAAGGGCTACGGCTCCGAGAAGTCCTACGAGCAGCTCGCGCAGTCGCTCCAGACCTTCGGCGGCTCGGGTTACCTCCAGGAGTACCCGGTCGAGCAGTACATCCGTGACGCCAAGATCGACACCCTGTACGAGGGCACGACGGCGATCCAGGGCCAGGACTTCTTCTTCCGGAAGATCGTCCGCGACCAGGGTGCCTCGCTGAACGCCCTCTCCGAGGAGATCAAGAAGTTCCTCGCGAGCGCCCAGGGCGACGAGGAGCTGTCCGGCTCGCTGGACAACCTCGCCAAGGCCGCGGTGGACCTGGAGGCGATCGTCGGCACGATGATCACCGACCTCACCGCGACCGGTGAGGACGTCAAGAACATCTACAAGGTCGGTCTCAACACGACCCGCCTCCTGATGGCCTCCGGCGATGTCGTCGTCGGTTACCTGCTGCTCAAGGGCGCGGTCGTGGCCTCCGAGAAGCTGCGCAACGCATCCGCCAAGGACGCGGCGTTCTACCAGGGCAAGATCGCCGCCGCGAAGTTCTTCGCGGCGAACGTCCTGCCGGGCGTCTCCGGCGAGCGCGCGCTGGCCGAGTCCGTCGACAACTCGCTGATGGAGCTGGACGAGGCCGCGTTCTAAGGTTCTCCCGTCCGTCCTCGCGTCCTGTCGAACGCCGCCGTCCGGATCCCTCCGGACGGCGGCGTCCGTCATGGGCCGGGCAACTTTCCGGTCACGGGCCCGGGCCGCCGCCGTACATGGTGAGGCGTCCTCACGGGCCGTCGTTAAAGTGAGGAACATGAGCTCTCCCCTCCGCTTCGACCGCGGGCACACCGACGATCTGATGGCTTTCCTGATGGCCGCGCCCTCCCCGTACCACGCGGTGGCCGAGGCCGCCGCGCGGCTGGAGAAGGCCGGATTCCGCCAGGTCGAGGAGACGGACGCGTGGGACGGCTCCATCGGCGGGAAGTACGTCCTGCGGGGCGGCGCCATCGTCGCCTGGTACGTACCGGAGGGCGCCGGCGCCCACACCCCGTTCCGGATCGTGGGGGCGCACACCGACTCCCCCAACCTGCGGGTCAAGCCGCGGCCCGACACGGGCGCGTACGGCTGGCGCCAGATCGCCGTCGAGGTCTACGGCGGGACGCTCCTGAACACCTGGCTCGACCGCGACCTCGGTCTCGCCGGCCGCCTCTCGCTGCGCGACGGCACGCACCGGCTGGTCAACATCGACCGGCCCCTGCTGCGGGTCCCCCAGCTGGCCGTGCACCTGGACCGGTCCGCCAATCCCGACGGCCTCAAGCTCGACCGGCAGAAGCACATGCAGCCGATCTGGGGGCTCGGTGAGGTCGAGGAGGGCGACCTCATCCGCTTCGTCGCCGAGGCGGCGGGCGTCGACCCCGCCGAGGTCACCGGCTGGGACCTCATGCCGCACCCCGTCGAGGCGCCCGCCTATCTGGGCCGGGACCGTGAGCTGCTCGCCGGTCCCCGGATGGACAACCTGCTCTCGGTGCACGCCGCGACCGCCGCGCTGGCAGCCGTGGTCACCCAGCCCGACGACGAGCTCCCGTACATCCCCGTGCTGGCGGCCTTCGACCACGAGGAGAACGGCTCCCAGTCCGACACCGGCGCGGACGGCCCGCTGCTCGGCACGGTCCTGGAGCGCTCCGTGTTCGCCCGCGGCGGTTCGTACGAGGACCGCGCCCGGGCCTTCGCCGGAACCGTCTGTCTCTCCTCGGACACCGGCCACGCCGTCCACCCCAACTACCCCGAGCGGCACGACCCGACGCACCACCCGGTGGCCAACGGCGGGCCGATCCTCAAGGTCAACGTCAACATGCGTTACGCGACCGACGGCAGCGGCCGCGCCGTATTCGCCACGGCCTGCGAGAAGGCGGGCGTGCCGTGGCAGTCGTTCGTCTCCAACAACTCGATGCCCTGCGGCACGACGATCGGCCCGATCACCGCCGCGAGACACGGCATCCGCACCGTCGACATCGGTGTGGCGATCCTGTCGATGCACAGCGCGCGTGAACTCTGCGGAGCCGACGACCCGTACCTTCTGGCCAACGCGCTCATGGCGTTCCTCGCGGCCTGATCCCTCCAAGGCCCGGGCCGCTCCCCGGACATGGTTGCTTCCGGGCCGGGTACGCGAGGCGTACACCGGCCCGGATTCACCGGGCCGTCGAGGAGGCGGAAGTCATGGGACTCGGAGGATGCATTCTCCTGATCGGTGCCGGGGCGATTCTCGCGTTCGCCACCGACTGGGAAATGGACAGCGTCAACGTCGACCTGGTCGGCTGGATCATGATGCTCGTCGGCCTCGTCGGGGTCTTCGTCTACACGAGCATCGCGCGCCGCCGCCGCATGGTCGTGCCGCCCACCACCACGGTCGTCCCGGACGACGAGAAGCGCTACCGGTGAGCCGACGGTCCGGCGCCGCCGCCGTCAGCCCGCTCGCGGCGGCGGCGCCCTCGTGAGCCCCGCTCGCGGCGGCGGCGCCCTCGTGAGCCCCGCTCGCGGCGGCGGGCTCGTCGCTCGTCAGCCCTGCTCGTCCATGCCGGCCAGCACCAGCGGAAGCCTCGCCGTCCCTGTGGCGGTGACGCTCACCGGGACGCCCCAGTCCTGCTGGTGCACATGGCAGGCCGGGTACTCGTTGGCCGGATCGTCGTCGCAGGACGCCGCCATCGCGGACACGTGCAGGACGCCCTCGGTGACCCCGTCCGCGAGAACCAGGTCACGGTTCAGGTCCGTGCCCGGGCCGGCTCCCTCCGCCAGCAGCTCCGGCGGGGTCGAGGAGACCAGCAGCCGGGTGGAGGGGCCGTAGCGGGTGTCCAGCTTCTGCCCGGCGGGCGCCTGGAAGACCACGTCCAGCCGCAGCGTGCCGGCGGCGACCTCGGTGGCCGCCCGCTGGGTCCGGTGGGCCCGGTCCGCCACCCGCACGGCCTCGTCGGGCAGCCGCAGCCGGGTCAGCCGGTGCCGTGCGGACTCGACGACGACCAGATCGCCGTCCACCAGCACCGCGTCACTCGGCTCCCGCAGATCCGTGGCCAGGGTGGTGACCTCGCCGCTCTCCGGGTCGTACCGCCGCAGCGCGTGGTTGTAGGTGTCGCTCACGGCGACGGAACCGTCCGGGAGGGCGGTGACGCCCAGCGGGTGCTGCAGGAGCGCCTGGCCGGCCGGGCCGTCACGGTGTCCGAAGTCGAAGAGACCGGTACCGACCGCGGTGTGGACGGCGCCCTCCTCGTCCACCCAGCGCAGCGCGGAGGTCTCGGAGTCGGCGACCCAGAGCCGGTCACCGGCAGCGGCCAGACCGGACGGCTGCGCGAACCACGCCTCGGAGCCCGGCCCGTCGACCAGCCCTTCGTTGGTCGTGCCCGCGGCCACCCGTACGGCACCGGCCTCCGGATCGTACGTCCACAGCTGGTGCACGCCCGCCATGGCGATCCACAGCCGGCCGCCGAACCAGGCGATGTCCCACGGCGAGGAGAGGTCCACCTCCGTGGCCGGGCCTTCGGTCGCGGAGCCCTGCCACCACTGGCGGCCCGTCCCGGCGAGCGTGCTCGTCACGCCCGTCGCCAGGTCGAGCGCCCGGATCGCGTGATTGACCGTGTCCGCGACGGCGATCCTGCCGTCGGGCAGGACGGCGAGGCCCTGCGGCTCGCTGAACCGTGCCTCGTCGGGGCGGCCGTCCGCGAATCCACGCTCGCCGGTCCCGAAGTGGCCCCGTACGGTCTCGCCGTCGGCGTCCAGCTCCACCAGCCGGTGACGGGTGGTGTCCGACACAAGGAAACCCCCGTCGGGGAGCGCGAGCGCCTTGCCGGGGAATCGCAGATGGGTGGCGACCGGCTCCGGAGCGACGTACGGGCCGTCGCCGCGGCGCAGGGTGCCCTTCGCGGCGTGCTCGCTCTCCAGCTCCTCGACCAGCTTCTCGATAGCGTGCGCGTGCCCCTCGCCGGCGTGCTGCGCGACGACATAACCCTCGGGGTCCACGACGACGAGCGTGGGCCAGGCCCGGACGGCGTACTGCTTCCAGGTGGCGAGCTCGGGGTCGTCGAGGACGGGGTGGTGCACCTCGTACCGCTCGACGGCGTCGACCACGGCCTGGTGCTCCGCCTCGTGCACGAACTTCGGGGAGTGGACACCGATGATCACGACGGTATCGCGGTGCTTCTCCTCCAGCTCACGCAGCTCATCGAGCACATGCAGACAGTTCACGCAGCAGAACGTCCAGAAGTCCAGGATGACGATGCGTCCCCGCAGGTCAGCAAGGGTGTACTGCCGGTCGCCAGTATTGAGCCAGCCGCCCTTGCCGATCAGTTCGGGGGCGCGGACACGTGCACGTGCTGTCATGTCACCAGTCAACAGCACCGCGGCCTGCACGCATTCCGGCGGGGCATCGGGGAACCTGTGATCCATGAGACTTCTCGTACGTGAGCGACTGTTCGGCGTCGGCGACGACTACTGGATCGAGGATGCGGACGGGCGGAAGCTCTTCCTCGTCGACGGAAAGGCCATGCGGCTCCGTGACACCTTCGAGCTGAAGGACACGGAAGGCCGGGTCCTGGTGGAGATCCGCCAGAAGCTGATCAGCCTGCGCGACACGATGATCATCGAGCGGAACGGCGAGGAGCTCGCCAAGGTCAAGCGGAAGCGGCTCTCGCTCCTGCGCAACCACTACCGGGTGGCTCTGGTGGACGGCACCGAGCTGGACGTCAGCGGGAAGATCCTGGACCGCGAGTTCGCCATCGACTACGACGGTGAGCTGCTCGCCCAGATCTCCCGGCGCTGGTTGACCGTCCGCGACACCTACGGTGTGGACATCGTGCGGGAGGACGCCGACACACCGCTGCTCATCGCCGTGGCGGTGTGCGTGATCGTCCTCGCGGACAAGGAACACGACAAGGACTGAACGGCATACGTCATGGATCAGGGCGGTGGCCCGGTTTCACGTGAAACCTTCGTCACCCTCGAACCCGGCTACGGACTGCGCCGGATCACGGACGACCTCTGCGCGGAGGCGGG